>NZ_DASVSG010000055.1:0-58951 GCF_036388195.1 Jatrophihabitans sp. | reverse complement strand
CGGGTCGCGGCCTAGTCCAAGTCGAGCACCAGCGGCGCGTGATCGGACGGGCCCTCGCCGCGCCGGGCGTCCCGGTCCACCCACGTCGACCGGACCCGCTGGGCGAGCGGGTCGTTCACCAGCGCCAGGTCGATCCGCATGCCGCGGCCCTTCTGGAAGCCGAGCATCCGCATCTCCCAGAAGGTGTAGGGCGGCCGGGCGTCCTCGGGATCGATCGAGGCGCGCGGCCGCAGATCCACCAGCGGGGCCTTCCGGTCCGCCTGCTGGATGGCCGCGAGCGCCGCGCGTTCCGGCGCGCTGACGTGGGTGGAGCCGGCGAAGGCGACGATGTCCCACACGTCGTCGTCGTTCGGCGCCACGTTGAAGTCACCGAGCAGCCCGAACGGCGTGCCGGCGCCCAGAGCGGTCCGCTCCGCGACCAACTGGGCGCGGACGGCGTCGAGGAACCGCAGCTTGTAGTCGAAGTGCTGGTGCCCGACCGTCCGGCCGTTGGGGACGTAGAGCGACCAGAGCCGGATGCCGGCGCAGGTGGCGCCGATGGCCCGGTCCTCGACGGCGCCGTCGAAGGCAGGTTGGGCCGGCAGGCCGCGGGTGATGTCGGCGAGCCCGACCCGGGACAGGATGGCGACCCCGTTCCACCGGCCGTTGCCCAGGTGCGCCGACTCGTAGCCCTGGGCCTGCAGCTCGGCGGCCGGCCAGGACTCCTCGGTGGCCTTGGTCTCCTGCACCAGCAGCACATCGGGCTCGCGCAGCTCCAGCCAGGACAGCAGCCGGGGCAGCCGGGCCTTGACCGAGTTCAGGTTCCAGGTCGCGATGCGCATGGCGTCGATACTGTCATCGGCCGGACCGGCCACGAACACCGGATCAGCGCCGCCACGAACACCGGATCAGCGCGCCGTCGGGCAGAATCCGAAGGATGACGACGTACCGGTTGACCACCATCACCGCATCGGACGGACGCGCGCTCGGCGTCGCGCAGTGGGGCGACCCGGACGGCGACGTGGTCTTCAGCCTGCACGGCACTCCGGGTTCGCGGTTCGGCCGCCCGCCGGACGAGGCGGGGCTCGAACGTGCCCGGCTGCGGTTGGTGACCTATGACCGGCCGGGCTACGGGGTGTCGGACCGCCGACCGGGGCGGCGGGTGGTCGATTGCGCCGAGGACGTCGCCGCCATCGCCGACGCGCTGGGCATCGACCGGTTCGCGGTCACCGGCGGGTCCGGCGGGGGACCGCACGCGCTGGCGGTGGCTGCCAGGCTCGGCAACCGGCTGACACGGGTCGAGTGCCGGGTCGGCGCGGCTCCCTTCGATGCCGAGGGCCTGGACTGGTGGGCCGGCATGGACCCCCGGAACGTCCAGGAGTTCCACTGGGCGATCGAGGGCGAGCAGGTACTGCACGACAACCTCGCGCGGCTGGCGGGGGAGGACCTGGCACGGATCGCGCAGGACCCGTCGAAGATCCTGTCCGATGACTGGCAGCTTGCCGACGCCGACCGGGAGAAGCTGGCCCGTCCGGATCTCCAGCAGGTGTTCGTGGAAGACATGCGCAACGCGTATTCGGCCGGCGTCTGGGGCTGGGTCGACGACGACCTGGCGTTCGTCACCGACTGGGGCTTCAACCTCGACCAGATCGAGGTGCCGGTCACCGTCCGCTACGGCGCGCACGATGTCCTGGTTCCCGCCGGTCATGGCGCCTGGCTGGCCTCGCACGTCCCCGGAGCGACGGTTGTCGTGCACACCGAGGGCGGCCACCTCTCCGACCCCGACACCCGCATCGAGGAGTTGCGCGCGTTGGTCGCAACCGGCTGAACCGCCGCGACACCGGGCACGGGCGGGCTAGGGTGCGGTCACCGACTAGCGCGCGGGGGTCGCGGTGCGACGACACGTCGAGAACGGCGGGCTCACGGTCCGTGCCATCGCCGGCAACCACGCGGTCTTCCTCGGCTTCGACCTGACCGACGAGGCCCGGGACGGCTGCCTGGGTTTCGCCCTGCGCCGCGAGGACCTCACCGACCACACCTCGCGCTGGCTGTCGGGGTTCAAGACCTTCAAGTCCCAGGTCCCGGCGCCGGCGCTGACCGCGGTCTACCAGACCGAGGCCCAGCCGATCCAGTCGATGTGGTGGGGTGACTACACCGCCAAGCCGGGACGTCCGTACCGCTACACGGTCCTGCCGCGCTACGGCACACCCGCTGCCCTGACCAGCAGGGACACGGTCTCGGCGACTATCGAGGTCACCACCAACGATCCGGCCACTGGCGTCCACGGGCTCTACTTCAACCGCGGGGTGGCGGCCAGCCAGGCCTATGCGGCCAGGTTCGGCGGCGCCCCGGACAACCTGCCGCCCGACCAGCGCGCCGAGGCGATGGCCTGGCTGTCCCGGGGGCTGCACGAGGCGCTGATCGCGTTCATCACCGACGGCGCCTCGGCATCGCTGGCCATCCGCGCGGCGATCTACGAGTTCACCGAGCCGACCGTGCTGGCTGCCTTCGCCCGGGCGCAGGCGGCGGGCGCCGACGTCAAGATCGTCTATCACGCCAAGGGCGAGGCGGGGCTGGCCAACGAAGCGGCCATCCAGGCAGCCGTCCAGACGGCGCAGCTCGACCGGTCGATGCTCATACCGCGCACCCATCCGGTGATCGCCCACAACAAGTTCCTGATCCGGGCCGACCGGGCTGACGACGGCACGCTCACGCCCGCCCAGGTGTGGACCGGGTCGACGAATCTCACCCAGGGCGGCATCTTCGGCCATTCCAACGTCGGGCACGTGGTCCGGGACGCCGCCGTCGCGCAGCGCTTTCTCGACTACTGGACTGTGCTCGCCGGCGACCCGGCCCGTCCGGCGCTGCAGGAGTGGACGGACATCCACAGCCCCTTCGACGCGGGCGCGCTCGGAGCCGCGGGCATCCACCCGATCTTCAGCCCGCGTACCGGGCTCGACCCGCTGGACTGGTATGCCACCGGTTTCGCGGCCTGGCCGGCGAGCACCCACATCACCTTGCCGTTCGGGCTGGACGACAAGCACTTCGAGGCACAGCTGGCCGCCGCGCGCACGCCGGGTGTGCTGCGCTTCGTGCTGCTGGACCGCCGGGACAACAACCAGCCGCTCTGGTCCGGCGACCCGATGGTGCAGGTGGCCGTCGGCGCGCTGGGAGAACCCGATCCGCTCACCGGCTGGGCGGCCGAGCACCTGACCGGCTTCAACGAGCACGCCCTCTACCTGCACACCAAGGTGCTGCTGCTCGGCCCGCTCACCGCGACGCCCATCACCATCTCGGGCTCGGCGAACTTCTCCGAGGCATCCACCGTGAAGAACGACGAGAACATGCTCGTCATCACCGGCGACACCGAGGTCGCCGACGTCTACTTCACCGAATACCACCGGATCTTCGACCACTTCTATGCCCGGTGGTGGGCCCGCCGGCTCCAGCTGCGGAATCCGGACGCGCACGACTACCTCACCGAGGACGACAGCTGGCAGCAGCCGTACTGGAACCCGAGAAGCCCCAAGTGCGCAAGGCGCATCCTGTACTCAGGCAACGGCGGCAACGACGGGACCGGGCCTGCTCAGGATCAGCCGTCCTGCCGAGATCGGTGATCTCTTGACCACGTCCGAGAGCGGCCCACAAGCCCGGTATTGCGCCGGTTCGACGGCAGGTTCGATACTGTGCCATTGATTACATCCTCAGCTGGGAGAGGTTCACAGATGCAGATAACCGTTATCCAGACGGGCGGTTTCGCCGGTGTCCACCAGCAGGTGGGGCCCCTCGACTCCTCGAGCCTCGATCCCGAGGTTGCCGAGCAGGTCGACCGGATCATCGCCGAGTCGGACTTCTTCAACCTTCCGGAGCGGCTGCCGACGACGGGGCAGGTGTATGACGACTTCAACTACGCCGTACATGTCGTCGACGGTGACCACGCGCACACGGTCGAGCTGGAAGGCCAGTCCGACCATCCCGCGGCGCCCGCGATCCTGGAGTTGATCAGCTTGCTGGACGGCGCTGCCGGCGGATTCCGCCCCATCCTCACCAACACCGGCCTCCCCGACGGCGTGGTGGAAACCCGCGACTGGTCGGCCTGGTACAACCGCATGCCGGGATCGGACGATCGCGACCTGCACGTCAGCGGAATCTGCGGGGTGGCGAGCTCGCACACCACGGTGCGGCTGGAGCCGGGCAATGTGGGTGTCGTCCCCGAAGAGGACCTGTGCGTCCTGCAGTTGGTGGTGGCCAGGCCCGATATCGACGATGACCGGTACGTGGAACTCCCAGTCAGCTGGCAGGGCGATGTCGGGCCGGACAAGAAGCGGGTGCGGATCCACGGCGTCTCGCTGGAGATACCGGTGAAGATCGCCGAGTAACTGCCTGCCTAGCGAGGCCGGCTCAGGCGGCGACGCCCTCGCCGGACAGCTCCGGACGCCCGGCCGGCGAGCCGTTCTGGATCCAGTGGCCCAGGCACGCCCGCGAGAAGAGCTGGTCGGCTGCCAGGAACGCCGCGCCCAGCAACCCGGCCCGGTCCCCGAGCGGGGAGGTCTTGATCCGCAGATCGCGCGCGGCCAGGGCGGTCGAGCGGCCGTAGACCGTCCGCCGCAGCTCACCGAGGAAGATGTCCCCACCGGAGCTGACCTGCCCGCCGAGAACGATCAGCGACGGGTTGTAGAAGTTCACCAGTGTCGCCAGGACCCGGCCGACCAGCCGGCCCGACCGGGTCACCAGCGCCAGGCATGCCGGGTCGCCCGCGCCCGCGGCGGCGATCACGTCGCGAGCGGTGATCTGGCTGGTGGCGCTCAGGACGTCGGCCAGCGCGGGGCTTCGCCCGGACCGCGCGATCGCCAGCCCGTCGCGGCTGAGCGCGTACCCGCCGGCCAGCGCCTCCAGGCAGCCGGTGTTGCCGCACCGGCACAGCACGCTGTCGTCGTCGAGCACCGACACGTGGCCGATGTCGCCGGCGGCCCCTTGCGCGCCGCGATGCAGGCGGCCCGCAGAGATGAGCCCGGCGCCGATCCCGGTGCCCACCTTGACGTAGAGCAGCTCCAGCTCGTTGCGGCCGATCCCCGCGCGCAGCTCGCCCAGCGCCATGACGTTGACGTCGTTGTCGACCCAGGCCGGCGCCTGGTAGATGGCTGAGAGCCGCTCGCGCACCGGGTAGCCGTCCCAGCCGGGCATGATCGGCGGCGCGATCGGGCGTCCCCTGGAGAACTCCACGGGCCCGGGCACGCCGATTCCCACCCCCCACACCGGCGCCTGGACCGGCCGCTCGGCCAGCAGCTCGTCGAAGATCTGCTGCAGCCGGGCCAGCGTGGCTTCAGGCCCGGCCGCGACGTCGCAGGGCTCGGTGCGCTGGGCCAGCAGCGACCCGTCCAGGTCGCTGAGGCCCGCCTGCAGCTCGGTCGCGCCCAGCTCGGCGACGAGCAGGCAGCCGGCCTCGGCGCGGAACCGCAGCTCGCGGGAGGGCCGCCCGCCGGTGGACGGCGCCAGCTGCCCCTCATCGAGCAGGCCGAAGTCCATCAGCTGGGTCACCCGCTGGCTGACGACGTTGCGGCCGAGGCCGAGCCGGCGCACCAGGTCGGGACGGGTGCGCAGCCGGCTCCCACGCACGGCGCCGAGCACGGCAGCAAGCGAATCGACCTGATCGGCGGCCAACCCTTCAGGCGGCTTCGAACTCATGCGCTACCTCGTTCCTCGTCGATCACGCGTAGAGCAGAAGGCTACTTAACTCGCTTACGGGCAGAAGTGGCAACTCAAACACTGCCGACAAGCCCTCGAAGACGGAAGTTTTATCACTGTCGGGTTGACTTTTGCCTCCAGCATGCAATACTACTGAACAGATGACTCACATCACAGCAACATTCGAATGCAAGAGGAGCGGCATGCAGCTGATCCGGACAGGCACGGGCAGACCCTACGGCTGCGCCGGCCGAAAGCCGGGCACGAACCGCGGATGAGCACTCCAACCCGAGCAGCGATCATCGGCACCGGCTTCATCGGCGGCGTGCACGCCCACGCGGTGCGCGCCGCGGGGGGCGAGGTGGCGGCCGTGCTGGGCAGCAGCCCGGACTCGACCGCCAGCGGGGTCAAGGCCCTGGGCGCCCGGCGCGGCGTCGCCGACCTCGCCGAGCTGGTGGCCGCGCCCGACATCGACGTGGTGCACATCTGCACCCCGAACCGGACGCACCTGGAGATGGCCGAGGCCGCGCTGGCTGCCGGCAAGCACGTGATCTGCGAGAAGCCGCTGGCGACCTCGGTCCTCGATGCCCGGCGGTTGACCGACCTCGCCCGCGAGGCCGGACGGGTGGCCAGCGTGCCGTTCGTCTACCGCTTCTACGCCTCGGTCCGCGAGGTGCGGAGCCAGATCGCCCGCGACCAGGCCGGCCCGTTGTGGCTGTTGCACGGCACCTACTTGCAGGACTGGCTGGCCGCGCAGGACGCGACGAACTGGCGGATGGACCCCGCGCTGGGCGGAGCCTCCCGCGCATTCGGCGACATCGGCGTGCACTGGTGTGACCTGATGGAGTTCACCACCGGGCACCGGATCGTCCGGCTCGCCGCGCGGATGGGCAACGCCTACGAGAAGCGGGGCGCCAGCGACGCGGCAGCCGACCCGGGCACCGAGGACGGCGCGGTGGTCGTCTTCCAGACCGACCGCGGGGCCATGGGCTCGCTGGTGGTGTCCCAGGTGACGCCCGGCCGCAAGAACCGCCTGTGGTTCTCCTTCGACGGCCCGGACGCGTCGTACTCGTTCGACCAGGAGACCCCCGAGGCGTTGTGGATCGGCGGCCGTGACCAGAACGTCGTCCTGATGCGCGGCACGGACGTCTTCGGCCAGCCCGCCTCGACCTACTCCCGGCTGCCGGCCGGGCACCCGCAGGGCTACCAGGACGCCTTCAACGCCTACGTCGAGGACGTCTATGCCGCTCTGGACGGCGACGCCCCCGACGGGCTGCCGCTGTTCGCCGACGGGCTGCGGGCGGCGGTTCTGACCCAGGCGGTAGTGGACGCCTCGACCTCACAGACCTGGATAGAGGTGCCGGCATGACCGAGGGCAATCTGACCACCGCCGACGGCCCGGCCAATGCCGCCGGACCGCCGCTGCTGCAGCTCAAGGGCATCGTGAAGACCTTTCCCGGCGTCCGCGCCCTGGACGGGGTGGAGCTGGAGGTGCTGGCGGGCGAGGTGCACTGCCTGCTCGGGCAGAACGGCGCCGGCAAGTCGACCCTGATCAAGGTGCTCGCCGGTGTGCACCGCCCGGACTCCGGCTCGCTGCTCTGGCACGGCGAGGAGACCTCGTTCAGCGGGCCGCAGGCAGCCACCAAGGCAGGCATCGCGACGATCTACCAGGAGCTCGACCTGGTCGATGACCTGACGGTGGCCGAGAACATCTTCCTGGGGCACGAGCAGTCCGCGGCCGGCTTCGTCCGCCGCGGCCGGATGCGCGCGGAGGCCGCCGCCGTGCTGCGCCGCCTCGGCCACGGCGACATCCCGGTCAACCGCACGGTCGGCCGGCTGCCCGCTGCGGCCAAGCAGATCGTGAGCATGGGCCGGGCGCTGTCGCACGACGCGCAGCTGCTGGTCATGGACGAGCCCAGCGCGGTCCTGGCCCACGACGAGGTGGCGAACCTGTTCCGCGTCATCCGGGAACTGACCGCGCGCGGCATCGCCGTCGTCTACATCTCGCACCGGCTGGAGGAGATCCGCGAGATCGGCGACCGGGTGACCGTGCTCAAGGACGGCCGGACGTCCGCGGTCAACCTGCCGGCCCGCACGACGAGGACCGATGACCTGGTCACCCGGATGACCGGCCGGACCATCGAGTACGTGTTCCCGGAGCGGACCCAACGCCCCGAGGATGCCGAGCGCGTCGAGCTTGCCGGGCGCGTCGATCGCGCCGGGTCCGGCGCCTCCGAATCCACCGATGAGCGCGTGCCGCTGCTGGAGGTGACGGGGCTGACCCGGCCGGGGGAGTTCGTCGACGTGTCCCTGTCGGTCCGCGCGGGAGAGATCGTGGGCATCGCGGGGCTGGTCGGGTCCGGACGCTCGGAGTTGCTGGAGACGATCTACGGCGCCCGCAGGTCCACCAGCGGCGAGGTGCGGCTGAACGGCCGCAAGCTGCCGCCGGGCCAGGTGTCCAGCGCCGTGCGGGCCGGGCTGGGGCTGGCTCCGGAGGAGCGCAAGAGCCAGGCGCTGGTGCTCGAGGACCGCATCTACCGCAACGTCACCCTGGCCACCTTCGCCCGCTACGCCAAGGCGGGAATGACCCGGGCCGGCGCCGAGCGCGCCGCGTCCGCCGAGATCGCCGACGAGCTCGCGCTGCAGCCGCGTGGCGTCGACCGCCCGGTGAAGACGCTGTCCGGAGGCAACCAGCAGAAGGTCGTCCTCGGCCGCTGGCTGCTGAACCCCGCCAGCCGGGCGGAGTCGCCAGCCGGGCGGTCCCGGCGGTCGGCCGGCACCCGCCTGCTGCTGCTGGACGAGCCGACCCGCGGCGTGGACGTCGGCGCCAGGGCGGACCTGTACCGGGTCATCCGGCGGATGGCCGATGAGGGCATGGGCGTGCTGATGGTCTCCAGCGAGGTGCCCGAGGTGCTGGGCCTGGCCGACCGGGTGGTGGTCATGCGCGAGGGCCGCGTCGTGCGCGAGGCGCCGGCCGGCGAACTGAATGAGGAAACCGTCCTCGATCTCGTCATGGCGGGATCGCTACTGGAAGTTGACAGCCCATGACCGAACGCGTCGATGTCGTCACCCCACCGGCCGAGGGAGCACCGGACCCCGGATCGCATGCGGGCTCGCCGCCGCCGTCGGGCGGGTTCTCCGTCCGCCGCTGGTTCCGCGACGACGCCAGCGAGCCGGTGCGCCGCAACCTGGGCCTGATCGCGGTGCTGATCGCCCTGTACGGGATCGGGGCGTGGAGCCGGCCGGACATCTTCCTGGACCTGAACCGGCTGTGGAGCAACGAGCTGACCGTGCTCACCCTGGCATCGAGCATCGGCGTCGTCGCCATCGGGATGACCTTCGTCATCATCAGCGGGGGCATCGACCTCTCGGTGGGGGCGCTGCTGGCGCTGGCCAGTGTCTGGGCCACGACGCTGTCGACCCAGTCCTACGGCGCGGTGATGATGGTCTTCGTCGCCCTGGTGGTGGGCACGGTGGCCGGCCTCACCAATGGATTCCTGATCGCCTACGGCCGGATGGCGCCGTTCATCGCGACGCTGGCGACCATGGTCGCCGCGCGCGGCCTGGCGCAGAAGATCTCGGGCAAGACGACGCAGGTGGTCGACGTCAAGGCCATCACCGATATCGCGCAGCGCAAGTTCCTCGGGCTTCCGTGGCTGGTGGTCATGTTCCTCGTGGTCGCCGCGCTGGCCTGGGTGCTGCTCAACCGCACCACCTTCGGACGGCGCAGCGCCGCGATCGGCGGCAATGGCGAAGCAGCTCGGCTGGCCGGCATCAGCGTCCGGCGCACCCAGGTGATCATCTACGGGCTGTCGGGCCTCTGTTGCGGGCTCGCTGCGCTGATGGTGACCGCGCAGGCCAACTCCGGCTCCTCCGACCACGGCAACCTGTACGAGCTGCAGGCCATCGCCGCCGTGATCATCGGCGGCACGGCGCTGGCCGGCGGCCGGGGCACCATCGTCGGCTCGGTGCTGGGCGTGCTGGTGTTCAGCCAGATCACCAACCTGTTCATCGTGAACAACCTGTCCATCGAGTACCAGCTGATCGCCCAGGGCGCGATCATCATCGCCGCGGTTCTCATCCAGCAGTTCCGGGTCGGCTCGCTACGGCGGCGACCGGCATGAGCATCGGTCGCCCGCTCACCTCACGAAATCGCCCCAGCGCCAGCGCGCTCACCGTCAGCAGCACACCCATCTCAATCGCGGAGGATGCAGTGAACTATCGCAAGAACAACCCGAACGGCGGCCGGCTGCTCGTCAGGGCCGTCGCCGTCACCGTCGCCGCGGGGATGGTGCTGACCGGCTGCACCAGCAACAGGCCGAAGGCGACTGCCAACTCCGGCTCGACCGCGGCAGCGGCGGCCGGCACCACCGGAGCCTCGGCGCCGGGCAAGAAGGTGCGGATCATGTTCTCCGGCCCGGTGGCCGACCACGGCTTCCTCGCGGCCATCAACCGGTTCGCCAAGGAGCAGGCGGCGAAGTACCCCGACGTCACCTTCACCGCGCTCGAGGCCGCCCCGGACGCCCCGTCCCAGATCGCCGCGGTGCAGACCGCGATCGCCGAGAAGCCGGACGCGCTGATCATCTTCCCGCAGGACGGCGACCAGCTCACCGGCGTGGGCAAAGCGGCCACCGCCGCCGGCATCCCGGTGATCAACCTGGACCGCAGGTTCAACGACCAGAGCGCCTACCGGATGTTCCTGGCCGGCGACAACTACAAGGTGGGCTTCAACGCCGGCAATTACATCGGCCAGAAGCTCAAGGGCAAGTCCGACGCCGTGATCGGCGAGATCACCGGCATCGCGACCCTGGCGCTGACCCGCGAACGGTCGGAAGGCTTCAAGGACGCGCTGGCCATCCACGGCCTCAAGGTGACCCGGCAGGTCAACGCCTCGTTCACGGTGCAGTCCGGCCAGGCGGCCATGGCCAACCTGCTGGCTGCCGCGCCGAAGCTCGACGCCGTGTTCAACCACGACGACGACCAGAACATCGGCTCCGAGGCGGCCGCCGCCCAGGCCAACCGCAAGGAGTTCTTCATCGTCGGCACCGCGGCCTCGAACACGATGCTCAAGCACATCAAGAACGGCGATGCCCGCATCGAGGCCGATGTCACGTTCACCCCGGCGATCGCCGCGACCGCGGTGTCGATGGCCCGGCTGATCGCGCAGGGACGGTCCTCCGACGACCTGGCCGGCCTGCCGCTGCCCAGCAACATGCTGATCGACTCCGAGCTGGTCACCAAGGAGAATGTCGCCCAGTACGAGAAGTTCGGCTGGGACTAGGTTTGACAGCCGCCGAGGCTGACCGGGCGCGTCCCGGTCAGCCTCGGCGCGTTTACTGCCTTGCCGCCGATCGTTGGCCCTGTGGCAGGGCGACACGCCGGGTCAATCCCTGCCTGGCGGCCAACGATCGCGTCCTTGCCGCCTCACGCCTTCACTGCGTCACCTTTCCACACCGTTGCGAGGGAGCCACCGATGCGCCGCCCGATCACGCTGTTCACCGGCCAGTGGGCCGACCTGCCCTTCGAGGAGGTGGCCCGGCTCGCCGCGAGCTGGGGCTACGACGGGCTGGAGATCGCCTGCTGGGGCGATCACCTCGATGTGGCAAGGGCAATCGAGGACCCGGCGTACCTGCAGACCCGCCGCGACATCCTCGACAAGCACGGTTTGAAGGTGTACGCCATCTCCAACCACCTGGCCGGCCAGGCGGTGTGCGACGACCCGATCGATGCCCGGCACCGCGACATGCTGCTGCCGGGCATCTGGGGCGACGGGGATCCCGAAGGGGTGCGGCAGCGGGCCGCGCAGGCACTCAAGGACACCGCGGTGGTGGCGGCCAAGCTCGGCGTGGACACGGTGGTCGGGTTCACCGGGTCGGCCGCGTGGAAGTACGTCGCGATGTTCCCGCCGGTGTCGCAGGCGCTGATCGACGCGGCCTACCAGGACTTCGCCGACCGGTGGAACCCGATCCTCGACGTGTTCGACTCCGAGGGCGTGCGGTTCGCGCACGAGGTGCACCCGAGCGAGATCGCCTACGACTACTACACGACCGAGCGCGCGCTGGAGGCGATCGGGCACCGGGCGGCCTTCGGGCTGAACTGGGACCCCAGCCACTTCATCTGGCAGGCGCTGGACCCGGTCATGTTCATCTGGGACTTCCGGGACCGGATCTATCACGTGGACTGCAAGGACACCCGGCTGCGGACCGGCAACGGCCGCCGTGGCGTGCTCGGCTCGCACCTGCCGTGGGCAGATCCGCGGCGCGGCTGGGACTTCGTGTCCACCGGCCACGGCGACGTCCCGTGGGAGGACTGCTTCCGGATGCTGAACACCATCGGCTACACCGGCCCGCTGTCCATCGAATGGGAGGACGCGGGCATGGACCGTCTGGTCGGTGCGCCGGAAGCTCGCGAGTTCGTCGCTCGTTTGGCCTTCGACCCGCCCGCGGCGTCGTTCGACGCGGCGTTCGCCAGCGCCAAGGACTCGCCTGCCTGAGTTCTAGAGCTCCTTGACGAGTAGCTCGGAGGACTCGGTTTCGTCGTGCCAGCTGCCCTGGTCGTCGCGCCATCGGTAGGAGCAGACGTCCACGACGCCGGTTGGCTGGTAACCCAGCCGACGGTAGAGCCGGGCGGCAGCTGTGTTCTCCGCGGTGACGCTGACCGCGAGCTGGGTTATGCCACGGTCGCGGGCTTGCTCCTCTGCCGTAGTGAGGATGGCGGTGCCGGCGCCGCGACCTCGATGTTCCGGCCGCACCTGCAGGTGGTTGACCTCGATGCAGTCCGGAAAGGCGGTTTTGGCGTTGGCCCCGACGCAGCCGCGCCACTGGATGAGCGCCCAGCCCAACGGCCCGTTGGCTTCCCATGCGACGAGGAACGTCGCGGTGTTGCTTTGCTGCTGGGCATAGTGCGCGCCGGCGATGTCATCCGGAGTCGGCCACTCCTCGCGCAAGAGCTCAAGATCGCGCTCGGAGCAAGTCCTGATCTCCATCCCGCCATCAAACATCGTGGCGTCGGTCTCCGCTCGGCTAATCCGCTTGCCCGGCTGTAGTGGTGCCGCAAGCATGGGGGAATGACGAAGCCCCAGCACCGTGCCGACCTGTTCCTCGACCCAGCTGCTGATCCGCGCGAGGGCGGACCGTCGCTCGGTGACGAGCGGGCAACACTGGCCGAGTTCCTGCGATACCAGCGGCTCACCCTGCAGCTCAAATGCGAGGGATTGGATGCCGAGCAGTTGGCTCGCCGCTCGGTCGAGCCGTCGACGATGTCCCTGCTGGGGCTGCTCCGGCACATGGCCGAGGTGGAACGCACCTGGTTCCGCCGGAGGTTCGCCGGCAACGATGTGCCCAAGCGCTACCAGACCGAGGACGAGCCCGATGCCGACTTCGACGGGGCAGTGGCAGATCAGGCCGTGGTGGACGAGGCGTGGGCCGCATGGCGGGAGGAGGTCAGCTTCGCCGAGCAGTTCGCCCGCGACACCGACCTGTCGTTTCTCGGGGACGATGGCGACGGGAACCCGATCTCGTTGCGCGAGCTGCTGGTGCACATGATCGAGGAGTACGCCCGCCACAACGGCCATGCCGACCTGCTGCGCGAGCGCATCGACGGCCGTCTCGGCCAGTAGACCAAAGGGGTGCCATTCAACGCGCGTTTCCTCGGCCTGGTCCCGGTGCGCCGGGAGCTTGGTGCCCCTGACCGAACGGCTTACGAACGTACAATTCAGTAAAACTATTATAAAGCTGCATGGGAGCCAAAACCAGAGGTCGGCAGTCTTGGAGGAGTCTCAGCAGTGCCAGTGTGGGTGCGGGACACAGATCGCCCTCACTCGACGCTTCGTTGATCAGGCTCATTACGACGCTTGGCGGTCGCGGTCAGGCCTACAGTGACCGTAGAGCCCACCAGGATTCGTACGTCTGCTCAGAAGTGCTATGCGCCTCCGACAATCACCTGATCCCGCTCCCGTGTACCCGCAAGCACAATTGCAAGGCTGGAAGCGCTTGGTGACAACAGCGATCATTTCGTGTTAGGGCAGAGGACATCATCATCGGACTACGAGGAGCAGAGCAGCGCAGGCGGTGATGAGTACGATCAGGCACGCCAGCTGCGCTGTGGCCTTCCACCCGAGCGCAATCGTCCGGTACAGCAGTTTGCAGACAGCTCTTGCCGTCGTTCCCATCGCCAGCTCCTTCTACCCTACTTCCGTCCAGCGTCAGGCTGATGAGTTACGCAACTGTCGTCATGGTGACGACAGTTGTGAGCCATACTGCATGTATGCCCCAGATCGAAACCGAGCTTGAAGCCGCGCTGCTTTTTCGGCAAACACTGCTTCTATCGGTAGCCCAAAGAGCGCTAGTCTGCGCTGAATCGCTAGCAAGCCTCGAGGACCTGCCCCCAGCCAGGGACTTGGGACCGCTTAGAGGGATAGTGGATCTCGTTGAAGACGCTGAGGCGTTGACAGCCGTGGTCCTGTCTCGGGCAGGAGTTACCTGGGAAGCCATGGCAATGCATAACGGCAGGCAGAACCTGCATCGAAGACTCGCGGAACGCGGCGAGATGCTATTCCAAGAGGCATGGGCAGTAATAGAGCGCAGTTCGTGGAACTACCGGCCACTGTTGTCGCGAGAAGAGTTGCTGATTGATATCAGGCGAATCGTGCGACGGTCTAACTCTTACCTCACCGACCAACCAATGCGCGAAGCCCGACACCTTGCCGCGCTTCGGCGGACACGACGATGGTGGCGCGATCCCGTCAGGGATCAGTCGGTTTTGATAGACAGCCTCACACGTACGGGGGGTCGACAACGGCATACACGGAGAAAGCCCATCCCCGTTGTCTCAGGACCTCGTCAGATTGCGGCGATCAACGAGTCACCGGACCCAAGAACTGGGCCACGTTGAGTAGGAAGCAATGATGCACGTGTACCTCGCCGACTTATCAAACCTAGCCCAACGGTGCCGCGAATCGTCCCATCAATTCGAACGATTCCGGGCGCATCCAGCCGTCGTCGCCCTCCGCTGGCCAGCCGACGTGGTCGAACAGTGGCTGTACGACCACGCAGATAACGGCCCATTTCTCCATGACTACGGCCGAGTTGAGCTGTCCTCAGTCACCTGGGACGTAGAGATCCTCTCGATTGAAAGCCTCCTCACCATACCGACCGGACCGTCCGACGAGGGCGCCATCGATGACTACGCTAGTAATCCAGATCACTGGATTAGCGTGCGCAGCGGCGGCGTTCACTTGGGCGTCGCCCAATGCTGGCAGGCGCACGGAACCTGGAAGCGCTGGCCGATTTTGATCGAGAGATCGTTGCTCGGTCCGTCCTTGCGTGGCCTCCAAGTGGTAGAAGGTAGGACACGTGTCGGAATTCTACGGGGACGGCACCGTAACGGCGATTTCGTCGCACCAAGGCATCTAGCTTGGGTCGGGCGTGCGCGGCTGAGCGGGTAATACACCTTGGTCAAAAGTGGCCATCGGATTGGCTTCCGTCACACCTCTATAGTTATTGCGCTCCTTCTCCATACGACCCGCGCATTTTTCCAATTCTCCATATAATTCCTCGTTGTTATCGCGCCTTTGCTCCACGCGTATCCACTCCTCACCAAATTTCCATGCACGGATTATTCTGGTCCCTATGAGGTGGTAGACCGCCTCTGGGTCGAATGCGCCCACGTTGACCCCCGCCGATATATCTTCCAAGTAATTTACGTACCTGCGCAGTAACCTGTACTCACTTGACCTCGGACGATCTATGGCCTTTGCAACTAGCTTCTGTAAAGCCGGCTCTGCGGAAGGCACTGTATCGAGAAGCTCATGGAACCGTATCATGGTGTCAGCAATGAACGCGAGCGTTTCGCGTTTCTGCGATTCCTGGTGGCGCTCTTTGGCTTGATTCGCCGCATCCTTTACTTGCCTGTTGAGTAGCCGCAGTTGCCAGATGAGTAAGACCAAGACAACAAAGCTGACGAGCAACGCTAGTGCTTGAATAGCAATATTCAATGCTTCGTACCTACTCATGCGACCTCTTCCAGGATCTCGGGGGAGATGAGTTGGGCCCAGGCCGAGGGTAATACCGCAGCTTCTTGTAATGCTGTTCGCCTGGCGGCAATGCACTCAAAGCCATCACCTATTGGTGGATACGCTGTGTGGCGGTCCCGCAGCTGAGGCACCAAGGACTGGTGGTAGTGATGCCGTAGTGGCTGCATCCGGTTCGGATGCAGCGCCGGAGCTGGGCTGGTGCGCCTGGTCCATCTTCGGTACCCGGCGTCGGTAGCGGGATGGTCGGACTGCTCAAGGGCAGCATTGCTGCGGCAGCGAGCATGGTCGACGGACCGGAGTCGGCCCGGACGGGCTGACTGGCTGGCAGCGTCAGCGCCTCGAAGCTGTTGCCCTGCGGGTTGAGTGGCGGCCCGGCCCGAAGCACCTGTTCCAGGCCGGCCCGTATATCCGGGGACAGCGCGCCGTGGGCCATGAGCCGGGGATCGGCCACGCGGTAGATGAGATGGTGCGCCAGGGCCGCCACGTTGGTGAGAGGCGGAAAGACCAATTCGAGGATGAGGCGGCGTTGGGTGGCACGGGCTTTCGAGATGGACGGTGAGGGCGCCGGCTGCCACTACGCCGGCTGGACCGAGGCCGCCCCAGGTGTGGCCCTGGTCGAACCTGCGGCTGGCGACGATGAGGCGAGCATCAGTGATGATGACGTCGAGTTCGAGGTCGGCGGGCTCGATGATGGGTCGGAGGTCGCCTCCGATCTCTTGGTAGATGGCGATCCGTTGGGCGCGTACTCGGGTGATGGCAGCGCCGTCCGCTGGCTCCAAACTCACCAGGTGCGAGCCGTCCAGCTAGTGACATCGGGATAGCGCCCGTCGCCGTTGTCCTCGAAAGTGCGAATGGTGATGATGGCGAAAGTCATGCGGTGGTCCTATCTAATCGTTAGCGCCAGGGCAGCCTGCGCCGAGCGGCCGTGGATCTCAGCCTGCGGTGCTGCACCCCAGGCCGCGCCCCTCACTGCGGCTATCCCCGGCCGGAAGTGGGAGGGTGGCGACAGGGGTGGCGCTGTTGTAGACGCTCGAAAACGTCATGATCCCAGTGATCGGGGTGGAGACGGCGTAAACGAGTCCATGCAGGGTGACGCTCCTGCCGACGGGGACCGCCTTCCTCCACGTCAGCAGTGTGGGTGAGGTACGCGGCGAGGTTGCGGATGCTGGCCGTGGGGACGGTGCAGCGGAACCACTCGGCGCCGTCGTCCTGGGCGGGTTCGAACTCGATGGCAAGCCGGGTCTGATCTGGCGTGTGCCCGAGCTGGCCGAACCGGAACGGGCGCATCAGGTAGGCCGAGAAGTAGCCGGGCCTGCCGTCCTCAGACAGCGCACGATGGAACGCTTCGTAACTGCGGCACTCGGTGCGGTGATGGTTCGGTGACGGGTAACCGCCGTGATATTGCGGGTGGCTGGCCCGGTCTACGCACCAGTCGGCGCCGTAGTCGTACTGGTAGCTTTCGCCGTCCTCACCGTCCGGAATGGGTCGCCAGGACTGATCGGGTGTGGGCACCCACTCCACGCCGGGGTCAGATGAGGCCGAACGGTCGGGAGGCCTCGGTCGGTGGTCACACACCGACCGGGGCCTTGTGCGTTTGTAGGCCCGTTGAGGCACGGCTGGACCATTGCTGCGGAGTATCCACGCGGCAACTGGCCACTTGTTTCACAAGGCTGCGGCTCCGAGCAAGTTCACGGACCTCGGCGGCGCGAGTCGCCCGAGGCATTAGGAGTAACGACTAGTCTGCAGCTTCCCATTCACAGACAATGCGCTCAGTGTCGCTAGCGGGATCAAATCGATAACCCTTTAAACCTAGGTTACGTTGGCATGAGCCGAGTGCTGTGCCGAACAATCCTGAGTAGGAGGGGTCTTCCCAACGCCAAGGATGGTTCTCACTCCCTGGAGGATGTGATAGATCAGGCCCAGTCAGAACTAGCGGGAGGTTCGCAACGCTGCTGTAGCCTCTCGCGAGTCGGACAATCGGCGAGCGTTCGGCCAAAGCGCGCAACTCGGTTGTCTCTTCTGGCGAGAATCGATCCTTGAGCGTCACAAACATCAGGAGGCAGCGCACGTCTGCATCAGCGAGTCTCTGTCGAAGAAACTCCAGGTTGGCAATATCATTCGCGTCTATGCGGTTGCCAGTCTTGACCTCCGCGAGCACGAGCGTCCAATCGTGGTCGGGGATGTAGGCTGCAAGGTCAACCTCGATGGTGCGCTTTTCGAGCGTTACTTCTAGCCCAAGAACATGCGTCAGTGGAGGCTCCTCCACGTGCCTGAACTGTCGCAACAACGCGGCTGCCGCCAGCGCTGGGAGCAGGGCTTGAACTTGGTCGGGGCCAAGATGGGCAGCAAGGCGATAGCGCCACTCGGGCGGCGTAAGGGAGTGAGATAGCGCCAGGTTGAACGTCTCTCCGCAGAACTCGCATGTCATAGTCGCGGCGAGGTCGTCCGAAGCAATATGTCTTTCGACCCGGCAGTAGCTGCAATGAACCCGCAGAGTGGGGACGAATAGGCCGCTGTGGAACAGGAAATTGATCTCTTGTTTTGCGTAGTCTTTGGGTTCGAGTTTTGGGCCGAACAGCGGGTCGGGCCACTCGCCCTGTCCCCGCTCTACAGCTCTCCGGAGGTGTGGGAGCGTAACTCCCGATCGTCTGTCCGCTGCAAGCGTGATGGCGTCGCGGACTCCTGGTTGATTGAACGAGCCTGTGAATGGTCCTCCGAACTTCTGTGCAGCACGGGCCTGGAAGCGCCCGACGTCTGACTGCGTCACGGTTACCGCATCGTCGTCGAACAGCAGCCGGACTGCGTCTTGGTTTAAGGCGAATGGGACGCATACATGATCGCGTTCGACGTCGATACCTAAGGCCAAGCCGTCATGCGTCACCCGAGTGTGATCGACTCCATCCGCGACCGCGACATGCTGGAGCAGCGATGCCTCCTGCGGAAACGGGGGCAAGGTCGTGGTCATCCGTGGGTCTTGGCCAACGACACTGTGCCACTTGACCTCTGCCGCGATCACGCCTCGTGCAAGGGAATCAGGTTCGTGGGTAATGGTAAGCACAGGCAGAGCGATGTCAACCCAGCGGGCTTCCGGCCGAAAGTCGACACGGATCGAGCGCGTGAATCTCGTGCCGAGGCCTTGGAAGATGTAGCGCGGTATGCCGCCTCGTTCTTGCGGCCAGACACGCAGGTCGTCTCGGTTTGCTGCGGCTCTAATCACGCCGGCTGTAGAGCTGGATGCGTCCCCTAAGCCCCACACACGGACGACTCGCTCGGGCGTTCCTGTTCCAGCACCCTGGCGAATCTCGGTGTGCGGAAGCTGGTTGGAAAGCAGGAAAGCCACGACCCCATCGGCGTGCTCTGCTGGGACACCAATAACTCTCATGCCATATAACCGCATGTTCCAGAACTCAACCACGTCCTGCGGATGGTTAGGCCGCATTACGTATATGCCTGTGTGGCCATCTAGATAAGCACGGGGACGCACCTCGAGATGAGCGGTGGTCGCCTCCAAGGCACCGATGACTGGTCCGCTACTCGGGATGGTTGCCAGGAGCTGAGCGATCGGTAAGGTTCGCGGTCCAATCGCATTCGGCGCGGTAGCTAGCGGAAGCGCCAGCCGCTCAGTGAGTCCCCACGTCGCAGCGAGTGCGAGGTCGGCTGGGTCGTCACGGGCCCAAATTGGCAAAATTAGATCCGCCGAAGCGTCGATCAGTGCACGAGTCGGCAGCAATCCCTTCCGGAACCGAGCCTCCTCGCCGAAAGGGCCCCATCGACCTCTACCAGCCCACCTTAAGCCAGGCTTCTGTAAAAGGTCGCCTACTGGTCCGTCATTCAAGTCAGTGTAGAGGGAGTCTACGTCGTACTGGCGAGCGATGCGCTTTAGCTCATTCACAGGTGTGCGGATGTCAACGATCGGCATAAAGTAGCCGCCCCATACGGAACTTAGCTGAGCTATCGCCTCGCGTACCTCGTCGGCTGACGTCGTGTCAACCAGTAAGCCAACACGCCACGGACGAATCGTCACGCGTCCACGCGCCTCAGCCATCTCCTGAGCCATATGCTTGATCGTAGAGACGCGGCGAGGATCCCACGCAGTGATTCGCGAGACCGACTGACGGAGCACGAGGCACCCGGGGCTGCCTCAACACCCGCCGTCGCGGCGGGGACGGCCGCGAGTACCGCACCGTCGTCATCGACCCTGACCGCGCGCCGCTCATCCAATGGGCCTTCGAGGCCATGCCTCGGGTGAATGGACCGTCCTACGCCTCACCGACGCCCTCACGGACAAGGGTCTCCGTGCCCTCCCGCACGGCGGCAAGTCCCGCGAACCGTCCAGCCATCCCACGTCAACGCCATCTTGCGCAACCCCTACTACATCGGCACGGTTCGCTTCCGCGGAGCCCAATACGAAGGGCGGCACCAACCGCTGATCGCCGAGTCGCTGTTCGAGCGGGTGCAGGAAGTTCTCGACCAGCACTACGGCGCCGGAGAGAAGGAACACCTCATCCCGCACTACCTCAAAGGCACCACCTTCTGCTCCGAGTGCGGTTACCGCCTGTGCATCACCAACGCCAAGGGCCGCTACATGTACTACTACTGCCTCGGCCGGCAATCCCGCCGTAGCACCTGTCGCCGGCCCTACATGAGCGTCGAGCAGGTCGAGCAGGCCGTCGAACGCTACTACGCGGTCGTCGTCATCCCCGAAGCAATGGCCGAAGTAATCCGCACCGGCCTCCGGATCGAACTCGACCACCAACACGCCCGCGCCCAACCCGAGATCGACTACGCCGCCCGCAGCGTCACCGAACTTGAAGCTGAGCGTCGCCGACTGGCCCGCGGCGTCGTCAACGGCTCCATCCCCGATGACCTCGCTGCTGACGAGCAGGACCGCATCACCACCGAACGCCGCCAGGCCAAAGCCGTTGCGTCCGTGGCCGAAGACATCTACGCCAGAATCGAAGACACGCTCACCATCGCCCTGAGCTACGTCACCCGAGTCGAGGACGCCTACCGCATCGGCAAGCCCCACGTCCGGCGTCTCGCCAACCAATGATTCTTCGAAAGGCTCCTGATCCGCCGCACCGATGACGGCGTGACCGTGTACGGGGCGATCTGCCGCGAGCCTTGGGCCACCCTCCTAGCTGAGAGCTTCCAACAACGAATGGCCCAGAACACGGCAAACCCCGGCGAGCTTTCTGCTGGCCGAGGTTCATATATGAGTACTTTGGTGCCGTCGGGAGGAATCGAACCTTCCGCAACGTCCATGCTCGACTGCCACGCTAAGCGTCGTCTGCTGGCGGTTTCCCACCGTCGCATCCAGGACCGGCATCTCATACAACCACGGATGGTGGCGCCGGCCATCCCTGGGAGAGGGTGACTTGCGCCATGGCGGGGAGTTCAGCTGGCGTTCCCGGCACTCAACCCAGGAATGGTGGCCAGGTCTGCGAGCACAGCGTCGCGGTCCTCGTCCTCGACGATGTCCTCAGCGGCCCGGCGGGCTTGCTCGGCCCAGGAATCCGCCGCAGCCAGGTCACCAGCAACGCTGGCGGCCCGCGCCAACGCCTCGTAGGCGAAAGCCAGATCCCAGTCGCCGATCCCGTTGGCCTGGCAGATCTCCAGGCAGCGTCGGGCGTGGTAGCCGGCCGGCTCGCCACGTCCGAGCACCGTGTAGACCCGCGACACCTGCCACTCGCTGCGCGCCAGGTTCTCAGCCGTCGCGCCGGCGCCCTCGGCACGCCAGTGGTGGGCGGACGCGTGCGCCATGTGCAGCATCGCGTCGTCCTCCTCGACGGTGCGGTCCTGCTTGCCCATCAGGTCCCAGGTCCGGTTGAACAGGTCGATGCCGATCGCACGGTGGTCCAGGATCTCGTCGCTGC
This sequence comes from Jatrophihabitans sp., assembly GCF_036388195.1. GTDB lineage: Bacteria > Actinomycetota > Actinomycetes > Mycobacteriales > Jatrophihabitantaceae > Jatrophihabitans_A. Next base: position 37,378 of record NZ_DASVSG010000055.1, on the reverse strand, counting down.
CAGTCATGCCGGGCAGTATTGCGCGACCCGGTCAGCCGGGGTAGCGGCCCAGACCCTGCTCGGCCCGGCTGACCGCGTCCGGGTACCCGAACAGCCCCGGCATCCCGCCGGTGTGCAGGAACACCGTCTTGACGCCGGCGGTGATCGTCCCGTCCTCGACGGCGGCCACCAGGGCGGCCATGGTCCGGCCGGTGTAGATCGGGTCCAGCACCAGGCCTTCGGTGCGCCCGACCAGCTGCATCGCCGCGGCGGATTGGTCGGTGACGTGGACATACCCGGGGCCGACCTGGTCGAGGATGACCCGCAGCTCCGAGCCGGCGATCACCCGGGAGCCGACAGCGCTGGCCAGCCCAGCGACCACCCCGGCCGGGTCGGCCAGGGCGCCGACGTCCACCCCGAACACCCGCTCCGGCCCGAGCGCGGCCACCAGGCCCGCCATCGTCCCGCCGGACCCGAGGGCGACCACCGCGGTGTGCAGATCCGGCAGCTGGCCGAGCAGCTCGCGGCCGGCTTCGAGGTAACCCCGCGCGCCGATGGCGGTGGAGCCACCCAGCGGAAGCAGCATCGGACGGGCGCCGTCAGCCCGCAGCTGCTCTGTGATGCCGGTCGCGATCTCGCCCAGCTCGACGAAGCCGGCCTCGCCCGCCCAGTGCACCCGGGCGCCGAACAAGCCCTCCAGCGCGACATTGCCCGACCGCGGCCCGTCGTGGCGGCCGGACAGCACCAGCACCACCTGCAGCCCCAGCCGGGCGCCCACGGCGGCGGTCAGCCGGGCATGGTTGCTCTGCGGCCCACCGAGGGTGACCAGGGTGTCGACCCCGTCCGCCAGCGCGGCGCCGACCGAGAACTCGAGCTTGCGCAGCTTGTTGCCGCCGCCACCGAGGCCGCCGAGATCCTCCCGCTTGATCCACAGGTCCTCGCTGTTCAACCCGAGCGCCGCGGCCAGCCGGGGCGCGGGTTCCAGCGCGGTGGGCCAGCTGCCGAGCGCCACCCGGGGCGGCGCTGTCTCCGTCGTCATTCCTCACACGGTAGCGGCGTAGGAGGGCAGCTCGCGCATGTTCCGCAGCGGTGACAGGAAGACCGGCAGGAAGGCCAGCGCGCCGCCGACCGCCACCACGAACAACGTCTGCCGGACGCCGATGACCGAGCCGAGCACCCCACCGAGAATGCCGCCGAGCGGCATGGTTCCCCACACCAGGAAGCGCATCGTCGCGTTCATCCGGCCCAGCAGCTCGGGCGGGCACAGGCCCTGCCGGAAGCTGACCTGGGTGATGTTGTAGATGACCACGCACAACCACATCGCGCCCTGCGCGAAGGCCAGCAACACCAGGGTCCAGTCGCGCTGCACGAACGGCGCGACGAAGCCGAACGGCGCCATCGCCAGGGCAGAGACCCAGATCGCCGGCCCCTGCCCGACCCGCCGGGCGAACCGGGTGGCCAGGAAGGAGCCGGCCAATCCGCCGATCGCCGACGTCGACTCGATCAAGCCGATCCAACCGGGGGACAGGGCCAGCTCGCGGGCCAGCAGGACGTAGAACACCGCGGCCGCCATCGAGCCGAACAGGTTCGATGCGCCGGTGCACATCGCGATCGAGCGCAGCAGCCTGTTGCCCAGCACGAAGCGCAACCCCTCGCCGATCTCGCGGCGCAGGTTGCGGTCGGGCCGGCGCTCGGCCTTCGGCGGCCTGGTCCTGATGGCGGCGACCCAGTACGCCGACCAGAGGAAGCTGATCGCGTCCAGCAGCACCGCGTACGGGGCCGTCAGCACCTGGATCAGCACGCCACCGATGCTCGGGCCGGCGATCTGGGATACCGATTCAGTCGCCTGCAGCTTGGCATTGCCCTCGACCAGCTGCTCCCGCTCGACCAGCTGGGGAAGGTAGGACTGGTAGGCGACGTCGAAGAAGACCGTGCAGATCCCGATCAGCAGCGCGACTGCGTACAGCTGCTCGATGGTGAGCACGCCCAGCCAGTGCGCGATCGGCACCGAGGCCAGCGCCAGCGCCCGCAGCAGGTCGTTGACGACCAGCACCGCGCGAAACCGCATCCGGTCGACCCAGGCGCCGGCGGGAAGGCCGACGACGAGGAACGCCACCATCTGCGCTGTCACCAGCAGCCCGACCTCGAACGTGCTGGCGTGCAGGATGAGGATCGCGACCAGCGGCAATGCCAGCTGGCTGATCGTGGACCCGAACTGGCTGACGCTCTCGCCGATCCACAACCGCCGGAACTCCAGGTGGTGCCACAGGCCGCCGCGCCGCGGACGGTCGAGATCTTCGGTCACGCCGCCATCCTGAGCGCAGTGATTGGCATTTGTCAATCACTTTGTTAGAGTGGCGGCATGGATCAGCGCGAGCCGGCCACCGACGAGGAGGCCAAGGCGCTGGCGTCGACCCTGCGGTTGCGGATCCTGCGTATCTGCCTGGGGGAGGCGCACACCAACAAGGAGATCGCCGAAATCCTGGGACGGGACCCGGGGAGCATCCTGCACCACATCCGGACGCTGGTTCGGACCGGCTTCCTGCAGCCGCAGCCGGAACGGCGGGGGACCCGCGGCGCCCGCGAGATCCCCTACCTGGCAACCGGAAAGTCCTGGCGGGTCAATGCGCCGGTGATGAACCGGCCGCTGCTGGACGCCTTCCTGGAGGAGGTCGCGCTGGTCTCGGGCCAGGAGATGGACACCGCCCGGCTCGGCCTGCGGCTGTCACCCTCGGATTTCGAGGACTTCCGCAACCGGCTCCAGGGCCTGCTGGAGGAGGTCACCAGGCTCCCGGAGGACCCGTCCGCGCCGGCCTGGTCGCTGTTCCTGGCGCTCCATCCGGACCCGAACCGGCCATGATCCGCCTCCACCGCTGGGTAAGCAGCGACTATCTGATCGCGCCCGACTGGTCCGGCTCCGCGATCAGGGCATGCAGGTGCATGTCGTGCCAGCCATCCGAATGCAGCGCCTGCTGGCGCCGGGTTCCCTCATAGCCATAGCCGGCCTTGGTGGCCACCCGGCAGGAGGCCGGATTCTCGACCGAATGGCTCAACTCCAGCCGATGCAGCCCGCCGTCGGCGAGCATCCAGCCGGACACCGCAATCAGCGCGCGAGCCGCGATGTCGCGTCCGCGGGCGGCCGGCATGGTCCAGTACGCGGCTTCGGCGGAGCCGCCGGCCAGGTCGACCGAACGGAATCCGGTGCGCCCGAGCAGCACGCCGCCGGCATCGGTGACGGCCCAGCTCGCGGCCGTCTCCGCCGCCCAGCGGTCCGCCCACGAGGCCACCCAGGCCCGTGCCTCGGCGTCGTCCATCGTCCGGACGTGCCAGCGCTGGATCTGCGGGGCGCGGTAGGCCGTCACGACTGCTGTGGCATCGGACGGCCGCCACGGGCGCACGGTCAGCTCATCCACCGTCAGCGTCGGCTGGGGCTGCCGGCAGAGCCGGCCCGCCGCAACGACGGCACCCACCAACTCCGGCATAGGGCCCATCATCCTCTCCTCGAGCTGCTCGAACCCGACCTGGCGACGTGTCGGATCGGCCGGTTCCGCATTCGTCGTATGTTCATCACGCACCACCAAACCGAGGGAGCAGCAACCGATGAGGTACATGATGTTCGTCGTGGTCGATCCGGCCGCGGCCGCCGAGGCGGAGCCGTCCGAGAATGACCTGACCACCGACGAGTGGGTGGCCGATGTCGACAGCCGGGGCAAGCGGATCATGGGCGAGGTGCTGCGCCCGGTCAGCGACGCCACCACGGTCCGGGTCAGCCACGGCAAGGTGCTCGTCACCGACGGCCCGTTCACCGAGTCGAAGGAGTGGATCGCCGGCTTCGACATCCTGGAATGCGATGATCTCGACGAGGCCATCGCGATCGCCGCCCGGCACCCGATGGCCAACGGCGGCAAGCTCGAACTACGGCCGTTCTGGACGGAGGAGGATTGACCGCAGCCGCTGACCGCGCCACGGCCGATGTGATCACCTCGGCCGTGGCAGCGGAGCGGGCTGGAATGGTGGCCACCCTGATCCGGCTCACCGGCGATTGGGATCTGGCCGAGGACTGCGTCCAGGACGCGATCGAGCGAGCGCTGGTGCGCTGGCCGCAGGAGGGGATGCCGCGCTCGCCGGTGGGCTGGCTGACCACGGTGGCGAGGAACCGGGCGCTCGACGTCCTGCGCCGCCGCCGGACCGAGCGCGCCACCCTCCAGCAGCGCGCGATCCTGGACGAGATCGGCTCCGACGGCGGCCAACCGGCCGGCGGCTCCGATGACCGGCTGCGATTGATCTTCACCTGCTGCCATCCGGCGCTGGCCCTGGACTCCCGGGTGGCGCTGACGCTCAAGACCGTGGCAGGCCTGAGCACCGGCCAGATCGCGCGGGCGTTCCTGGTGTCCGAGCCTGCCATGTCCCAGCGGCTGCTGCGCACGAAGCAGAAGATCTCCCACGCCGCCATCCCGTACCGGGTGCCGCCCGACGAGCTGCTGGCCGAGCGCACCGACGGCGTGCTCGCCGTGCTCTATCTCATCTTCAACGCCGGCTACGGCCAGCCCGAGGACCACCTGGCTGTCGAGGCGCTGCGGCTTGCCAGGCTGCTGGTCGATCTGATGCCCGAGGACGACGAGGCGCGCGGACTGCTGGCGCTGATCACCTTCCAGATGGCCCGGCGCCCTACCCGGTTCGATGCGCGCGGCGACCTGGCGCCGATGGAGGAGCAGGACCGCAGCCGCTGGGACGCGGCGCTGATCGAGCAAGGGGTGTGGCAACTGCGGCGCGCAGGGCGGTCGGGACGGCGGCCAGGGGCCTACCGGCTGCAGGCGCGGATCGCCGCCTGCCACGCCATGGCGGCGACCGCGGCGGCAACCGACTGGGACGCCATCGTGACCCTGTACGACGCGCTGCTCGCCGTCCAGCCGTCGCCGGTGATCGCCTTGAACCGGGCCATCGCCGTCGGGTTCCGGAACGGCTACCAGGGCGGGCTTGCGGAACTGGACGCTCTCGATACAGCGGCGCTGGCAGGCTATTACCTGCTGCCGGCGGCTCGCGCGGACCTGCTGCGCCGGCTGGGCCGCGGTGACGAGGCGCGGCAGGCCTACTATGCGGCGCTGTGCCTCACATCCGACGGCCAGCCCGAGCAGCGGCTGCTGCAACGGCGACTCACCGAGCTCGACTTCTGTCAGATTACCCCGGCCGAATAAGGAGAAACCCAACGTGTCCGACTTGATCAGGCTCAACTCGGTAGCGCTCGACTGCCCGAACGCGGGGGAGTTGGCCGCGTTCTACGCCGAGATCACCGGCGGCGAGATCACCTCCCTCCACGAATCGTGGGCGACGGTGAAAGGGCCGGGCGGGCGGATGGATTTCCAGACCTCTGCCGGATACCGGCCGCCGACCTGGCCAGACCCGCACTCGTCGATGCAGATGCACCTGGACTTCCTCGTCGACGACCTGCAGGCCGCGGGGGAGCGGGTGCTGGCCGCCGGCGCGACCAGATATGAAGAACAGCCCAATCCCGACCACTGTTGCGTCTACGCAGACCCGGCCGGGCACCCGTTCTGCCTGACGATGTGGGAGGACGTCCCGACCTAGGATTCGCGCGTTCACACCTTCCTCTCAGCATCGGCACGACCGGGCGACAGGCTCGCTCCACACGATGGGCCAATCGGCTGGGCCATCCGGGCCTGGCCGGGTCTGAGGAGGTAGACAGATGAATTCAGGCGAATGGTCGCCGCCGCCGGCGCCGCCGTACGGCGGGGCCAACCAGCCGGCACGTGGACGCCGGGGCCTGCTCGTCGGCGGTGGCCTGCTCGCGACCGGTGTGGTAGCCGGCGCGATCATCGGAGGCACGGTGCTGTCCGGCGCCGCCACCACGAGTCCGAGTCCCACGGCGCCGAGCTCGACGAGCAGCTCGGCGCCGGGCGCGGGGGAGAAGGCTCCGAACAGGCAGTCCACGCCGGTCCGGGGGGATGAGAAGGCCGTCACCGCCGATCAGGCGGCCAAGCTCAAGGCGGCCGCGCTGAAGGCGGTTCCCGGCGGCACGGTCTACCGTGTCGAGACCGACGGGGACGGCGATGCCTACGAGGCCCACATGACCAAGGCCGACGGCAGCCCGGTCACCGTGAAGTTCGACGAGAACTTCGCGGTGGTCAAGGTCGAGGAGGGCATGGGTCCTGGCGGCGGGCGCGGGCACGGCGGCCCGGGCAGCGGCGACACGGACGACGACTGACCCACGCTTGGCTTGGGTGGCCGGCGGGTCACCCAAGCCAGGTCCACGGCTCAGCCGTTGCGCATCCGCAAGTTCTGCGGCACACGCTTCAGCGGAGGTCCTGGACCAGCCCGATGATGACCCCGGCGGGGCCGCGGACGTAGCAGTACCGGTAGATGTCCTCGTACTGCGCGACCTCGCCCACGAGTTCGGCGCCGTGGGGCCGCAGGCGGTCCAGGAGGTCGTCGACGGCATCGACGGCGAAGGTGAGGCGAGGGATGCCCGGGGTGTTCACCGGCGCCCTCGGCGCGGCGCTGGTGGCCACCGGAGCGTGGAACGTCGACAGCTCCACCCGACCGTGGCCGTCCGGGGTGCGCAGGAAGGCGAGGTCCGCTCGGACGCCGTCCAACCCGACGAGCTGGTCCACCCATCCACCCTCGACTGCGGTTTCGCCTTCCAGCTCCAGGCCGAGTTCTATGAAGAAGGCGATAGCAGCCGCAAGATCCTCGACGACAAACCCGACGTGATCCAGCCGGTAGATCGTCATGCCAGACAGCGTAGGGGACGGTGGAGATCGGTCGCGGTTGGCAGGTTCAGGCCAGCCGGATCGTGCGGCGCATGACGGTGTTCTTCATCCCCTTGGAGCGGACGAACTCGAAGCCGGCTTGCTCGTACATCGTGCGTGTGCCGTTGTAGACGAAGGAGTTGTTCATCCTGTTCTCACCGATCTCGTGCGGGTATCCCTCGACCACACCGCCGCCCTGCGCTGCAATCAGATCGAGCGCACCGGCCAGAGCCACCTTGGCGTAGCCCTGTCTGCGGTGACGCTTGTCGACGAAGATGCATGTGATGCGGTAGTCGGGAATGACGTCGGCCTCGGCGAGGTACTGCTTGCGGTGATGGATGGTCGGCAGCTCATCCGGAGTGCCGTACTCCGCCCACGCGATCGCCTCGTCGCCAACCATCACCAGCGCCGCATGAGCCTGTCCGGCCTCGACCAGCCGTTTCTTCAGCGCGCGGTTGCCCTCGTAACCCTGCCCCCGCTCGGCGCAGTCGGGGTGGAAGTAGATGCACCAGCACCCACCGAAGATCCCGTTGTGCCGCTCCACCAGGCCTGCGAACGCGTCCCAAGTGTGAGCAGTCAACGGCTGAATCGAGTAGCCGCTTGTCACCATGGCGCCAATCGTAAGCGCGTCATGCGGACGATTTGCGTCCGCATAGTCGGAGCTTGCCCAGATCGCTGCCAAGAATCGGCGGCAGCATCTGCGCAGGTCAACAACGGTTTCGTCGTTGCCGTCGGGGTAGTGGGGCGGACCCAATGGCATTGATTCCCATCTGACCCCCACGCAGACTGGAAGTTGACATAATATCGATTATCGGCATTAACGCAGAGGTGATCCGCCGCTACATTCCCTGACACAGCACCAACAGCGGCTATCAGATGTACGCGTCGTCGCTCGGCCGGGCGATGCCAGTCGCCCCAGAATCGGTCACACGCCGTCGACCCGGCCGCCTTGCCCGCTACGTCGCTGGGATGCGCGCCGAGGTGGCTAGAACATGACCTTGCCGGCGCCAGCCCGCTACTACGGAGCGTCGACTGGGCTGTTCGAGCCTGGAGCCCGAGGCCGAGCACACAACCCTTTGTCCAAACCGGCTGTTTCCGGTCCAGCGACGGAAGGCGAGCGGTAGACCGCGCCGTATTCCGGGCTTCGTGGGATGCTGTGGGCGTTCCGTAAAGTACCTCGCGTAAAGATTGGTCCCAGTTGATGGTGGAAAACACGAACACGGCGAAAGACCCGAAGCCGACGTCCGAGCGTATTCAGCAGCTTGCGACCCGCGTACTGATGGGTGATATCGTTCTTCCTGAGTTTCAACGCCCCTTCGTATGGAAGCGCAAACAGATTCTTGAATTATTGGACTCGATTCGCCGGAACTATCCGATCGGCAGTATGCTCGTGTGGGAGTCTCGACAGAAACTCGAAAGTAAACGCACGATTGCCGATCTCAAGATTGCTGACCGAAGCGAAGAATACCCAGTGAACTACCTCCTAGATGGCCAGCAACGGTTATCAACCGTGTGCGGCGTCTTAAACTGGTCTCCAGGTGACCCTAAGAGCGTTTGGAATGTGGCATTCGACCTTCGAACCCAACGGTTTATCCACCTTGACCACGTTGACAATCTTCCTGCTCATCAAATTCCCATGCGCCGCCTCTCCGACGCAGCTACGTACTTCAAGAATCTTATTCCGATAGAAGACGAAACTTTAAATAGCCGCGCGGAACTCCTATTCAATCGCTTCAAGGATTATCTGGTACCGCTTGTTACCTTGGGCGACATGACGATCAAGGACGTAGGGCCAGTCTTTGAACGGATCAACTCAACCGGAACGCGTCTCACCATATTTGACCTTATGCGCGCGGCCACCTGGTCACCGAACTTCGACTTAGGCAAGACGGTTTCCGGAATCAAGCAAGCCATCGAGCCGAAGAAGTTCGACAACTTCGATGACAAGACATTCCTGCGTGCCCTCGGGGCGGCAGGCGGCTCCGACTTCTCTGCAGAGAGCATCGAGACACTCCGCAACCTTAAGGAGGAGGAGCTTGCTATCGCTGCGGAGAACACTCGTAGGGCCGCGCTCCACGCGGCTGACTTCCTAGCAACAGAGGTGGGCGTACCCCGCGCGGAGGCACTCCCGTACGCGAACCAGTTCGCGGTTTTGTGCGAGATCTTCCGTCTGGTCCCTGAACCGAACGCAACGCAGCTAAAAGATATAGTGCAATGGTTCTGGGGTTCGACGCTCTCGAATTACTTTGGCGGCTGGAACAATGGGCAGATGGGTTCCGATGCAAGAGCCGTACGTAAATGGGCGAAGGATGGTAGCGGCGGATTGAATATCGTGTTCGTCATGCCAGCTTCGAATATTTGGCGTGCCAAGGCATTTCGATCCAATAGTGCTGTTTCAAAAATGTTGGGACTTATGTTATCACATTCCAATCCTGTCGATCTACTCAATGGTCAAAAAATTGACGTGGACAAGTCACTTGCATGGGCGAACGATAAGGAATACCATCACTTCTTTCCACAGAATTACATGAACACAAAGCAGCCGAATGCGGACGACCCAAATTTGGTTGGAAACATCATCCTGCTTACCTCAAAAAGCAACATCGCTATTCGAGACAAGGCGCCAAGTGAGTATCTTGGGTCGCTGATCAAGGATCAAGGGCGTGATGTCGTTGTACAAAGGCTCGCGAGCTGCCTGATCCCGGAGGCTGCCCTCGACGCGGCGCTCGCGGACGATTACGCTCAGTTCCTCGCTATCAGATCAGAATATTTGCAGAAGAAAGGACTAGAGTTAGCTGGTGAAGCCGAATCAGCCAGATCGAATGTCGACGCTAATGAGGTCGACGACAGCGACGACGACACGACCGAATAGCGGATGCGCGAGGCTGCCTCGGTCCGACGAGCGAACTGGACGGGATCACGTGAGGGAGGTGCCACAGCCTTTTCCCCGTCAGTGCATGCGGTCCTGATGCAGGCTGGCCGCCTCACCGCTGGTGATTGACATAACGCATTCTCCCCTACCAGCAGGCATGAAGCCCGCAGCCTGCCGGCCGAAGCGCACCGGCGTCAGGCTCCTACATAGGCGGCGAGGTGCTCGCCGGTGAGGGTGGAGCGCGCGGCGACGAGGTCGGCCGGGGTGCCTTCGAAGACCACCCGGCCGCCGTCATGGCCCGCGCCCGGGCCGAGGTCGATGATCCAGTCCGCGTGCGCCATCACCGCCTGGTGATGCTCGATGACGATAACCGACTTGCCAGACTCGACAAGCCGATCGAGCAGGCCGAGCAGCTGCTCGACATCGGCGAGGTGCAGGCCGGTGGTCGGCTCATCCAGGACATAGACCCCGCCCTTCTCCGCCATCCGGGTGGCGAGCTTGAGCCGCTGCCGCTCCCCGCCGGACAGCGTCGTCAGCGGCTGCCCGATCGAGAGGTAGCCGAGCCCCACATCGACCAGGCGGGTGAGGATGGCATGGGCGGCGGGCGTGTGCGCCTCCCCCGCGCCGAAGAACTCCTGCGCCTCGGTCACCGACATCGCGAGCACCTCGCTGATGTCACGGCCGCCGAAGCGGTACTCCAACACCGAGGCATCGAACCGCTTTCCACCGCACTCCTCGCACGTGGTGGCCACGCCGGCCATCATCGCCAGATCGGTGTAGATGACCCCGGCGCCGTTGCAGTTCGGGCAGGCGCCCTCGGAGTTTGCGCTGAACAGCGCGGGCTTAACCCCGTTGGCCTTGGCGAACGCGGCACGGATCGGATCGAGCAGTCCGGTGTAGGTCGCCGGGTTGCTGCGCCGCGAGCCACGGATCGGCGTCTGGTCCACCGACACCACCCCGTCCCGCCCGGATACCGAGCCCTGGATCAGCGAGCTCTTGCCCGAGCCCGCCACTCCGGTGACGACGACCAGCACGCCGAGCGGGATGTCGACGTCAACTCCTTTGAGGTTGTGCGTCGACGCGCCGCGGATCTCGAGCGCGCCGGTGGGCGTCCGCACCGTCTCCTTGAGGCCGGTACGGTCGTCCAGGTGCCGGCCGGTGGTAGTGCCGCTGGCGCGCAATCCGTCCAGGGTTCCCTCGAAGCAGACGCTGCCGCCCGCCGTGCCGGCTCCGGGTCCCAGGTCGACGACATGGTCGGCGATCTCGATCGTCTCCGGCTCGTGCTCCACGACGAGCACCGTGTTTCCCTTGTCCCGTAAGCGCAACAGCAGGTCGTTCATCCGCTGGATGTCGTGGGGATGCAGGCCGGTGGTGGGCTCGTCGAAGACATAGGTCACGTCGGTGAGCGACGAGCCGAGCTGGCGGATCATCTTGACCCGTTGGGCCTCACCGCCCGACAGCGTGCCCGATGGCCGGTCGAGCGAGAGGTAGCCCAGGCCGATCTCCACGAACGAGTCCAGGGTGTGCCGCAACGCGCCGAGCAGTGGCGCCACCGACGCATCGTCGAGCCCGCCGACCCAGTCGGCCAGGTCGCTGATCTGCATCGCGCAGGCGTCGGCGATGTTGATGCCCTCGATCTTGGACGACCGGGCGGTCTCGCTGAGCCGGGTGCCCTTGCACTCGGGGCAGACGGTGAAGGTGACGGCCCGCTCCACGAAGGCGCGGATGTGCGGCTGCAGCGCGTCGATGTCCTTGGATAGAAAGGACTTCTGGATCTTCGGGATCAGGCCCTCGTAGGTCAGGTTGATCCCGTCGACCTTGATCTTGGTCGGCTCCCTGTGCAGCAGGTCCTGGAGCTCCTTCTTGGTGTACTTGCGAATCGGCTTGTCGGGGTCGAAGAAACCGCAGCCGGTGAAGATGCGGCCGTACCAACCCTCCATGCTGTAACCGGGAATCGTCAACGCGCCCTCGTTGAGCGACTTGCTGTCGTCGTACAGCTGGGTCAGGTCGATGTCGGTGACCGAGCCCCGGCCCTCGCAGCGCAGGCACATCCCGCCGGTGATGCTGAAGCTGCGACGCTCCTTCACGGTCCGGCCGGCGCGCTCCATAGTGACCGCGCCCGCTCCGCTGATCGAGGCGATGTTGAAGGAGAACGCCTGGGGCGAGCCGATGTGCGGCTTGCCGAGCCGGCTGAACAGGATGCGCAGCATCGCGCCGGTGTCGGTGGCGGTGCCGACCGTGGAGCGCGGGTCGGCGCCCATCCGCTGCTGGTCGACGATGATCGCCGTCGTCAAGCCTTCCAGCACGTCAACCTCGGGCCGTGCCAGCGTCGGCATGAATCCCTGCACGAAGGCGCTGTAGGTCTCGTTGATCAGCCGCTGGGACTCCGCGGCGATGGTGTCGAACACCAAGGAGCTCTTGCCCGAGCCGGAGACGCCGGTGAACACCGTCAGCCGGCGCTTCGGGATCTCGACGCTGACATCCTTGAGGTTGTTCTCGCGCGCGCCGACCACTCGGATCACATCGTGGCTGCTGTCGGCGACGTGCTGCGCGGGCGAGTGCGTCTGCGTCTTCGTGGCCATGCTCATCATCTCCCCTTCTGTCAGACCAGCCAGTGGCCGTCGCGCATGAGCGTCCGGCCGGCGATCTCGTTAGCCTCGCGCCAGGCCTGCACCCGGACCGGCCGCAGCACGAAGAAAACGTATCCCGTGCTGCCGCGCGGATCCCAGTCGGCCTGCGCGGCGTAGGCCGCGCCCAGCGCATCGTCGGCCGCGACGTCGACCGCCTTCTCCAGGACGGCGTCGATCATCACCACGTCGCGGGTCGGTCCGACGCCGAGCCGGGCGGCACCGGCCGCGAGCAGGTTGCGCGCGGTGACCGAGGACCCCTCGATCGCGATCACCACCCGCTCCCCCACCCACGCCAGCGACAGGGGCACCAGGTATGGCACGCCTGCGTCCGAAGCCGTGGCGACCCACACGTCGATCGCCTGGGTCGCCAGCATCTTCAGCGTGTCGGCCTTGCGGGTCTGGTGGTCGCGGGCCTCGGACATCCGCAGCTCAGCCCAGCTGGTTGATGCGAACCATGTTGCCCGCCGGATCGCGGAAGGCACAGTCGCGGATTCCGTACGGCTGCTCGGTCGGCTCCTGGACGACCTCGGCGCCGCTGGCCTCCAGCTGCGCGAACGTGGCGTCCAGGTCGGCAGTGGCCAGGACGATGATGCCGTAGGTGCCCTTGGCCATCATCTCGGCGACGGTGCGGCGCTCGTCCTCGGTGATGCCGGGTGCGGCAGCCGGCGGGTGCAGCACGATGGAGGTGTCTGGCTGCTTGGGCGGGCCGACGGTGATCCAGCGCATCCCGCCGTATCCGACATCGTTGCGGACCTCGAAGCCGAGGGTGTCGCGGTAGAAGGCCAGGGACGCGTCCGGGTCGTCGTGCGGGAGGAAGCTCGAGTGAATGGTGATGTCCATGACGGTCACGCTAGCTGTGGCTGGGCGCCCGAAGCTTCTCGATTCCTGATCGGTCTGGTCACCTGTTTCGCCACGCAGGACGGCATTCCCTCGGTCGCGCGCGCCTCCTGCCGGCGGTAGACGCTGGGCGGCACGCCGACCAGCTCGGTGAAGCGGGTGCTGAAGGTGCCCAGCGACGAGCAGCCGACCGCGAAGCAGATCTCGGTGACGCTGAGGTCGCCGCTGCGCAGCAGCGCCATCGCACGCTCGATGCGCCGGGTCATCAGGTAGCTGTAGGGCGACTCACCGAAGGCGAGCCGGAACTCGCGGCTGAGGTGCCCGGCCGACATGTGGACGCCGCGGGCAAGCGCCTCGACATCCAGCGGCTGCGCGTACTCCCGGTCGATCCGGTCGCGGACCCGGCGCAGCCGCGCGAGGTCGCTCAGGCGCTGCGTCTCGGCCGGTCTGCTGGTCACCTGCGCAATCCTGCCACGCCGCGGGCTCGTTCAACCCGGTTGCTACACCACTATCTAGCAGCGTTTCTAGACAAGCGTCAGGTCGGCGCGGGCGCTCCGGTCTTGGTGAGCGCCAGCCATAGCCCGCCGAATTCACGGATGTTGTGGCACAGCACCACGTTCTTGCCCTCGTGCGCATAGAAGTACAGCGGCTTGCCGTTGTAGGTGACCTGGGTGGAGCCGTCCCGGCGGGTCGTCACGCCGAGCAGCCCGGCCTGGACACCGCCGCGAGCGACCGGCCGGCCCCTGGTCAGAACCGGCGGCCATGCGCTGGCGCAGTCGCCGTAGCAGTTCGGCTTGCTGGTCGTCTCCGCGTCGAAGAGGTAGATCGCCTGCCCGCTGCCGTCGAACAGCACCGGGCCGAACTGGCTCGACGCCAGGGTGATGACCGTGCCGGGCCGTGGGGTGACCGACGGGCTAGGCGCGCGGGTGGTCGACGGCGAGATCACGCGACTGGTCGAGGGGGCCGCCGCTCGGGTTGTCGAGGGGGCCGCCGCTCGGGTTGTCGGGGGCGCTGCCGCTCGGGTGGTCGAGGGGGCTGCCGGCAGTGTCGTCGAGGGCGCTGGCGCCGAGTCCACATAGGAAAGGCTCCTGCTGGCCGCTGAGGTCGCCGGATCGCCGGCAGCCGCGGACGATCCGGCACCGGAGTCACAGCCGCCGAGCAGCGCAGCCGCGCAGGCCACCGCCGCGATCTTGGTCCACATCCCCCGAACGCTAAACCTCCTGCGTCACAGCAGCGTGCGTTCGGCGGCGCTGGCCGCAACCCACGCGATTCGATCCGCCTCACCAAGATTCAGTGCGGCGGATTGACCTAGATCGGCGCCGGTCCTACAGTCAGTGCACTTTATGACCGGAGGGTGTCAAATGCGCAAACTATGGGCTGCGGTCCTTACCCCTGTACTGGCCCTGGCTTTCTTCATTGTGGGGAGCCCCGCGGCCAACGCGTTCGGAAGCGAAGTGCTCGGCTGCGCGGTCACTCGGTTGACGTCGACCTCCCAGTCGTGGACCGCCAACTACTGTGCGGGAGGAGGCGATCCTGGCTACTTCGTGGTCCACTTCTCGCCGCACAACCTCTCCGGCACCTACTCCACGAGTTGGACCGTCACGGGTCCGACCGGCACCGTCCTCCGCGCCTGCAGCAGCACCAACGGAGTCCCCTGCATCTCCAGCGGATGCACGCTGTCTTCGCTCACCTGCGACGTCCAGGATTCGAGCGGATATACGAACAAGGCCTACACCGCCCGCCTGCGCCTGACCCAATCAGGCCTGACCAGGACTATCCAGGCGCAGGGCGTGATCGGTGGACATGACCCGTGCACCCGGTGCTAGCTGAGCGGCGGTTCGCCCGGGATTGGACGTAGCCGGTCCTAGTACGGCGAGCGGCCGTAGCCGAAGGCGAACAGCGGTGTCTTGCTGTCGCCCACATTGATGGGCTCGTCGGTGACCGCGCTCGGCCAGCTCACCGGCAGCTTGCCGGTGTAACCGCTGCCGAACAGGTTGTCGACCAGGCCGCCGCCTTCGGTGCCCGGCAGCCAGGCCGCGACGAACGCGTTCGCCTTCGCCAGCTGATCCTTGATGATCACCGGCCGGCCGGACTCCAGGATCGCAATGCACTTGGTGACCCGGGAGCAGATGTCAGACAGCGCCGCCGAGTTGTCGCTGCCGAACGCCAGGGTGGAGCTGTCCCCCTGTCCTTCGGCGTACGGCGTCTCACCGCCGACCCAGATCCCGATGTCGGCCTTGTAGTTGCCCTTGGTCCGGGTGCCGACGTTCGTCACCGTGATGCCGGTGCCGGCGACCTGCTGCTGCAGCGCCTGCCAGAACGTGGTGCCACCGGTCGTGGTCGCCCCACTGGCGCCCTGCCACGAGATCGACCAGCCACCCATCTGGTTGCCGATGTTGTCGGCATGCTTGCCACCGACCACGATCTTGTACGTGCCGGTCTTGGCCAACGGCAGCACGCCGTCGTTCTTCAGCAACACCTGCGATTCCCGGACCGCCTGCCGAGCCACCGCCCGGTGCGCGGCCGAGCCGACGCCGGCGGTGTAGCTGCTGTCGGCGTACGGGGTGTTGAACAGGTCGAGGGCGAACTTCGCGGTGAGGATCCGAGTCACCGCGTCATCCACGCGCGACAGCGGGATCTGCCCTCCGTTCACACCGGCCACGATCGCGTTGATGGTCTCGACGTAGACGTCCGGGACCATGATCATGTCGATGCCGGCGTTCACCGCATGCGCCACCTGGGCCGCGTACGTCGAGTCGGGCAGCTGCTTCACCCCGGCCCAGTCGCTGACGACGAAGCCGGTGAAGTGCTGGGCGCCCTTGAGCTTGTCGGTGATCAGGTACTTGCTGCCGTGGTCCTTCACGCCGTTCCAGCTGGAATAGCTCACCATCGCCGAGCCCACGCCGGCAGCGATCGCCTGCGTGTACGGCGGGACGTGGATCGCGTCCAGCTCCGCTTCGGAGATCCGGGCGTCGCCCTGATCGATCAGGTAGCCGCTGCTCCCGGTCCCGTACGCCGTCGCGCCGTCGCCCACCCAGTGCTTGGCCGTGGCCAGCACCGACGTCGAGCTGAGGCTGGCGCCCTGCAAGCCGGTGACCGCGGCGCCGGCGAGCGCGTTGCCCACCGACGGGTCCTCGCCGAAGCTCTCGTAGGTTCGACCCCACCGGTCGTCCCGGGCGACGCACAGGCACGGCGCGAAGGCCCACCGGATGCCGCTGCCCAGCACCTCCTGCCGGGTCACGTCCTCGATCTGCTGCACCAGCGCGGCATTGCGGGTCGCGCCGAGGCCGATGTTGTGCGGAAACACGACCGCGCCGGTGATGTTGTTGTTGCCGTGCACCGCGTCGATCCCGTACAGCAGCGGGATGCCCAGGCGGGACCTGAGCGCGTAGCTCTGGAAGTCGTCGACCATCGCCTTCCACTGCGCGGCGGTGCCGCCGGCGCCGTTCGGCCCGCCGCCCCCGCCGCTCAGCATCGAGCCGAGTCCGTAGGTGGTGATATCGGTCTTGCTCCTGAGCGAGTTCCAGGACGGCTGGGTCATCTGGCCCGCCTTCTCGGCCAGCGTCATCTTGGACAGGCAGTCCGCGGGCGAGCTGCAGGCCGCCGCGGCGACCGCTGACTCCGCGGGCAGCAGCGTCAGGACGCCGGCGGTCAACACCGCGGCCGCCCCGGCGGCGGACCATCCCACCCGGCGAGAATTCAGTGGCGGCATGGCAGCTCCGATCGTCCAAGGACTTCGAACGTACGGCGGGTGTCCGGAACCGGTCAATAGCGCAGAGGAGTCATTGAGCCGGCTGACGGACACGAAGCGTGATCACCTCGTGGAGAACCGCACTGCCGCTAGGCCAGGGAGTCGTCGTACCCGGCCGTCAGCGGCCCGCCGGCGTCGCCGGTGTTGACCACACCGGCCGGCTCGATCAGCACCGCGTGCACCTCACCGGCGGCCACCGGGCAGTGCTCCACCCCGCGCGGCACCACGTACAGCTGGCCGGGCCGCAGGGTCACGTCCCCGTCGCGGAGCTGGATGGTCAGCTCGCCGTCCAGCACCAGGAACAGCTCGTCGGTGTCGTCGTGGCGGTGCCAGACGAACTCGCCCTGCAGCTTGACGACCTTGATCTCGTAGTCGTTGAGCCGGGCGACCACCTTCGGCGCCCAGTGCTCGGAGAACGAGGACAGCTTCTGCGCGAGATCGACGGGTGTGTTGGCCATGATCGAAGCTTGGCACGACCACCTCAGTCCTAGGACCCCACCAGCCAGCTGCCGACCACCTTGCTCATCCCGCCGGCCTGCGGGGCGAAACCCAGCGTCCGGTAGAACGACTCCGCCTCGTCGGTGAACAGCCCGACATGCTGGCCCGGCACGGTCGCGAGCAACCGGTTGACCACCTCGCGCCCGACCCCGCGCCGGCGAAAGGGGGTCGCCGTCCAGATGTCGACCAGGTAGGCGTTGCAGACCCCGTCGCTGAGGATCCGACCGTTCGCCACGAACTCCCCCTCGCAGCGCCCGAACACCACGGCATGGGAGTTCTCGTGCGAGCGCCGGTACTGGTCCGGGGTGCGCAGGTTGTCGAAGTCATCGGCCACCAGGGCCTGCTTGAGCGCCGCCCAGTCCACGCCGGCCAGCTCCGAGGAGAACACGATCTCAGCCATCGGGTGAGCATCTCATCGGTAGGCAAGCCGGTTTCCGCGGCGCACCTAGGCTGGGGCTGGTACGCGGCCGCCCACCACTCGACCCGCAGGAGCCCTACTGATGGCCTTGAGCGACTTCCCCCGCTATCCGCTGCTGTTCGGACCGAGCCCGGTGCACCCGCTGGAGCGGCTGACCGCCCACCTCGGCGGCGCCCGGATCTGGGCCAAGCGCGAGGACTGCAACTCCGGCCTCGCCTTCGGCGGCAACAAGACCCGCAAGCTGGAGTACCTGGTGCCCGACGCGCTGGCCCAGGGCGCCACCCACCTGGTCTCGATCGGCGGGGTGCAGTCCAACCACACCCGCCAGGTCGCGGCGGTCGCGGCCCGGCTCGGCCTGCAGGCCCGGCTCGTCCAGGAGAGCTGGGTGGACTGGCCGGACTCGGTCAACGACCGGGTCGGCAACATCCTGCTCTCGCGCATCATGGGCGCCCGGGTGGAGCTGGTCGAAGCCGGTTTCGGCATCGGTTTCAAGGAGAGTTGGGAGAACGCCCTGGCCGAGATCCGGGCGGACGGCGGGGTGCCGTACGCGATCCCGGCCGGCGCGTCCGACCACCGGCTGGGCGGGCTGGGGTTCGCCAACTGGGCGTATGAGGTGCAGCAGCAGGAGGCCGAGCTCGGCGTCTTCTTCGACACCATCGTCGTCTGCAGCGTGACCGGCTCGACCCACGCCGGGATGATCGCCGGGTTCGCCGGTCAGGACCGGCCGCGCCGGGTGCTGGGCATCGACGCCTCCGCCAAGCTGGCGGAGACCCGGGCCCAGGTGGAGCGGATCGCGCGGAACACCGCTGAGCTGATCGGCCTGGAACGCCCGCTGCGCGCGGACGAGATCACCGTGCTGGAGGGCTGGGCCGGCGATTACTACGGGATACCCGTGCAATCGACCCTGGACGCGATGCGGCTCACCGGCAGCCTGGAAGGGATGATCATCGACCCCGTCTATGAGGGAAAGTCGATGGCCGGGCTGATCGAGCTGGTCAGCACCGGCGAGATCGGCCGCGACTCCACCGTGCTGTACGCCCATCTCGGCGGCCAGCCGGCGATCAACGCCTACAGCGCGCTGTTCAAATCCTGAGCCGATGCGTCCGGCAGGGCAGCCAGAAGCGCCGCGAGCTACTACCGTCTGCGCATGACCTCTGAGACCTTCGCCAAGATCGCCGACGACGCGGTGGCGTCCTGGTGCGCCGCCTATCCCGCCGAGGCGACCTATCTCGGCGATCACAGCCACGACGACCAGCTCGGCGATCCGACGGCGGCAGCGGAGCAGCAGCGCCGGACCGAGCTGCGCGCCCTCCTCACCCAGCTGGACCAGCTGCCCGCCGACCAGCTGGACACCGCCGACGCCGTCGACCGCGACATCCTGCGCACCGCGGCCGAGAGTGAGCTGCTCGCGCTGACCGACCTCGACGAGGCCAGCTGGAACCCGATGCTGCACAACCCCGGCCAGGCGCTGTACGCGCTGCTGTCGCGGGACTTCGCGCCGCTGCCGCAACGGCTGTCGAGCGTGGCCGGCCGGCTGCGCGGGATCCCGGACCACCTGGAGGCGGCCCGCGGCCGGTTGAGCGACATGTGCCAGGTGCATGTCGAGACCGCCATCGGCCAGCTGGACGGCACCCTGGCCCTGATCGAGAGCGAGATCCCGGCGGCGCTGGCCGAGGCCGGCGGCGGCGACCTGACCGACGAGATCAGCCAGGCCGCCACGGCGGTTCGTGCCTACCAGGACTGGCTGCGCGGCCAGCTGCCCGGGGCGCAGCGTCCGGCGCGGCTCGGCAAGGACCTGTTCGCCAGCAAGCTGGCGCTGACCCTGGCCACCCCGTGGCAGCCTGCCGCCCTGCTCGAGCAGGCCTATCGCGACCTGGACCGGGTGGAGGCCGAGCTCGCCGAGCTGGTCGGCCGGAGCACCGGGTCCGGCACGGCCGACCGCGCGGCGATCGCGGCGGAGTTCAGCCGGCTGGCCGCCGACGCGCCCACCAGCGACACCATCCTGCAGCTGTGCCAGGAGGCGCTGACCGAGACCACCGAGTTCGTGCGCCGGCACGATCTGATGACCCTGCTCGACGATCCGGTCGACATCATCGAGATGCCGGAGATCGACCGGGGCGTGGCCGTCGCGTACTGCGTCGGGGTGGGCCCGCTGGAGACCGCCCCGCTGGCCACCCAGTTCGCGGTCTCGCCGACTCCCAAGGACTGGTCGGAGGACCGGGTCCTCTCCTTCTACCGCGAGTACAACAACCACATGCTGCACAACCTCACCATCCATGAGGCGATGCCGGGGCACGTCGAGCAGCTGTCCCACGCCCGCCGCTACCAGGCCAGCAACCGGGTCCGCGGGGTGTTCGGCAGCGGCTCGTTCATCGAGGGCTGGGCCGTCTATGCCGAGCAGCTGATGGCGAACCTGGGCTACCGCAGCGACATCTCCGCCGAGGCCGCCGCGGCGGTGCGCACGCAGCAGCTGAAGATGCAGCTGCGCAGCGTCCTCAACACCATCATGGACATCTCCTTCCACACCGGGGACCTCGACGAGCGCCAGGCCATGGAGCTGATGACGGTCCGCGGCTACCAGGAGGACGGCGAGGCCGCGGGCAAGTGGCGGCGGGTGCAGTTGAGCTCGACCCAGCTCTCGACCTACTACGTGGGCTACCTCGAGGTCAGCGAGCTGGTCGCCGAGCTGCGCCGCGCGTACCCGTCCTGGTCGGACCGGCAGCTGCACGACGAGGTGCTGAACTACGGCTCGCCCCCGGTCCGCTACCTCCGCCAGCTGTTGGGGCTGCCGGCCGAATGAGCCCGCCGCTGCGGCCGGCGATCGGGATCGCGCACCGGGGCTTCTCCCCCGACGGCGCCGAGAACTCGATGACGGCGTTCCAGGCTGCCGTCGACCTGGGTTACCGGCACCTGGAGACCGACGCGCGGGTGACCGGGGACGGGGTGGCGCTGGCCTTCCACGACGCCATCCTGGACCGGGTGACCAACTCCCGCGGCCAGCTGCGGCAGCTGAGCTGGCGGGAGGTCAGCACGGCGCGGATCCTGGACCGGGAGCCGATCCCCCGGTTGGAGGAGGTGCTGTCGGCCTTCGGCGACGGGGTGAGCGTGAACATCGACGTCAAGTCCGATGCCGCGGTGGGTCCCACCCTGGACGCGATCCGGCGCACCAACGCCTGGCGCCGGGTCCGGCTGGCTGCCTTCTCCCCCGCCCGGCTGCTGCAGCTGCGCCGCAGCGCCGGCCCCGGCACGCCGAGCGCGCTGACCGCCACCGAGGTGCTGGCGCTGCGGCACGGCCGGCTCCGGTTGCCCGGCCCACCGGCACGGGCCGGCCTGGCCGCCCAGGTGCCGCCGCGGGTCGGGCCGCTGGCGGTCCTGCAGCCCGGGTTCCTGGCCGCCGCCCGGGCCCGCGGCATCGAGGTGCACGCCTGGACGGTCAACCGGCGCGCCGAGATGATCGGGTTGCTCGACCTCGGGGTGGACGCGATCATCACCGACCGCGCGGACCTGCTGCGCGACGTCCTGCGCGAGCGTGGCCAGTGGCCGACGTGACCGGCTTGCCCAGCGCTGAGAGCGCGGCTGCCGCCCGGTTGCGACAACGGCGCGGCTGGTACTTCTACGGCTGGGCGAGCCATGTCTTCCCGACCATCGTCGTCACCGTGTTCATGGGCCGCTACCTGACCTCGCTGGCCGAGAATGCCGTCGGCAAGGCCGGCCGGGTGTCGGTGTTCGGGATCCCGGTGGCGCCGGGCAGCCTGTTCGCCTACGTCGTGTCGTTCTCCACGGTGCTGCTGCTGGTGGCGATGCCGGTGGTGGGCGCGATCGCCGACCGGACCGGCGCCAAGCGCGAGATCCTGCTCGGCTTCGGCTGGCTGGGGGCAGCGGCGTGTGTGGCGATGTTCGCCGTCCGGGGCTCCAACTGGCAGCTCGGCGCGGCGCTGTTCGTGGTCGCCTTCGTCGGCTACTCCTGCGCGACGGTGGTGAACTATGCCCTGCTGATCGACGTGGCGAGCTCCGCCGACCGGGACCGGGTGTCCTCGCAGGGCTGGGCGCTGGCCTACATCGGCGGCGGGCTGCTGCTGGCCGCCGACTTCGTGCTCAGCCTGTTCCTGCGCGACAAGGCGCTGCTGGCCCGGATCTCGCTGTGCTCGGCGGGGGTGTGGTGGGCGCTGTTCAACATCAAGCCGTGGCAGCTGCTGCGCGGCCTGCCCAGAGCGCCGGTGGCCGCCAGCGCCGAGCCGGTGCTGCTGGCCGGCTTCCGGCAGCTGCGCCACACCCTGGCCGAGCTGCGCCGGTACCGCTTGACGGTGGCCTTCCTGATCGCGTTCCTGGTCTACAACGACGGCATCCAGACGGTCACCACGGTCGCCGCCCAGTACGGCGACAAGGAGCTGCAGCTGGACGACACCGTGCTGCTGTCGGCGATCCTGCTGGTGCAGTTCGTGGCCTTCGGCGGCGCGATCTGGCTGGGCCGGCTCGCCGAGCGGTTCGGCGCCAAGCGGGTGGTGCTGGGCTCGCTGGTGGTGTGGCTGCTGCTGGTGCTGGCCGCCTACTTCGTCCGCGCCGGGGTGGCCTGGCAGTTCTACCTGCTGGCCATCGGCATCGCCCTGGTGCTCGGCGGCAGCCAGGCGCTGTCGCGGTCGATGTTCTCCCGGCTGATCCCGCCCGGCTGCGAGGCCGAGTACTTCGGCTTCTACGAGATCAGCGACTCCGGGACGTCCTGGCTGGGTCCGTTGATCTTCGGGCTGGCCTACCAGCTCAGCGGCTCCTATCGCAGCGCGCTGGTGTCGCTGGTCGCCTTCTTCGTCCTGGGCTTCGTGCTGCTCCTGCGGGTGCCGCTGCGCGCCGCGATCGCCCAGGCCGGCAACACCGCGCCGGAGCGGGTCTGAGCCCTGCCGGAGAGAGATGGGTCTCACCCATCTGGCCACGGACCGAGTGAGATCGGACAAATCCGGAGCAAATAGGTCAGCATCTCCTGGTTGCTGCGAGTAGTGTCGATAGGCTCGTGGGAATCATCTGCCGGGACTCTTCGTTGGAAACTCGGTACCCAAGCGTGGGTGAGGAGTGATCACAATGGCCGATCGTGTACTCCGGGGCAGCCGCCTCGGCGCTATCAGTTACGAAACCGAGTACGCCGCCGAACCGGCGCCGCGTCAGCTCATCAAGTTCCGGTGTGAACGCGATCACGAGTTCAGCGTGCCGTTCGCCCACGATGCCGAGCTGCCCTCCACTTGGGAATGCCGGCTGGACGGCACCACCGCCAAGGCGGTGGACCTGCCGGAGCCGGAGCCCAAGAAGGTCAAGGCTCCGCGTACCCACTGGGACATGTTGATCGAGCGGCGCACCATCGCCGATCTGGAAGAGGTGCTCGCCGAGCGCCTGGACGTCCTGCGGGCACGCCGCGGCGGTCCTGGAACGAAGTCTCCCAAGACCGCCTGAGCCTTTGCTCCGGGCGACCGGAGCGTGCTGTGCCTGACCGGCCCGACTGTTCGCAGTCGGGCCGGTTCGCTGTGCCCAGGCAGCCCGACTGTCCGCAGCCGGGCCGGTTCGCTGTGCCCAGGCGCCTACCGGCGGCGCAGGGCGCCCCGCAGCTGGGCAAACCGATGCGCCGCGCCCCATTCGGTGACCCGCAGCAGCGCCTCCCGGACGATGTTGCCGCTCATCTTCGACTCGCCGCGCTCCCGCTCGGCGAACGTGATCGGCACCTCGGTGACCCGGAACCCGGCCTGCACCGCGCGCCAGGCGAGGTCGACCTGGAAGCAGTACCCCTCGGAGGAGATCGCGGACAGGTCGATGGTCTGCAGCACCGCGCGCCGGTAGGCCCGGTAACCGCCGGTGGCATCGTGCAACCCGATGCCGAGCGCGGCGCGGGTGTACAGGTTGCCGCCCCGGGACAGCAGCTTGCGCGACGCGGGCCAGTTCAGCACCTCGCCGCCGGGCACCCACCGCGAGCCCAGCACCAGGTCCGAATGGGCCAGCGCGGCCAGCAGCCGAGGCAGCTGCTCCGGAGCGTGCGAGCCATCCGCGTCCATCTCGACCAGCACCTCGTAGCCGGCGGCCAGCCCGATCCGGAAGCCCGCCACGTACGCCGCGCCTAGGCCCGCCTTCTGGTCGCGGTGCAGCACCTGGATCTGGCTGTCGTTGGCGGCGAACTTGTCGGCCACCTCGCCGGTGCCGTCCGGGCTGCCGTCATCGACCACCAGGATGTCGACCTCGGGCACCGCCGAGCGCACCCGCTCCAGGATCAGCGGCAGGTTCTCGCGTTCGTTGTAGGTCGGGATGATCACCAGGGTCCGGAGCTGCTCCCCCGCTCCTGCTGCCGATCCGCTCTCGGCCTCGGTCACCGGTACCCCTCTCCTGTCTGGCCGGCCGCGCTGCCGGCCCGCTCCCGGCGCGCCTGGCTCTGCGGGCGCGCGCCCCGGCGGCCAACCCCAGCAGGCCCAGCCCCACCAGGATCCACTCGGCGGCCGCGCCGGTCCGGGTGGCCAGCGTAGTCGAACTGGAAAGCCGGACCGTCCGGACCAGCACGTCGGCGGTGAACAGCGGGCCGGACTCGGCGACCAGCCGGCCGTCGGGGCCGATGATCGCGGACTTGCCGCTGGTGGCCACCTGCACCACCGTCCGGGCATGCTCCACCGCCCGCAGCCGGGCCATCGCCAGCTGCTGGTAGGTCTCGGCGCTGTGGCCGAAGGTGGCGTTGTTGGTCTGCACCACCACCAGCTGGGCGCCGGCCCGCACCGAGGAGGTGATCAGCGAGTCGTAGGCGATCTCGAAGCAGATCACGTCGCCGACCGGGTACGGGGTCTGGGTCAGCAGGCCGTCGCCCTCGCCGGCCAGCATGTCCCGGGCCACCAGATCCACCTTGCTGTTGACCGCGCGGGCCAGTGACCGCAGCGGGATGTACTCCCCGTACGGCACCGGATGCCGCTTCACATAGCGCTGGCCCGGACCCGGAGCGGCCGAGGACGAGGGCATCCAGACGATGCCGGCGTTGGTGACGTGCTCGGGGCCGGGGCCGTCGATCAGGGCGCCGACCAGGATCGGCACCCCCACCGCGTCGACCGCGCGCTGGATCACGGCCGCCGCGTCGGCATTGGTGGTCGGGTCGATGTCGGAGGCGTTCTCCGGCCACAGCACCAGGCTCGGCCGCGGCACCCGGCCGGCCTTGACGTCGGCGGCCAGCCTCAGGGTCTGGGCCACGTGGTTGTCCAGCACCTGGCGCCGGCGGGCGTTGAACTCCAGGCCCCGGTCCGGGACGTTGCCCTGGATCGCCGCCACCGTGACGCTGCGGCCCTGCTGGGCGTCCTGCCGGAGCGGGTAGGCCAGCGATCCGCCGATCAGCACCACCAGCGCGGCGGCCACCAGCTGCCCGCCGCGCCTGACCCGCCCGTCGCCGGCCTCCGAGCGCAGCACGGCGCCGGCCAGCAGGGTGCCGACCAGCGCGACCGCGAAGCTCACCAGCGGGGCTCCGCCGAGCGCGGCGAACCACTTCAGCGGCGAGCCGGCCTGGCTGAAGGCCCAGCGGCCCCACGGGAAGCCACCGAACGGCAGCCGTCCCCGCAACGCCTCCTCCGCCACCCACAGCGCCGCGCTCAGCACCGCGCCGAACCGCTGGCGCTGCACCACCGGCAACGCGGCGCCGAGCAGGGCGAGGTACCAGGTCTGGGAGAACACCAGGATCAGCCACGGCGCCGAGCCGACGAAGGTGGCCGTCCAGTGCAGCATCGGCAGGAACAGCCCGGCGCCGTACACCAGCCCGAGCAGCGCGCCCCGACGCGGCCGCTGGCCGGATACCGCGATGGACAGGCCGGCCACCGACACGAAGGCCAGCGGCCAGATCCCCGCCTTCGGGAAGGCCGCCGCGCCGACCAGGCCGGCTACCGCGGCCAGCAGCAACCGCAGCTTCATGACAGCTCACCCGAATCGAAGACCTGCCGTCCCCGGACCACCGTCCGCAGGCACCGCGGCAGCTGCCGGCCCGGGGCCAGGTCCGGGACGCCGGAGCGCTCGTCGGTGCTCCACTGCGACAGCCGCTCGACGTCTTCATCGAGCCGGCCGGCGGCGCGACTCAGCGGGCCGGCGGCGAAGACCGCGTAGCTGGCCGGCGCTCCGGGCGCCAGCACGCCGGAGCCGTCCGCATCGGCGCGGGCGGCCCGCCAGCCGCCCCGGGTGTGCGCGGTCAGCGCCGCTCGGGGGCTCAGGGCGTGCGCCGGGTTGCTGGGATGGACCGCCGCCCGCACCGCGCCCCACGGGTCCACCGGGGTGACCGGGGAGTCCGCGCCGAATGCCAGCGGCACCCCGGCGGCGGCGAACTCCGCCAGCGGGTTGAGCCGGCGGGCCCGCTCGCCGCCCAGTCGCTGGGCATACATCCCGTGGTCACCGCCCCAGGTGGCGTCGAAGGCCGGCTGCACCGAGGCGATCAGGCCGGTAGCCGCCAGCGCCGGCACGTCGCTGATCAGCTCGGCATGCTCGATCCGGTGCCCGGCGGCCGAGACCCGCGAGCCGAGCCGCTCGGCGGCCAGCCGCATCGCCTCGACGACCTGGCCGGTGGCGGCGTCGCCGATGGCGTGGAAGCCGCCCTGCATCCCGGCCTCGGTGCACTCGATCAGGTGCTCGGCGAGCTCCTCGGTGTCATAGCGCAGGTACCCGTGCTCGGGCAGGTCGGCGTACGGCTGCAGCAGGCCCGCGGTGTGCGAGCCGATGGAGCCGTCGCAGAACAGGTCGCCGCCCGCCCCGATCGCCCCCAGCTCGGCCGCCACTGCGGCCCCGTGCAGCTCGCCCCAGTAGCCGAAGACCTCCGGGTACGGCTCCTCCTTCTCCGACGATCCGGCCACCAGGGCCAGCAACCCGGCCAGGTCCTCGGTGCTGGAGATCTCCGGGCCGGCCATCTCGTGGACGGCCGCGATGCCGTGCGCCGCAGCGTGCCGCAATGCCACCCGCTGCAGCTCCGCGCGCTGGCCGGCGGTGATGACGGCCCGGGCGACCGCGCGCGCGGCATGATGGGCGGCCTTGGTGAGTCGGCCGTCGGGGTGGAAGCCGTCCAGGCCGGCGATGCCCGGCACCGCGGCCAGCAGCGCCGACGACACCACCGCCGAGTGGGCGTCGGTGCGCGCCAGGTAGACCACGCCGCCGTAGCTGGCGCGGTCCAGCTCCGTCGCGGTGGGCGCCCGGCCCTCCGGCCAGCGGGTCTCGTCCCAGCCGCCGCCGAGCAGCGGCCGGCCGCCGCCGGCCCGGGCGGCCCGCTCGACGGCCCGGAGCGCCTCGGCCAGCGAGCCGGCCGTCCCCAGCTCCAGCCCGGTCAGGGACAGGCCGGTGTCAGTGGTGTGAAAATGCGCGTCGACGAACGCGGGGATCACCAGCGCTCCGTCCAGGTCGACGGTGCGGTCGGCCGGCATGGCGGCCGCCGAGACGTCATCGCCGAGCCAGGCCACCTCCCCGCCGGCGATCAGCAGCGCACTGGCGTTCGGGGTCCACGGGCTGTAGATCCGGCCGTTGGTCAGCATGGTGCGCACCAAGCGAGTGTGCCAGCCGGGTCTGTGCGGGTCGAGGCGGTGACGCTGGCTCTGGTGTGTCCCATGGAATACGGTGCTGTAAAGACTTTCAGGAGGCTTGCCCCATGTCGGCCAGTATCGAGGACGTAGCAAAGCTGGCGGGTGTCTCGATAGCCACTGTGTCGCGGTCCCTGCGAGGCCTGCCCGACGTCGCCGCGGCCACCCGGGACAAGGTGCTGGCAGCGGCCCAGGAGCTGGACTACGTCGCCTCGCCGTTCGCCGCCCGGCTGGCCAGCGGGCGGTCCTCGACGCTGGGCGTGGTGGTGCCGTTCGTCAACCGGTGGTTCTTCGCCGAGGTGCTCGGGGCGGTCGAATCGGTGCTCAGCGCCGCCGGCTACGACCTGCTGCTGCACAACCTCGGCGACAGCGACGGCCGTGAGCGGTTCTTCTCGGTGCTTCCGATGCGCAAGCGGGTGGACGCGGTGCTGGTGGTCAGCCTGGCGCTGACCGACGACGAGGTCGCCGCCCTGAACACCCTGGAGCTGCCGGTCGGGGTGCTCGGCGTCAAGCATCCGGGGCTGTCCTCGGTCCGGATCGACGACGAGGCCGCGGCGCGGACCGCGGTGGAGCACCTGCTGTCGCTGGGACACCGCCGGATCGCGCTGATCGGCGGCGACACCGACGACCCGATGCGCTTCACTCCCCCGCACCACCGCGGCACCGGCTACCGGGAGGCGCTGCTGGCAGCCGGGATCACCCCGCCGGAGGGCCTGGAGCGCCTCGGCTACTTCACCGTCGAGGGCGGCGAGGCCGCGATGCTGCACCTGCTGAAGCTGGATGAGCTGCCGACCGCGGTGTTCGCCGAGTCCGACGAGATGGCCTACGGCGCGATCCGGGCGATCCGGCGCTCGGGCTTGCGGGTGCCCGAGGACATCGCGGTGATCGGCTTCGACGACCACGCCACCGCCGACCTGATGGATCTGACCACCATCCGCCAGCCCGTCGGCGAGCAGGGCGCGCTGCTGGCCAAGTCGCTGCTGACGGCGCTGGTCAAGACCGCCGAGCCGACCGATGTGGTGCTCGAGACGGAGCTGATCGTCCGGGGCAGCACGGTGGCGTCGGCCAGCGTGTACGCCGACCCGGCCGGATCAACCGGACCTTAACGGTCGGCGCCCAGGCGGGGGGTCGGGTGGCGGTGGTGAGGATCGGTGCGGGCCTTTCCGCAGAGCCTGCGGTGGCAGCCCACCGTCGCCTTCGCTCACGGCCCAGCTGGCCAACAGGGAAAGGGCGTCGTAAGAGGCGGAATCCGGCTCGGGTGTGTAGCTGACGAGGCTCCAGCGCGTACCCGTCCCGAGGGGGAAGGACTCGTACGGCAGGTCGAGGTCGCCGACGACCGGGTGATGCACCCGCTTCACGCCCGTGTTGTGGATTCGGACGTCATGGGTGGCCCATCTCACGCGGAACTGCTCGCTGCGAGTGGCCAGCTGGCCGATCAGATCCGAAAGATCGCGGTCGTAGGGTTCGCGGCCGGCCTCGGCACGCAGGATCGCGACGGTGTCGTCAGCAACCTTGTCCCACTCGCGGAAGAACGTAGTCGCCTGACGGTCGAGGAAGATGAACCGGGCGTTGTTGGGCGTGCCTTCCGGGTCGGCGTACACCGGGGAGAACAGGGCACGTCCCAGCGCGTTGGCGGTCAGGATATCGAGGCGCCCGTTGAGCACCAGGGCTGGAGTGCCGTGCATCGAGTCGACGAGGCGCTGGATCGTGGGGCGGACCTGCTGGCGCGCCGGAGCCTGACGACGGCGCGTGCGAGTCGGCGTGCCCGCGGTGCGGAGCAGGTCGAGCAGGTGCCCCCGCTCGGCCTCGTCGAGCCGGAGTGCTTGGGCAATGGAGTCGATGACGCTCTCGGAGGCGCCAGTCGCATCGCCTCGCTCGAGCCGGATGTAGTACTGCGGCGACACGCCGGCCAGCAGTGCCACCTCCTCGCGACGCAGCCCAGCGACCCGTCGCCGATCACCGCCGTACGCCGGGAGCCCCGCCTGCTCGGGGGTGATCCGGGCACGGCGCGTGGAGAGAAACTCGCGAATCTCGGCACGTACCTCCTCGCGAGGAGCTCGGGGCTCGTCACTGAATGCCATAACAGCCAGCCTATAAGCGATGCTGAACCCCTGAGAGTCACTGTCAGTGGCCCTCTTGACAGGGCCTCCCACGTCCTGGCTCGCGCTGGTTTCGTGGATGTCATCGCCCAGACGGTGGCGCCAGATACGAATCCAGCAGAGGAAGCGCATCCCATATGACCGAGCAGAAGGTATGGCTCATCACCGGCGCAGGCCGCGGCATGGGTGTCGATATTGCCCGCGCCGCCCTCGCCGCAGGCCACGCGGTGGTCGCCACCGCCCGCCGGACCGACAGCATCACCAAGGCACTCGGCCAGCACGACGACCTGCTGGCCGTCGCTCTCGACGTCACCGATCCCGCCGCCGCCGAGGCAGCGGTGCAGGCCGCCGTCGACCGATTCGGTCACCTCGACGTGCTGGTCAACAACGCCGGCAGCTTCCAGGCAGGCTTCTTCGAGGAGATGAGCGCCGAGGACTTCCGTTCGCAGATCGAGACCACGCTGTTCGGGCCGGTCAACGTCACCCGCGCCGCGCTCCCGCAGATGCGTGCCCAGCGCTCCGGTCTCGTGATGACCATCTCCTCCACTGCCGGCATCGCGGCCGGTGGTGAGTTCCTCACCGCGTACGCCGCCTCGAAGTTCGGCATCGAGGGCTGGATGGAGGCCCTGGGACCGGAGGTTGCCCCCTTCGGCATCCGCACCATGCTCGTCGAGCCCGGCTTCTTCCGCACCGAGCTGCTCACGCCGCAGTCGACGAAGTACGCCCAGCCCTCGATCGAGGACTACGCCGAGCGCACCGAGCAGATCATCGAGACTTGGAAGAGCATGGACGGCAAGCAGGGGGGCGACCCCGGCAAGCTGGCCGAGGCACTGATCCACCTCGCAGGGCTCGAGGAGCCGCCGGTGCGCTTCGCCGCCGGCGCGGACGCCGTCGCGACCTTCGAGGCCAAGGCGCACGCGCTGCTCGCGCAGGCCGACGCACACCGCGACCTGTCCAGCAGCCTGGCCCACGACGACGTCTGAGCGCCCGACCCTCGCTCACCTGTCCGGACGAGGCGCCTGTTGTCAACTGCCGCCGATCGATCAGCTGCTGGCATGCTCCACAGCGGCCGGGTTCAGCGAGTAGGTGGCCATCCCTCGCCTTGGCATACCCCGCTGGTCGGCGCCTGGGCGGCGGCCAGCTCCGCCGCGGTGGGCGGGTTCGCCCCGGCCCGCTCGCAGGTCAGCGCCGCCACCAGGATCGCCTCCGCGACCGCGGCCGGCGCCGACGCCCCGGCGCCGGGGTAGCCGGCGGCCAGCAGCGCGTTGATCAGCCCGGCCATGAACGCATCGCCGGCGCCGACGGTGTCCACCACCTGCACCGGACGGGCCGGCGCCGTGCCGAACCCGTCCCCGCTCAGGTAGCGCGCCCCCTTGCCGCCGTCGGTGATCACCACGACCGAGGCGCCGAGCGTCTGCCACGCCCGCAGCACGTCATCGGTGTCCTTGCCGGGGTAGAGCCAGGCCAGGTCCTCCGCGGAGGCCTTCACCACGTCGGCGAGCTCCACCATCGCCTCGACCTGGTCCACCGCCGCCTGGTGATCGGGCAGCAGATCGGGCCGGATGTTGGGGTCGTAGCTGATCACCACCGGCTGCTGATTCCGCCGCCGGCGCAGCTGGCCTGCGATCACGGCAGCGCCGGGCTGGGTCCAGGACGCCAGCGAGCCGGCATGGATCCAGGCGGTGTCGGCCGGCATCCGGTCCAGCTCGGCGGCGCTCCACTGCCAGTCCGCGGTGCCCGTCCGGTAGAAGTCGTAGCTGGCATTGCGGTCGGCGTCCAGGCTGACCACCGCGACCGTGCTGGACTCCGGGGCGCGGACGGCGTACGTCAGGTCGACGCCGTTGGCTTCGGCATGGTGGCGCAGCTGCTGTCCGAAGGCGTCCTCGGACAGCCGGGCCAGCAGCTGGGACGGCTGACCGAGCCGGGCCAGGCCCACCGCGACATTGAACGGGCTGCCGCCTGGATGGGCGAGGTAGGTCTTCGGCCCCGGCGCGGCCGCGGACGCCGGATCCATCACCAGGTCGATCAACGCCTCGCCGATCACGCACACCATGCACCGACGTTATCGCGTGCGGAAGTTATCGTGTGCCGGGTGACCCGCGTGATGCTGCTGGACTCGGCAAGCCTGTACTTCCGCGCCTTCTACGGCGTGCCCGACACGGTGACCGCCCCGGACGGGATGCCGGTCAACGCCGTCCGCGGCTTCACCGACATGGTCTCCACCCTGATCACCCGCTACCGGCCGACCGACTTCGTCGCGTGCCTGGACTACGACTGGCGCCCGGCGTTCCGGGTGGCGCTGCTGCCCTCGTACAAGGCGCACCGGGTGGAGTACACCACCGGCAGCGGCGCCCCGGACGTGGAGGTCGTCCCGGACCTGCTCGAGCCGCAGGTGCCGGTGCTGCTGGCGGTGCTCAAGGCGGCCGGGCTGTGCTCGGTCGGCGCCGACGGGTTCGAGGCCGACGACGTGATCGCCACGCTGTCCCACCGCTACGACGAGCGGGGCGTCGAGGTGGACGTGGTGTCCGGGGACCGGGATCTGATCGACCTGGCCACCGAGCGGGTGCGGGTGCTCTACACCGGCAAGGGCATGAGCAACATCGTGGTGTTCACGCCGGAGGAGGTGCAGGCCCAGTACGGGGTGCCGGCCGGGCACTACGCCGACTTCGCGATGCTGCGCGGCGATCCGTCCGACGGGCTGCCCGGGGTGGCCGGCATCGGCGCCAAGACCGCGGCGACGGTGGTGTCGCAGTTCGGGACGATCGAGCAGATCGTGGCCGCCGCGCAGTCCGGGGACAAGGCCATGAGCAGCTCCGTGCGGGTGAAGGTGCTGGCGTCGCTGGACTACCTGGCGGTCGCCCCGGCAGTGGTGCGCGGGCGCACCGACGTTCCGGTGGACGAGCTGACCACGGCGATCCCGGCCAAGCCGGCCGATCCGGAGATGCTCGCCGCCCTGGGCGAGCGGTTCGGCATCTCCAGCGCGATGGACCGGCTGACCGCCGCGCTGGCCAAGGTGGCCGGCTGACCTTCCCGTGATCGTTGGCCGTCCAGCAGGGCGGCACGCCGAGCGGCCCCCTGCCCGGGGGCCAACGATGGGGAGAGCGCAGCCGGCAGCGGCTCAAAGCTGCTGGGCGATCACCCCTCGCCGCAGCGCCGCGCAGGCCGTCGCCGCGGTCGCCCTGATCCCGGGGTCGATGGCGTCGGCCCGGGCGAGCTGCTCGAGCAGGTCCAGCAGCTGGCGCATCCAGCGGACGAAGTCGCCGGCGGGCAATCCGGTGCCGTCGTCGGACATCGAGCTCAGCACCCGGTCCAGCGAGTCGCCCTTGGCCCACCGGTAGCTCGCCCAGACGAAGCCGAGGTCCGGTTCCCGCGACAGCGGCAGCCGGTGCTCGGCCTCCCGCTCGCTGACCTCGGCCCATAGCCGCAGGGTGTCGCGCAGCGCGTCGCGCAACGGCCCGCTGGGCAGCTTGGGCGCGGGCGGCTCGTCCCGCCGGGCCTCGTACACCATCGCCGAGCAGACCCCGGCGAGCTCCGCGGCGTTCAGCCCGGACCAGGCGCCGGACCGCAGGCACTCGGCGATCAGCAGGTCCGACTCGGACCAGATCCGCGACAGCTGACGGCCGGCCGTGGTGATCGTGTCGCCCGCCTCGGCCGCCGGGCTCATGTAGCCGCGCTCGGTGAGCAGCGCGCAGACCTGGTCGAACGTCCGCGACAGCGAATGGGTGCGGCCCTCGGCCCGCTGGCGCAGCGCGTCGTTCTCCCGGCGCAGCCGGCCGGCCCGCTCGGCCCACCGGGCGTGCTCCTCCCGGTCGTGGCAGCCGTGGCACGGATGCGCCCGCAGCGCCGCGCGCAGGCTGGCCAGCTCCGGGTCATCGGCCGTGCCGTTGCGGTCCTTGCGCCGTCGGCCCTGCGGGTCGGCGATCTGAAGGTTGCGGATCGAGGAGGCGACGTCCTTGCGAGCGGCCGGGCTGCGGTGGTTGAAGTGCTTGGAGATCGGCAACCGGCCGAGCACCTCGACGACCTGCGGGAAGTCCAGCAGGGTGACCGGGCCCGCCCAGCGGTCCTCGGTGACCACCAGCGGCCGCGGGTCGGCGATCGGCGAGGTTCCCGGGTCCACCACCACGGCCAGGCCGGCTCGCCGCCCGGACTGGATCCGGATCACGTCTCCGACGGTCAGCGCCTCCAGCGACTGCACCACCGCGGCCCGGCGGTCGGAGACGCCCTTGCGCGACAGCGCCCGCTCCCGCTCCGAGAGCCGGGTGCGCAGGTCCTGGTACTCGGCGAAGTCGCCGAGGTGGCAGTGCATCCGGTTCTCGTAGTCGGCCAGCGACTTCTCGTTGCGGGCGATCTGGCGGGTCAGGCCGACCACCGAGCGGTCGGCCTGGAACTGCGCGAACGAGGACTCCAGCAGGGCGCGGGCGGTGTCACGGCCCACCTGGGACACCAGGTTGATCGCCATGTTGTAGGACGGCCGGAACGACGACCGCAGCGGGTAGGTGCGGGTGGAGGCGAGCCCGGCCACCCGCGCCGGGTCGATCTCGGGGCTCCACTGGACCACCGCGTGGCCCTCGATGTCGATGCCGCGACGGCCGGCCCGGCCGGTGAGCTGGGTGTACTCCCCCGGGGTCAGGTCGGCGTGCGTCTCGCCGTTGAACTTGACCAACCGCTCCAGCAGGACGGTCCGGGCCGGCATGTTGATGCCCAGCGCCAGCGTCTCGGTGGCGAAGACGACCCGCACCAGGCCCCGGACGAACAGCTCCTCCACGACCTCCTTGAACGCCGGGATCATGCCGGCGTGGTGGGCGGCGATGCCCCGCTGCAGGCCCTCGGAGAACTCCCAGTAGCCGAGCACGTCGAGGTCCTCGGCGGCCAGGTTCGCCGTCCGGTTCTCCACCAGCAGCCGGATGTCCTCGCGCTCGTCGTCGGTGGTCAGCCGCAGGTTGGCCGCGACGCACTGCCGGACGGCGGCATCGCACCCGGCCCGGCTGAAGATGAAGGTGATCGCCGGGAGCAGCCCTTCCCGGTCCAGCCGGCTGATCACGTCCGGACGGCTCGGCGGGCGCCAGCGCTGCCCCGGCCCGCCCCGGTAGCGGTCCCGGCCGCCGGGATGGCGCGGGCCGGCCATGTCGGCGGTCCGCATCCGGTCCCGGACGTAGCGCAGCAGGGTCGGGTCGACACGAACGCTGTCGTGGCTGGCCGTGCCGTCCGCGTCATCCGGGGCCGGATCGGTGTCGGCGAACAGGTCGAACATCCTGCTGCCCACCAGCATGTGCTGCCACAGCGGCACCGGCCGCTCCTCGTGCACGATGACCCGGGTGTCGCCGCGGACCTCGATCAGCCAGTCGCCGAACTCCTCGGCGTTGGACACCGTCGCCGACAGCGAGACCAGCCGCACCGAGTCGGGCAGGTGGATGATCACTTCCTCCCAGACCGCGCCGCGGAACCGGTCGCCGAGGTAGTGCACCTCGTCCATCACCACGAAGCCGAGGCCGAGCAGGGCATCGCTGCCGACGTAGAGCATGTTGCGCAGCACCTCGGTGGTCATCACCACGATCGGCGCGTGCGGGTTGATCGCGTTGTCGCCGGTCAGCAGCCCGACGTTGGCCGGGCCGTAGCGCTGCAGCAGGTCGTTGTACTTCTGGTTGGACAGCGCCTTGATCGGCGTGGTGTAGAAGCACTTCTGCCCCACCGCCAGGGCCAGGTAGATGGCGAACTCGCCGACCACCGTCTTGCCGGCGCCGGTCGGCGCGCAGACCAGCACCCCGTAGCCGTCCTCCAACGACTGGCAGGCCTGGATCTGGAAGTCGTCGAGGTCGAAGCTGTAGCCGGCCTGGAACTCGGTCACCCTCGGGTACTTCGTCCGCTGACGGGACTGGGCGTATCGCTGCGCCGGCGAGGACATATGTCCAGGGTACGGGCCGGGTCGAGCAGCCTCACGTCGCCGAGCAGCAGGCAGGCAGCAGCCGGTCAGCAGCCGGGACGGCTCAGCTGGTCAGCTCCGCCGCCGCCTCGCACAGCAACAGGATGGTGGCCGCATCGATGCTGGGCAGCAGCACCACCAGCTCCCGCCGGCCCGGCTCCGCGACGTCCAGCGTCGCCGCCCGGTGCGCGATCGCACGGCGCCGGCGGGCCTCGGCCCGACCCTGCCCGGGCTCGGTCACCGCGCGCCGCCGGACGGCCGCCAGAGCCGAACGAGGTGCCGGGGCGTGTTCATCCCCGCAGTTTAATCGAACATATTATCGAAAGCCATAGGCAATCCCGGCGGGTCGCGAGCAGCCTCAGGTGGCCGTCCGCGCGGTGCCGTCCAGGCCGGGGCCGGTCGGGCGGTCCCGCAGCAGGGCATCGCCGACCGCGAGCGCCAGCGCCAGGATCAGGAACAGCACCGCGATCAGCAGGCCATGCTGTAGCGCCCTGTTGTAGTCGCCACGACTGGCCGCCAGCTGGGCATAGAACACCGAGCCCACCGCGGCGATGCCGATCGCGGCGCCGATCCGCTGGCCGACCTGGATCAGCCCGCCGGCGGTGCCGCCCTGGGCGACCGGGACCTCGGACAGCGTCAGGGTCTGGTTCGGCGAGATGACCAGTCCCGAGCCCATCCCGCCGATCAGCAGCGGCGCGATCAACGCCCAGCCGGTGATGTGCGCAGGCGCCTCGCGGACCACCAGGATCACGCCGAGATAGCCCACCACCACCAGCGCCAGGCCCGCGATCACCAGCCCGCGGCCGAAGCGGTACACCACCCGGCCCGCCAACCCCGCCGCCAGACCCGAGCCGAGCGCGAACGGGAGGGTGGTGACGCCTGCCAGCAGCGCCGAGTACCCCAGCCCGAACTGCAACAGCAGGGTCAGGACGAAGAACAGCGAGGTGAAGCCGGCGAAGTAGATGGTGATCATGGAGCTGCCGAAGGAGAACGACCGGCGGCGGAACAGGCCCAGGTCGATCAGCGGATCCCGCCCTCGCCGGCCGTAGCGCACCTCCCAGGCCAGGAAACCGGCCAGCAGCAGGACAGCCAGTGGCAGCAGCAGCCATTTCGCGTTGCCCTTCCACTGCTGCTCCTGCACGAAGGGCAGCAGCAGGACGACCACCCCGACGCCGAGCAGGACCACCCCGACCAGGTCCAGGTCGTGCTGGCGGCGGCGCTGCTCGGCCGAGGCCTGCGGCAGCAGCCGCATCGCGAACGGCACGGCGAGCAGCCCGATCGGCAGGTTCACGAAGAACACGTACCGCCAGCCGTTGGACTCGCCGAAGATCTGGATCAGCAGGCCGCCGATCACCGGGCCCATCGCGGTCGAGATGCCGACCATGGCGCCGAACAGGCCGAACGCCTTGCCCCGCTCGCGGCCCCGGAACAGCTGCTGGATGAGCGCGCTGATCTGCGGTGTCAGCAGCCCGGCCGCCAGCCCCTGGCTCAACCGGGCGATCACCAGCCAGGTCGGGTTCAGCGCCGCCCCGCACAGCGCGCTGGTGAAGGCGAAGGCCAGCATGCCGACGATGAACAGCCGTCGCCGCCCGCGGGCGTCACCGAGCCGGCCGGCGGGCACCAACAGCAGCCCGAAGGTCAGCGAGTAACCCGAGAGCACCCACTGGATGGCATCGCCGGAGGCATGCAGGCCCAGATTGATCGAGCGCAGCGCGACATTGACGATCGAGACGTCCAGCAACACCATGAACCCGCCGACCAGGCACACCGCCAGCGCCTTCCACCGCTGCGGGTCCGGGGTGAAGCCGTCGACCGCGTCGGTCTGCGGCTGATCCGGGGAGTGCGAGGCGGTGGAAGTCGACACTCATCCATCGTGCCTGAGGCGAGCGACCGGTTTTTGCCACCGGCGCCGGGGCTGCCAGCGCGTGCTCAGCGCCGGGGCTCCAGCGTGCTCAGCGCCGGGTCAGGGCAGCTCGCTCCACTCGGAGCTGCCTGGACGGCCGACGCCGGGCAGTGGCTGAGGCTGTGCCTCGCGCTGTGGCTGGGGCTGCACCTCGGGCAG
>NZ_DASVSG010000054.1:0-39004 GCF_036388195.1 Jatrophihabitans sp. | reverse complement strand
CACCCGGTAGGGATCCAGCGCGGTGATCGAGTCCAGGATGTTGGACACCACCACCAGGAAGGTCGCGCCCCCGACGGCGGCCAGCGGCGCGTCGGTCAGCACGCTCAGCAGGAAGGCCAGCGCTGCCACCAGCAGCGCCTGGCCAGCCGCGTACAGCGCGACGATCAGCATCCGCTGCAGGGTCTCTGCGTAGGAGAAGCTGCCTCCGAACGGCGACCTGGCCGGATCCCAGCCGAAGAACACCCCACCGACCAGGTACGCCCAGGCCGGCAGCAGCAGGTTCACCCCGAACGAGAAGGTCAGCGCCACCAGCAGCTTCTGGCGCAGCAGCCGCGCCCGCGGGATCGGAATCGCCAGCAGGTACCGCAGTGACGACCAGCTCGCCTCGCTGGCGATCGTGTCACCGCAGAACATCGCCACGATCACCACCAGCAGGAAGCCGACCGCGGCGAACTCGGTGAACAGCGCGAAGTTGCCCGCCCCCGCGGTCGCGAGGTCGACCAGCGCCGGCCGGTTCCGGTTGGAGCTGCCGGACCCGCCGATCTTGAAGGCCAGCGCCATGATGATCGGCAACGCCAGCAGGAACAGCCCCACCAGCTGGGTGCGCCGGCGGGTGAGCTGGCGGGCGAACTCGACCCGCAGCGGCAGGGTGCGCCGGCTGTCGAAGGCGGCTCCGGACCCGGATTGATCGGCCGGCAGCGGAGGCAACTGGGCGAGCCGGGAGTGGACGCCGCGCCGGGTCGCCGGCACGCCGCCGGCTTCGGGGGCGCCGGTGTCCGGGGCGCCGGTGCCGGATCGAACAGCGCCGGCGTCCGGGGTGTCTGCGCCGCTAGTCAACGCGCTCTCCGATCAGGTCCAGGAAGACGTCTTCCAGCGCTCGCCTGGCCGGCACCGCCCGGGCCGGGACGCCCGCTGCGGCCAGCACCTGGCGCGCCAGGTCCACATCGCCGACGGCCAGCTGGGTGGAGCCGGTGCCGGCCACCTCGGCGACCGACCCGGCCGCCACCAACCGCCCGCGGTGCATCACCACCACATGGCTGCAGGTCTGCTCGACCTCGGCCAGCAGGTGCGAGGACACGATGACGGTCCGTCCGGTCGCGGCATAGCGGTCCAGCACCACCCGCATCTCAGCGATCTGCGGCGGATCCAGCCCGTTGGTCGGCTCGTCCAGCACCAGCACGTCGGGCAGCCCCAGCATCGCCTGGGCGATCGCCAGCCGCTGCTGCATGCCATGGCTGTACGTCTTCACCCGGCGCTCCAGCGACTCCCCCAGCCCGGCGATCTCGAGCACCGTCTCGAGCTCGGCCTGCTCGACCGGCCGGCCGGACGCGGCCCAGAACAGCCGCAGGTTCTCCCGGCCGCTCAGGTGCGGCAGGAATCCCGGCCCCTCGACGAACGCTCCCAGCCTGGACAGCACCTGCGCACCGGGCCTCACCTCGTGGCCGAACACCCGGATCGACCCGGAGGTGGGCAGGATCAGCCCCATCAGCACCCGCAGCGTGGTGGTCTTGCCGGCGCCGTTCGGGCCGAGCAACCCCAGTACCTGACCGCGCTCGACCCGGAAGCTCACCCCGTCCACGGCGCGGTACCCGTCGGCGTAGACCTTCGCCAGGTCCTCCACCACGATCGGCGTCTGCGCGAGCGCCGGGTCCGGGGCGCCGGGCCGTCGGGACCGCAACCGCCACCAGCCGTAGGCCAGGCACAGCAGCAGCACCAGCGCCGCCACGATCAGCCAACTGCGCGCGCCGCCGGTACGGACCTCGGTGACCGGCACCGACGCCACGCTCAGGGTGGCGCCGGACGGGGCGAAGCTCTCGCCGAGGGCGACGGTGTAGGTGTCGGCCTCGGTGGGCAATTGGTAGCCGAAATCGGTGGTGCTGACCTCGACCGCGAGCCGGTGCCCGGCCGGCACCTCGGCGACGATCCACGGCAGCCGGGCCACCACCTGCCGCACCTGCCCGGGCGCTCCGGTCAGCCGGACCGGTGACACCAGGCGGGCCGGCAGGGTGTCCGAGCCGTCCGGGCCGAGGTCGTGCAGCGACAGGAACAGGGTGCTCGTCCCGGTCCTGCCCAGCGTCACCGTGAGCCTGACCTCGGACGAGCCGATCACCCGCACCGGCTCGGCTACCGGGTCGGAGCTGAACACCGCGCTCTGGCCGGGCAGCCGGGACAGTCCCGCCGCGCCGCCGAGCCCCAGCCCCGCCGCCCCGCCGACCAGATCGCCGAGGCCCGGGATGGTGGACACGGCTGCCGGAGTGCCGCCGGCCGGCGCGCTGATCCGCTGCGGGGCGCCGCGCAGCACGACCGGCCGGCTGGCGAAGCCCGGTTGCCCCGGCAGGCCCGGATAGCCGGCGGCCCGCTGGGTGGTGTCGACGGTGCGTCCGCTGGTGGCCGAGATCCCGGCGCCGGGCTGGGCGAGCAGGAAGCCGGCGCGAGGGCCGTCCTTGCCGCCCAGGTGCTGGTCGAAGAATCGCCTCTGGACGCCGGTCACATCGTCGTCAGCGCCGGGAGCGTCGTGGCCGCCGGCCCGCCAGCGGACCTGCACCTGGGCGCCGGCCGCCGAGATCTGGCGGGCGTTGGCGTCGGCCTCGCTGAGCGGGAACAGCGAATCCTGCTCGCCCTGGGTCAGCAGGGTCGGAGCCCGCATCCCGTCCAGGACTGCCGCCGGGCTGGACTCGCGCAGCAGGGTGGCCAGCCGCAGATCGGGGGCGCCGGCGACCGCCTGCTGGTAGCTGGCGCAGATCTCGACGGCGAACCTGCCGCAGCTGCTGGACCCCGTTCGAGGCGCCGGGCCGCTGCTGGACCCCGTTCGAGGCGCCGGGCCGCTGCCGGGGGCGCCCGCGCTGCCGTCCGGATCGCTGGAACTGCCGTCCGGGGCACTGGAACTGCCGTCCGGGCCGCTGGAACTGCCGTCCGGACCGCTGCCGGGAACGCCACCGGCGCCGCTGCCCGCAGGGCCGAAGCCGCTGGCGAACAGATAGCCGGCCCACAGCTTCTTGAAAACCCCGCCCCGCTGGTCGGCGCCGGTGACGCCGTTGGGGAACAGCGACCTGGCCAGGTCGTTCCAGGTGATGTCGGCCGCCACCGCGGAGATCCGGCGATCGGTCGCCCCGAGCATCAGGGCCAGCGCGCCGCCGTAGGACGACCCGGCGACCCCGACCACCGGCCGGTCAGCCGCGCGCTGCACCTCCGGACGGGCCTGCAGGAAGTCCAGCAGCCGGGCGCCGTCGGCCACCTCGTACCGGACCGAGTCCAGGTGGATCAGGCCACCGGAGCCGCCGAAGCCCCGTGCCGTGTAGGCCAGCACCACGTATCCCGCGCGGGCCAGCGTCCGGGCCTGGCCGTCCAGGCCGGCCTTGGAACCGCCGAAGCCGTGGGCCAGCAGGATCGCCGGGGCCGGGGTGCGCTCGGGCAGGTAGAGCGAGCTGTCCAGCCGCACCGGCCGGCCGTCCGGCTCCGGAGTGCCGGCGACCGAGTGTGCCGACACCCGCAGCGCCGGCTCCCGGTTGAGCACCGCCAGCACCACGATCACCAGCAGCGCCGCGAGCGTCGCGGCGGCGATTTGCTTGGCGCGGCGGGTGGCCCACCACCGGCGGCCGCCAGCGAACCAGCGGCGCCCGGCAGCGAACCGCCGGCGCCGGACCGCCGTCGCTGCCTGCGCGTTGCTCACCAACCGAGCGTACGGACCCGTTCAGCCAGCGCCCGATCCTTGTCGACCGCGGTCTGGGCGAGCTCGCCCTGGAACGCCTCGATCCGGCCGCGCAACCGCTCGTCGGAGGCGCCCAGCATCCGGACCGCGAGCAGCCCGGCGTTGCGCGCGCCGCCGATCGAGACGGTGGCGACCGGCACGCCGGCCGGCATCTGGACGATCGACAGCAGCGAGTCCATGCCGTCCAGGTAGGTCAACGGCACCGGCACCCCGATCACCGGCAGCGGCGTCAGCGAGGCCACCATGCCGGGCAGGTGGGCGGCGCCGCCGGCTCCGGCGATGATCACCCGCAGGCCGCGGCCGGCCGCCGACCGGGCGTAGTCGAACATCGCCTCGGGCGTCCGGTGGGCCGAGACCACCCGCACCTCGAACGGCACCCCGAACTCGGCCAGCGCCTCCCCGGCCGCGGCCAGCACGCCGAAGTCCGAGTCGCTGCCCATGATCACCCCGACCTGCGGTTGCCGGCCGGCTGTGACATCGGACGGTGCCTGGTCACTCATGCGCATCCACCTTCGCTCGCTGTCCCAGGGACAGGTAGTCCGCCGCCGCCCGGGCCCGGCCGCGCACCAACTCCAGGTCATCGCCCAGCGCGGTCACGTGGCCCACCTTGCGTCCGGGCCGGAAGCCCTTGCCGTACAGGTGGATCTTGACGTCCGGCCACGTGGCCATCAGATGGTGCACCCGCTCGTCCAGGGCCGGCTCGGTGTCGTCCGGGCCGCCCAGGACGTTGGCCATCACGACCACCGGCGCGGCTTGCGCGGTCACGCCCAGCGGGTAGTCCAGCACCGCGCGCAGGTGCTGCTCGAACTGCGAGGTCCGCGCCCCCTCGATCGTCCAGTGCCCGGAGTTGTGCGGCCGCATCGCCAGCTCGTTGACCAGCAGGGCGCCGGCCCGGTCGACGAACAGCTCCACCGCCAGCACTCCCACCACGTCGAGCTCGGCGGCGATCCGCAGCGCGAGCTGCTGGGCGAGCTCGGCCTGCTCGACGCTCAACCGCGGCGCCGGCGCGATCACCTCGGTGCAGATCCCGTCCTGCTGGACGGTCTCGACGACCGTCCAGGCCGCGCCCTGGCCGAACGGCGAGCGGGCCACCACCGCCGCGATCTCGAAGTCCAGGTCGACCTTCGCCTCGGCCAGCAGCGGCGTGCCGGCCGCCAGCAGCCGATCGGCGCCCTCGATCGAGTCGACGACCCAGACCCCCTTGCCGTCGTAGCCGCCGGAGATCGCCTTGAGCACCACCGGCCAGCCGGCCGCCGCGCCGAAGTCCTCGAGCGCGGCGCGTGGATCGGCCTCGACCGACAGGTCCCGCCAGGCGGGCGCGGCGACGCCCAGGCCGGCCAGCCGGCGGCGCATCTCGGCCTTGTTCTGGGCGAACCGCAGCGCCTGCGCCGAGGGCAGCATCAGCACCCCGTCGGCGGCCAGCGCCTGCAGGTGCTCGCCCGGCACGTGCTCGTGGTCGAAGGTCAGCACGTCGCAGCCGGCGGCGAACCGGCGCAGGTCCGCCAGCGACCGGTAGTCCCCCACCTGGACGTCACTGGCCACCATCGCCGCGCCGTCCTCGGCGGACTCGGCCAGCAGCCGCAGCGACTGGCCCAGGGCGATGGCGGCCTGGTGGGTCATCCTGGCGAGCTGGCCCGCGCCCACCATGCCCACGACCGGCAGTCCGGTTCGGCTGTCCACAGTCGTGGAATCTAGCGCCTCGCGAACCGGCCACCGGCCGCCGGTCGGGCCGGACGCTTCCGCATCGGCGACCGGACACTCCGCTGGGTACGGTGGCAGCCATGATCACGTCCGAGCCGCACCTGACCGTGGAGCCCGGACGGCGGCGCGCTGAGGCCGTGGTCCTGGTGCTGCACGGTGGGCGGGAGTTGAGCACCGACCCGGTGCGGGCCCGCCAGGTCGCGGTGTTGCGGATGCTCCCGTTCGCCCGCCGGATCGCCCGGCGCGGCCGTGGCCGGGTGGCGGTCGCCCG
The DNA here is from genome assembly GCF_036388195.1 of Jatrophihabitans sp. Classification (GTDB taxonomy): domain Bacteria; phylum Actinomycetota; class Actinomycetes; order Mycobacteriales; family Jatrophihabitantaceae; genus Jatrophihabitans_A. The sequence continues at coordinate 33,323 of NZ_DASVSG010000054.1, read as the reverse complement.
GCTGCGCTATGCCAGCCGCGGCTGGAACGCCTCCCTGGGCAGCCCGGCCCCGGTGGCCGACGCCGAGTGGGCGCTGCGGCAGCTGGCCGAGCGCTTCGCGGACCTGCCGATCGGCCTGGTCGGGCACTCGATGGGCGGCCGGACGGCGCTGCGGGTCGGCGGCCATCCGCAGGTCCGCGGCATCGCCGCCCTGGCCCCCTGGCTGCCCGGCCGCGAACCGGTCGACCAGCTGGCCGGGCGGCGGGTGTTGCTGATGCACGGCAGCGCGGACCGGATGACCTCACCGGCCGGCACCGAGGCCTTCGCCGGCCGGCTGGAGGCCGCGGGGGGCGCGGTGAGCCTGGTGTCCATCTACGGCGAGGGCCACGCGATGCTGCGCCGGGCCCAGCTCTGGCACGAGCTGTCCGCCCAGTTCGTGCTGAGCACCGTGCTGCCGGACTTCGAGCCGGCAGCCTGGCGTGGCGGGTCGGACCTGCTGGACCAGGTGGTGCGTGGCCGGGTCCGGCTGAGCTGCTGACCGGCTGGCCGGAGGGCTGTCGACGGCTTGACCGCCCGTACACTGGGAGGTGATGCCTTCCTCACTCATCGACCACATCCGGGGTTCCTGGCGAATCCTGGTCAAGGAGATCGCCGCTTTCGGGGTGGTGGGAGCGGTCGGGTTCATCGTCGACCTGGTCCTGTTCAACCTCTTCTTCGACCACGGCCAGATCGTGGCGAAGTCGATCTCGACGACCGTCGCCACCGGGGTCACCTACGTCGGCAACCGCAATCTCTCGTTCTCCCACCGGGCCCGGAGCAAGCTGGCTCGCGAAGCCGGCTACTTCTTCCTGATCAACCTGATCGCCCTGCTGGTCGCGCTGGTCATCATCGGGATCTTCTCCTACCCGCTGCACTTCAAGCACGACGTGCTGGTGATGAACGTGGTGAACCTGTTCACCATCGGCCTGGGTACGATCTTCCGGTTCTGGGCATACAAGCGGTTCGTGTTCCGGCACCCGGACCGGGTGGCCGCCGGCCTGCCCGACCTGGACCCCACGGATCCCGACGACCCGGACGAGGATTCCGATCCCGACTCCGAGACGGTGCTCCGCGCCAGCTGAGAGGGCCGCGGCTGGGCGGGTCAGGCCTTTGCCGAGGTGCGTATCAGGTTGCTCGGCGGGATAGACGCTTGACTAGGCACTGTGCGGGATGCGCTCAGTCCGCTAATCGGTTCGATGGTTCCAGCTACCTGTCCGAAAGCCGCTTTAACGGACAGATAGCTGTTCCCCCATAGGGCCGGCACCTCGCAGCGGTTGTCCACTGATCTAGACGGACTGTCTAATTTTTCCTTGACCTGTTCGAACATATGTTCGACCATAGAGGAGTGACTGCCGCCGCGTTCCAGCACCTCTCGGCGGCGGAGCTCGCTCTCTCCTACGACGATGTCGCCTACGACGCCGAGGCCGCTCGGTTCGACGACAGCGATGGCGCCTACGCGGTAGCCGAACCGGATCCGTTCAGCACCCCGGCGCCCGGCCCGCTGCGCCGGCCGTCCCTGCGAGCCGAGATCGGCGGCCAGCCGGCCGGCGCGATCAGCACCCTGCCCCCGTCCAGCCGGCCGCCGTTGCCGGTGCCGGACTCGCTGGCCGGCGTGCTGCCCGAGGGGCTGCGCCGCGGCAGCACCATCTCGGTCACGTCCTCGGTGTCGCTGCTGCTCACCCTGCTCGGCGCCGCCTCCGCGCGCGGCGCCTGGATCGCGATGGTCGGCATGCCCGCCATCAGCGCCGAGGCCGCGGCCGAGGCCGGGATCGAGCTCGAACGGCTGGCCATCGTCAGCCCGCCGCCGTCCATCGGGGAGTACCGCGGCGACGCAGCAGCGAGGACCGGCTGGACCGGCACGTCCTGGACCACCGCTGTCGGCGCCCTGCTGGACGCCGTGGACGTGGTGGTCGCCCGGCCGGGCAGCGGCACGGGCCTCAGGGCAGCCGCGGCGACCGATGGCGAGGCTCGCCGGTTGAGCGCCCGGGCCCGCGGCAAGGACGCCGTTCTGGTGCTGTTCGGCCAGCACGCCGGGTCCTGGCCGGCTGTGGATGTGCGGCTGTCGGCCGAGCACGGCCGCTGGACCGGGATCGGCCACGGCTACGGACGGCTCAAGCAACGCCAGCTGCTGGTCTCAGCGACCGGCAAGGGCCGATCCGCCCGGCCGCGCAGCGCCGAGCTGTGGCTGTGACCCAGGTGGCCGCCGGCAGCAGCCGTCCGGCCACTCCCGGGCCGCCCCGGATGGCCGCGGTCTGGTGCCCGGACTGGCCGGTCACCGTCGCCCGGGCAGAGACCGGGCTGGCCGATACCGAGCCGATCGCGGTGCTCACCGCCAACCGGGTGGTCGCCTGCTCGCACGCCGCCCGTCAGCACGGCATCAAGCGCGGCCTGCGCCGGCGCGAGGCCCAGTCGCGCTGCCCGGGCCTGGCGATCCTGCCGCGCAACCTGGCGGCGGAGGCGCGTGCCTTCGAGCCCATCCTGGCCGCGATCGAGTCGGTGGCGCTGGGGGTGGAGCTCGGACGGCCGGGGCTGGCCATGATCGGCGTCCGGGGCGCCACCCGATACTTCGGCAGCGAGCCGGCCGTCCTGCACGCGCTGGCCCGGGCCATCGCCGAGCACACCGCGGACGTGCTGATCGGGGTCGCCGACGGGGCCTTCGCCGCCGAGCAGGCCGCGCGCCGGGGCATCATCGTCGAGCCCGGCGGGTCAGCGGAGTTCCTCGCCCAGCTGCCGATCGGCACCCTGGAGGACCCGGGGCTGGTGGACCTGCTGACCCGGCTGGGCATCCGCACCCTGGGCGCCTTCGCCGCGCTGCCGGTCGCCGACGCGCACACCCGGTTCGGCCCGGCCGGCGCCTGGGCACACCGGCAGGCCGCCGGCCTGGACAGCCGGCCGATCGCCGGCCGGCTGCCACCGGCGGAGTTCGAGGTCAGCATCGACCTCGAACCGCCGCTGGACCGGGTCGACACCATCGCCTTCAGCGCCCGCGGCGCGATCGAGCGGTTCGTCGGCGAGCTGGCCGATTCCGGGCTGGCCTGCACCTGCTTCGAGCTGGTGGCCCAGACCGACCGGGGCGAGGAGACGGTGCGCCGCTGGCGGCACGCCGGGGTGCTCACCGCGGTCGATGTGACCGACCGGGTCCGCTGGCAGCTGGAGGGCTGGCTGAACCGGGCCGCCGGCGAGCCGAACGCCCCGTCCGGGCCGATCAGCCTGCTGCGGCTGACCCCGGTCGAGACGGTTCCCACCGGCACCCACCAGCGGGCGCTCTGGGGCGGCGACGGGGCGGTGGACGAGCGGGCCCACCGGGCGCTGGCCCGGGTGCAGACGCTGCTGGGTCACGGCTCGGTGCTGACCCCGGTGCTCGGCGAGGGACGGGGGCCCGCTCAGCGCACCAGGCTGGTGCCGTGGGGCGATGACCGCGGGCAGCCGTCCGAGGCGCCGTGGCCGGGCCGGCTGCCCTCGCCTGCCCCGTCGGTGATCATCGATCCGCCGCAGCCGGTCCGGGTGCTCGACGACAGCGGCCGGACGGTGCTGGTCAGCGATCGGGGCGCCATCCTCAGCGCGCCGGCCCGCTATGCCACCGAGCCGGGCAGCTGCGGGCAGCCGACCGATCCGGACAGCCCGATCACCGCCTGGGCCGGGCCGTGGCCGGTGGACGAGCGCTGGTGGGACCCCGAGTCGGCGCGCCGGCTGGCCCGGATGCAGCTGGTCGACGTCAACGGCCGGGCGTACCTGGTGTGCTTCGACCTCACCGCCGGGCAGTGGCTGCTGGAGGGGATCTACGACTGAGTCGATGCCGCCTGGGCCGGCCTACTTCTTCGACGTCAACGACCGCAGGAAGAACGCCAGGTTGGCCGGCCGTTCGGCGAGCCGGCGCATGAAGTAGCCGTACCACTCGTCGCCGTAGGGCACGTAGACGCGCACCCGGTGGCCGGCCGCGGCCAGCGCGCGCTGCTCGTCCGGCCGGATCCCGTACAGCATCTGGAACTCATAACTGCCGGCCGGCCGATTGTGCTGCACGACCTGCGAGCGGGCCGCCGCGATCATCGCCGGATCGTGGCTGGCCACCATCGGATAGCCCTGGCCGCTGAACAGCACGCCCAGGCACCGGCGGTAGGAGTCCTCGACCTCCTCGCCTCCGAAGGCCACCGACTCGGGCTCGGCGTAGGCGCCCTTGCACAGCCGGATCCGGGAGCCGGGGGTCGCGAACTCCCGGCAGTCATCCTCGGTGCGTCGCAGGTAGGCCTGCAGCACCGCGCCCACCCAGGGAAAGTCCCCCCGCAACTGCCGGACGACGTCCAGCGTCGCGTCGGTGGTGGTGTGGTCCTCCATGTCGATGGTCACCGTGGTGCCCACCGCGTCGGCCGCCTCGCAGATCCGGCGCGCGCCGTCCAGGGCCATCCGGTTGCCGTCAGGCAGCGCCTGCCCGATCGCGGACAGCTTGACCGACACCTCGGCGCGGTCGGCGCTGCCCGCGGCGGCCAGCGCCTTGAGCACCGACTCGTAGGCCTGGACGGTCTGCTCCGCCTGCTCGGCCGAGGTGGTGTCCTCCCCGAGGAAGTCCAGGGTGACCTGCAGCCCCGCCGCGGCCAGCTCCGCGGTCACCCGCAGCGCGTCGGCCTCGGTGCTGCCGGCCACGAACCGGTTGACCACCGGGCGGGTCAGCCTGGACTTCTCGGCGACCGACCGCAGCCGCGGCGAGCGGGCAGCGGCCAGCAACGGCTCACGCAGCAGCGCCATCCGGCTAGTTCCCTGCCGGTTCCGGCGCCTGGGCGGGGTACTCCACCGAGGTCGGCGCGACGAAGCTCTCCTTGATCGCCCGCGGCGACACCCAGCGCTGCAGGTTCAGCACCGAGCCCGCCTTGTCGTTGGTGCCCGACGACCGCGCGCCGCCGAAGGGCTGCTGCCCGACGACCGCGCCGGTGGGCTTGTCGTTGACGTAGAAGTTGCCGGCCGCGAACCGCAACCGGTCCTGGGCCTTGGCGATCGCGTGCCGGTCGGTGGCCAGGACCGCGCCGGTCAGGGCGTAGGAGCCGGTCGAGTCCACCACGTCCAGGATCTCGTCGAAGGCGGCCTCGGGATCGGCGCTGTCGTCATAGACGTAGATCGCCAGGATCGGGCCGAAGTACTCGGTCGAGAACACCTGGTGCGTCGGGTCGTTCGAGACCAGCAGGGTGGGCCGGATGAAGTAGCCCTCGCTGTCGTCAGCCGTGCCGCCGGCGATGATCTCCAGCGTCGGGTCGTTCTTGGCCTGGTCGAGGACGGCGGCCAGCCGGTCGAAGGAACGCCGGTCGATCACCGCGCCGAGGAAGTTGCCGTAGTCGCAGACATCCCCCATCGCCAGCGCGTCGGTCTCGTTCGCCAGGTCCTCGCGCAGCCGCGACCACAGCGAGGACGGCAGGTAGGCGCGCGAGGCCGCCGAGCACTTCTGGCCCTGGTACTCGAAGGCACCCCGGATCAGCGCGGTGCGCAGGGTGTCCAGGTCCGCGCTCGGGTGGGCCAGCACGAAGTCCTTGCCGCCGGTCTCGCCGACCAGCCGCGGGTAGGTCCGGTAGCCGGCGATGTTGTTCGCGACCTCCTTCCACAGGTGCTGGAAGGTGGCCGTCGAGCCGGTGAAATGGATGGCGGCCAGGTCCCGGTGCGGCAGGACCACCTCCGACACGGCCAGCCCGTCACCGGTCAGCAGGTTGATCACGCCGGGAGGCAGGCCGGCCGCCTCGAGCAGCTGCATCGTGAAGTGCGCCGCGAACAGCTGGGTCTCCGACGGCTTCCAGAGCACCACGTTGCCCATCAGGGCCGGCGCCGTCGGCAGGTTGGCGGCGATCGCGGTGAAGTTGAACGGGGTGATGGCGTAGACGAAGCCTTCCAGCGGCCGGTGGTCCAGCCGGTTCCAGACCCCGGGCGAGGAGATCGGCTGCTCCTGCTGCAGCTGGGCGCCGAAGGCGGCGTTGAAACGCCAGAAGTCGATCAGCTCGCAGGCCGCGTCGATCTCGGCCTGGACGGCGGTCTTGGACTGCCCGAGCATGGTGGCGGCGAGCACGGTGGCCCGCCACGGCCCGGCCAGCAGGTCCGCGGCCCGCAGGAAGACCGCGGCCCGGTCGTCGTAGGACAGCGCCTGCCAGGCCGGCGCGGCGGCCTTGGCGGCAGCGATCGCGTCCAGCGCGTCCTGCTGGCCGGCATGGCCGTACTCGCCGAGCACGTGGGCATGCCGGTGCGGCTGGACGACCTGGCCCCGGCGGCCGCTGCCCATCCGGCGCTGGCCGCCGATCACGCAGCTGATCTCGATGGGGTCCGCGGCGGCGAGCTCGGCCAGCTTGCTGGTCAGGGCGGCGCGCTCGGCGGAGCCGGGCCGGTACTGCAGCACCGGCTCGTTGCGGGGAACGGGAATCTGGGTGACGGCATCCATCCCTCCACGGTAAGCCGTCGAGCGCCGTTATGGCTGCTCGAAGTCGATAACATCAGCGCTATGGATTCCGCCAGAGCGAGCACAGACGTCGGTGCGATGGCTGCTGCCCTGCTGGATCGCTTCCCGGCGGCCACCACGGTGGCGGTCGCCGACCCGCAGGACCCTGGCGCCCCGTTGGCGGCCGGCGACCTGGTGCTGGGCCTCGGCATCGGCCCGGCCGGAGTCGCCGAGCTGCTCGCCAGCGCCCGGGCCGGCGGGGCCGCCGCGGTGCTGCTGCGCCGCCCACCGGCCGCCGAGCAGGCCGAGCTGGAGCGGCTGGCGGCCGCCGAGGGGGTCCGGCTGGACTGGCTGGACGCCCGGTACGGGTGGAACGAGCTGCACCGGCAGCTGCTCAACCGGCTGACCCCGCCTGCCATCCGGGCCGATGACGAGCTGGCCGAGCTCGCGCAGACGATCGCCACCCTGACCGGCGGGCTGGTCACCATCGAGGACACCTCGTCCCGGGTGCTGGCCTACTCCCGGTCCACCGACGAGGTCGACGAGCTGCGCCGGCTGTCGATCCTGGGACGCAGCGGCCCGGCGCAGTACCTGGCGCTGCTGCGCGAGTGGGGCGTCTATGACCGGCTCGCCTCGTCGGAGGAGGTGGTGGAGATCGCCGAGCATCCTGAGTCCGGGGTACGCCGGCGGCTCGCGGTCGGGGTGTTCGCCGGCGACCGGCAGCTGGCCACCATCTGGCTGCAGCAGGGCAGCGGCGACTTCGAGCCGCACGCCGAGCAGGCGCTGCTGGGAGCCGCTCGCATCACCGCGGCGCAGCTGGTCTCCCGGGGCCGCCGGCCGGCCGGCTCCCAGGACGTCCTGGCCGGCCTGCTGAGCAACCGCCCGGACGCCGGCCGCGACCCCGCAGCGGCCCTGCAGGCCCGGCTGGGGCGTGCGGCCCGGCAGCCGTGCGCGGTGGCCGTCGTCGAGCTCGGCCCGGGCCTGCGCGATGCCGCCAGCATCGGCGCGCAGCTGGACGAGCTGGCCGCGATCCTGACCGTGCACGCCGCCGCGTACCGGCGCGCGGCGCTGGTGGAGCAGCTCGACGGCCGGGTCTACCTGCTGCTGCCGGCCCTGAACCCGGTGATATCGGGCGTCGGAACGGCTGAGACGGCCGCGTCGGATCCAGTGACATCCGCCACGGCCATGCTGCGCCGGGCGATGGCCGCGGCGCGCCGGCATCTGGACCCGGCGGCCCGGGCGGCGATCGGCCCGGTGGTGGATTCGGTGTCGTCCGCGGCCCGGTCCCGCCAGGGCGCGGACCGGGCGCTGGGCGTCGCCGGAGCCGAGCCGGTGTCGAGCTTCGCCGCCGTCCGCCCGCGGCTGCTTCTGAACGCGATCGAGAATTGCCTTGCCGGCCAGCAGGATCTGCTCGATCCCCGGGTCAGCTGGCTGATCGAGACGGATCCGGACGGCGCCTGGACGCTGCTGAACTACCTCGACGCCGGCTCCGACGTCGGCCGGGTCGCGGCCCAGATGCACCTGCACCCCACCACCGTCCGGTACCGGCTGCGGCGGGCCGCGCAGGCGACCGGAATCGACCTTTCCGGTGGACCGGACAGATTTGCTATGCATGTCCAGCTGCGTTGCGGCTTGCGTCCACCGCTATCCGGGGGATGATTCAAGAGGTCTAGACGGGGGCCGAACCATCAGGTCGCAGCACCGTGCAGAAGGGCTCACCGCCATGACGAACGAGCCGACGTCCGAAGAACGGCTGCCGGTCGCGCTCATCGCCGAGGACGACCGCGACATCCGCGAGCTCGTCACAGCCAAGTTGACCGCCGCCGGGTACCAGGTGCTGTCCTACGGCAACGGCCCGGAGGCGCTGGCCGCCACCCACAAGCACCGGCCTGACGTGGCCCTGCTGGACGTGATGATGCCCGGCATCTCCGGCCTGGAGATCCTCACCCGGCTGCAGAAGGACCCCGCCACCCGCACCATCCCGGTCATCCTGCTGACTGCCAAGAGCCAGGAGTTCGACATCAACTCCGGCTTCGCCGTGGGGGCCGCCGACTACATCGTCAAGCCCTTCAGCCCCCGGGACCTGGTGTCCCGGGTCAACGCGGTGCTCGGGCGGACGCCCGCGTGACCAACAGCGCCGTCCCCGTCGACACGCGTGACGCGGTCGGCACCCGACTGCGCAAGCTCGTGATGATGCTGCTCCTGCTGCTGGTCGGCATCGGCACGGCCGGCGTGATCGCGGTCCAGGTCGCCACCGACCAGGTGTCCGACCTCGCCCAGGGCTACGGTCCGGCCGGCGAGCAGCACGCCCAGGCGCTGACGCTGATGCTGGACGCCGAAACCGCCGTCCGCGGCTATCTGATCACCGGCAACCGCAACTTCCTGCAGCCCTACCTGACCAGCCGCGGCAAGATCCTGCCGAGCCTGGACGCCACCCTCGACCACCTGCACGCGATCGACGACCACCACCTCGATCGGGCGCTGGCCGAGGAGCGGGCGCTGGCCAAGCAGTGGCTGGACAGCTACGCCGACCCGATCGCGAACCGGCGCCGGCCGCCGAACCCCACCGAGGTGTACGAGCAGCAGAGCGCCAAGCAGCTCTTCGACCGCTTCCGCCAGGCCGACGAGGCGGTCGGCAACAGCCTCGACGCCAACCGCCGCCGGACCCGGGAGTCGTCCCAGCGGCTGGGCAGCCTCGCCATCCCCATCCTGATCGTCGCGACCGCGCTGGCCGTGCTGATCGCCGCGATCCTGTCCTACCGGATCGCCACCGGGCTGACCCGGCCGTTGCGGGCGCTGCGGTCGGTGGTCGGCCGGCTGGACCGGGGCGATCTGGGCGCGCGCGCCAACGAGCAGGACGGGCCCTCGGAGGTCAGGGCGCTGGCCCGGGCGGTCAATGCGGTGGGCCGGCGGGCCCGGGCCGAGGCCATCGTCGACCGGGACGCCGAGGTGTTCCGGCAGCGCACCAGGCTGATCGCCTCCACCATCCGGCGCACCACCAACGGCAACCAGATGGCCGAGCTGCTGGTCCGCGGGCTCGGCGATGCGATGGAGGCCGACCGGGTCTGGCTGCAGGTCTACGGCGACGAGCGGGTGCCGCAGCTGACCGCGCAGTGGCAGCGCGAGCCGCTGCGGCCGTTGCCCCCGCCCGAGCCCGAGCATCTGGAGACCACCAAGGCGCTGGCCAGCCGGCTGTGGGAGACCGCGCACATCATCACCATCGACGACCACCGCACCTACGAGCCGACCATCGCCGGGCGCTCGGCGTTCGCCCTGGCCCAGTCCATCGGCGCCAGCGCCTCGCTGCTGGTCCCCGTCGGTGACAGCTCCAGCGCGTTCGGCCTGCTGTGGATCTCGATGGCCGGCCATTCCCGGCACTGGACGCTGACCGAGACCGGCATCGTCCAGCACCTGGCCGCGGACCTGGCTCACAGCCTGGTGCAGGCGCACGTGATCGAGCGGCAGGCCCAGGCGGTGCAGCTGCTGCGCGAGCTCGACCAGGCGAAGGCGGACTTCATCGCCACCGTCTCCCACGAGCTGCGGACGCCGTTGACCTCGATCAACGGTTATCTGGAGATGCTGCAGGACGGCGAGGGCGGCCAGCTGCCGGAGCCGGCCACCGCGATGCTGAACATCATCGACCGCAACGCCACCCGGTTGCGCAACCTGATCGAGGACCTGCTCACCCAGTCCCGGATCGACGCCGGCCGGCTGCGGCTGGAGCTGGCGACCGTGCAGCTGCGGCCGCTGCTGCAGACGGTGCTGACCGCGATGGCCCCGCTGGCCTCGGCAAGTGACGTCAAGCTCGAGCTCACCGGCTCCCAGGACGACCTCAACGTCCAGGCAGATGCCCAGCAGCTGGAGCAGGTCTTCACCAACCTGGTCTCCAACGCCCTGAAGTTCACCCCGCCCGGCGGCAGCGTGCTGGTCACGCTGTCCCCGGCCGACGACGACGGCGTGCTCATCGAGGTCCGCGACACCGGCATGGGCATCCCACCGGGTGAGTCGCCGAACCTGTTCACCCGGTTCTTCCGGGCTTCCAACGCAGCCGAGGCCGCATTGCCGGGTACCGGCCTGGGGCTGGCGATCGTCCAGGAGATCGTGCACCGGCACGGCGGCGCGGTGGACATCGAGTCCGAACTGGGCGTCGGGACCACGCTCACGGTCTGGCTGCCGGCGAGCCCGCAGGACAGCGACCTCAGGATGTCGGACTCAACAGCCCCGTGAGGTAGCCGGCCTGTCCGGCATGTTGCAGGTCATCGGACAGCACGCTCACCAGCCGCACGCCGAGGGTCACCGGCGGATCCCACGACTCGTCGACCACCCGGGCGAGATCGACCTCGGTCAGGCCCTCCAGGTACTGCCGGGACCGCTCGAACACCGCCTGGTGGTAGTCGAGCAGCAGCTGCGCCGAGGGGACGCGCACGGCGCTGACCTGCTCGGGCCGGTGGCCGTAACCGGTGTCGGACACGTCCAGGGCCAGCCCGAACCGCTCGAACCAGCCACCGCTGGTCCAGACCTGCTCGGTGTCGGCCGCGCCGGCGATGTGGTCGTCCTGGATCCGGGTCAGGTGCCAGATCAGCCAGCCGATCGTGTTCGCCCCGGGCGCCGGCGCGAACGCCAGCTGCTCCGGCGACAGGCCGGTCACCGTAGCGGCGACGATCTCCCGGATCCGGTCGTAGCCGTCCACCAGCACCTGCGCGACTGTCACTGCGTTCTCCATCCCGCTATTCCAGCAGAGTGGAGAGGGGTGGTTACATGCGCCCGTTCATGCCCTGGCTGCTGCTGACGGCGATGCCGAACCGGAGCGCGTTGGCCTGCTCTTCGGACAGGCCCGGCTTGTCGTAGGAGATCTCGCGTTCGGACCTGCGGCTCCACCAGTAGAGCCCACCGAAGGCGGACAGGACGAGCACCGCTGCGATGACCAACAGAACCGTAGTCATGACGCGTCCCCTTCTCCTGTAGGACCAGTTATACGCGACTGCGATTCCGGACGAGAGGTAAATTTCGTAACGATCGGTCCCTTATCGATTCACCCGGCCAGGCCGAGCACGAACGGGTACACCGGCCCGGCGCCGGCCGCTCGCAGCAGCCGAGCCACCACGGTGATCGTCCAGCCGGTGTCGCAGAAGTCATCCACCAGCAGCACCGGCGCGCCGCGGTGCTCGCCGGCCAGCTGGTCGCGCACCGGGTCGGGCAGCCGGTAGCCGTCCCAGCTGGCTTTCAGCCGCTGCGCGCTGTTGGAGCGGCCGGCAGCGGACCTGCCGACGTGCTCGACGGCTCCGAGGTCGGCCAGCCGGCCGATCCGGCTCAGCTGGCCGGCCAGGTCGGCGACCAGCAGCGGCCGGCGCAGCGAGCCGATCCGGACCACCGCTGCCGGCCGGGACTGCCATCCCCAGGCGGCCAGCACCGGGATGCTCGCCGCGATCAGCTCGGGCGGCACCGGGCCGTCCGGAGCGCTCTCGGCCAGCGCTGCCCGGATCCGGGCGCCGTAGCCGAGGTCGGTGAACCGGGCGACGGCCCGTCCCGGCTCCGCGGACTCGGCCTCGGCGATCTTGCCCCGGACCGGCACCCCCAGCGACGCCATCCCGGCCGGCCACTGCCGGCGGGGCTCCAGCACCACACCGGGCCGGTGCAGGCTGGCCTCGGCGTCGGCCACCGCGGCCGCCGGCGCCACGGGGGTCAGCGTCAGGCCGCCACAGTTGTCGCACCGGCCGCAGTCCTCGGTGGCCGGGTCGTCCAGCTGGGTGCGCAGGTAGCGCATCCGGCAGGAATCCAGCCGCAGGTACGTCCGCATCGCCTGCTGCTCGGCCTGGCGCACCTCGGCGAGCCTGGCGTAGCGCTCGGCGTCGTAGTGCCAGGGCTGCCCGGTGCTGATCCAGCCACCCTTGACCCGCTGGACCGCGCCGTCGACGTCGAGCACCTTGAGCATGATCTCCAGCCGGGCCCGGGACAGCTCGATCCGGGTCTCCAGCGCCGCGGTGCTCATCGGCCCGGGGCTGCTGCCGAGCACCTCCAGCGCCTGGCGGACCTGGCCGGGGCCCGGGAAGCCGACGGAGGCGAAGTAGTCCCAGATCGCCTGGTCCTCCGCGCCCGGCAGCAGGATCACCGGCGCCTTGTCCAGCCGGCGGCCGGCCCGGCCGACCTGCTGGTAGTACGCGATCACCGAGGCCGGCGCGCCGAAGTGGATCACGAAACCGAGGTCGGGCTTGTCGAACCCCATGCCCAGCGCCGAGGTCGCCACCAGCGCCTTGACCCGGTTGTTGATCAGGTCGTCCTCGGCGCCCAGCCGCTCGGTCTGCTCGGTCTGGCCGGAGTAGGCCGCCACCGGGTGGCCACGCTCGCGAAGGTAGCCGGCGACCTCGTGCGCCGCGGCCACCGTGAGGGTGTAGATGATCCCCGAGCCGGCGAGCGAGCCGAGCTGGTCGGCCAGCCAGGCCAGCCGGTGCGCGCTGGACGGCAGCGACAGCACCCCCAGCTGCAGGGACTCCCGGTCCAGGCTGCCGCGCAGCACCAGCACCTGCGCCGACCCCAGCCCGAGCACCTCGGTCACGTCGGCCACCACCCGGCTGTTGGCCGTCGCGGTGGTGGCCAGCACCGGGATGCCGTCCGGCAGCTGTGGCAGCAGGGTGCGCAGCCGCCGGAAGTCCGGCCGGAAGTCATGGCCCCAGTCGCTGATGCAGTGCGCCTCGTCCACCACCAGCAGGCCGCAGGTGGCTGCCAGCCGGGGCAGCACCTGGTCGCGGAACTCCGGGTTGTTGAGCCGCTCCGGCGAGAGCAGCAGCACGTCGATCTCGCCCCGGTTGACCGCGGCATAGGTCGCCGACCAGTCCTCCAGGTTGGTCGAGTTGATCGTCGCGGCGCGGATGCCGGCGTGCTCGGCGGCGGCGATCTGGTTGCGCATCAGGGCCAGCAGCGGCGAGATGATCACGGTCGGCCCGGCGCCGCGGGCGCGCAGCAGCGCGGTCGCGACGAAGTAGACGGCCGACTTCCCCCAGCCGGTGCGCTGCACCACCAGCGCCCGGCGCCGGTCCACCACCAGGGCCTCGATCGCCCGCCACTGATCGGCGCGCAGCTCGGCGGCGGGGCCGGCCAGCGCCTGCAGCTGCGTTTGCGCCTGCTCGCGCAGCCGGGCCCGGTCCTCGGCCGGCAGGTCGGTGGCCGTCGGCGCCGAGAACGTCATGAGTGATGTCTAGCAGCCGGATGCGACGATGCTGGAATGACCACAGCGACCGACCGGCTCGTCGAGCTTCTCGAGCTGCGCCGCAGCACCCTGTTCGACATCGACTCCGGCCAGCGGCTGCTGGTGGGCAATGACGACAGCGGCTCGGTGCAGCTGTATGAGATCTCCCCGGACGGCGACTGGACCCAGCTCACCGATCTCGGCGAGCCGTGCAGCGGCCGCTATCTCCCCGGCGAGCGGGCGGTCGTGGTGTCGGCCGACACCGGCGGCACCGAACGCGCCCAGCTGTCCCTGCTGCGCCTGGATGGCGGCCGGGACGGCCTGCCTGCCCTGGAGCCGGTGGTCTACAACCCCGACTTCATCCACAACCTGCTCGACGTCCAGCCCGGCCGGTTGATCTATGCCACCAACCGCCGCAACGGCGTGGACTTCGACATCGTCTCCCACACCCTGGCCACCGGCGAGGAGCAGGTGCTGTGGGACGGCGGCGGCTGGTTCTCCGACGCCCAGGTCTCGCCGGACGGCCGCTGGGTGGTGCTGTCCCGGCTGACTCTGGTGCCGGCGTCCTCGGAGCTGCTGCTGGTCGAGTCGGCCACCGGGCAGGTCGGCCCGATCACCGACGCTGCCGTGCCCGGCGACTGGTCAGGGGTCCAGTGGCTGCCGGACTCGACCGGGCTGCTGGCGTCCTCGGACGCCGAGTCCGAGTTCGTCTCGCTGCGCAGGTTCGACCTCGCCGATCGGCGCTGGTCCACGCTGGCCCGGGTCGACGGGTGCGACGTGTTCGGCTGGCCGGCCCCGGACGGGCGCCGGGTGGCGGTGGTGAGCACCCGGGACGGCGCCGACGAGCTCACCGTGCACGGCTACGACGGCGCCGGGCTCGGCGCCGGCCAGCGGGTCGGCTTCGACCATCCCGGCGTGCTGACCTTTCGCTCGCACCCGGTGTGGGCGCCGGATTCGGACCTGCTCGGCCTGACGTTCGGCTCGCCGGTCCAGCCGCCGGAGGTCTATGCCTGGCGCGGTGGCGACCATGCCGAGCGGCGGACCACCAGCAACCCGGTGGCGGCCACCGAGGGGCTGGCGCAGCCGAGTTCGGCGAGGGCGCCGGCGCCGGACGGCGAGCAGATCCCGGTGCTGGTGATGACACCGCCCGCGCCGGACGGCTCCGCCGTGCTGGTGATCCACGGCGGGCCCGAGGCGGCCACGGTGCGCAACTGGAACCCGGTCGCGGCCGCCCTGGCCCTGGCCGGCCACACCGTGGTGCTGCCGAACGTCCGGGGCTCCACCGGCTACGGCCGCCGCTGGCTGTCGATGGATGACGTCGAGAAGCGGCTGGACTCGGTGGCCGATCTGGTGGCGGTGCGGGACTGGCTGCCGACGCTCGGCGTGGACACCGGGCGGGTCGCGCTGTACGGCGGCTCCTACGGCGGGTACATGGTGCTCGCCGGGCTGACCTTCTATCCCGAGCTGTGGGCGGCCGGCGTGGACATCGTCGGCATCTCCTCGCTGGTCACCTTCCTGCAGAACACCTCGGCGTACCGGCGGGCCTACCGGGAACGGGAGTACGGCCGGCTCGCGGAGGACCGGGCGGTGCTGGAGGCGGCGTCACCGCTGCCGCGCATCGACCGGGTGCGGGCCCCGCTGCTGGTGATCCACGGCGCCAACGACCCCCGGGTGCCGCTGTCGGAGGCCGAGCAGGTGGTGGCCGCCGTGCGCGGCAACGGCATCGAGTGCGAGCTGCTGGTGTACACCGACGAGGGACATGGCCTGGCCAAGCGGGTCAACCAGCTGGACGCCTATCCGCGGGTGCTGGACTTCCTGGCCCGCCAGCTGGGCGAGCGCTGACGTCGCTGTTGCAGTCAACAGTGATTCGCTGAATGCCGCCCCGCCGTACCGCCAGGGCGCACCGGCACGTAGCCATCGCAGGAACGAGAAATCGCTCTTCCATGCAGTCATTCGTCTGCATCCCGGCAATTCGGCGAGAACATCCAGACTGCTGACCGGCCGTCGGTTCTGGTCGCCCTCTTCATCGACGCGGAGCGGTTTCGCACGCTCTGACAAACGAAACCTCCACGCGTCCTTCCAGCCCGTCGCCCCAGACCCTCAGCCGGAGACCGGTCGAGTCTGGTCGGTGGCGATCTTGATCGCCAGCACGCCGAGCACGCTGCCCATCAGGTAGCGCTGGATCCGCAGCCAACCGGGCCGGTGGGCGAAGAACGCGGCGATGGTGCCGGCCGCCAGCAGGATCAGCAGGTTGCCGGTCAAGGCCACTAAGATCTGGACGCCACCGAGCACGAATCCCTGCAGGAGGACGTGTCCGGCGTCCGGGTGCACGAACTGTGGGATCAGTGACAGGTAGAGCACCGCGATCTTGGGATTGAGCAGGTTGGTCATCAATCCCATGGTGAACAGCCTCCGGGATGAGTCCGGCGGCATCTCGGTGGGCGCGAAGACGGCGACGCCGCCGGGACGCAAGGTCTTGAAGGCGAGCCATCCGAGGTAGCCGGCGCCGGCGATCCGCAACGCGAGGTAGAGCTCGGGCACCTCGGTGAAGATGGCCGACAGCCCGAGGTTGGTGGCGGTGAGGTAGACCAGGAAGCCGACCGCCACCCCGCCGAGCGAGATCACTCCGGCGCGCCGGCCCTGGGTGATGCTGCGCGAGACCAGGTACATCATGTTGGGACCGGGTGTCATCACCAGCGCCAACGACACCAGGAATACGCCCGCCACGGCCGAATAGGTCACCATCGGTCCGATGCTAAACAGGCCTTCGTCAGTTGCCAACCTCTACGTGAGGTATGTCCTGATCGTGCTATCGGGCTGCACGCGGCGCTTCGTCTCGGCAACGAGACCCCTATTTATTTTCACTTAAACCTAACATTCCTTCATGATCTTGCTATGGTCGGCAGACCCCCGTCTGGCAAGGCCGTTCCGGAAGGCATTCCCCCGATGCCCCGCACCACCCGTTCTCAAGCAGACACCCCTGGCCAGACGCTTCGTCGATCCAGCGAGGCCACGCCGCACGCCGGCTCCGAGAGCGCCTGCGACACCGACGGTCAGCCGGTCCGCCGGAGCGCGATGGCCGGCCTCGCCCTCACGCCGTCGCAGGTCGCGCCATTACAGGTGGGCGCCGCCGACGATGCCGCGGAGATCGCCGCCGACCAGGTGGCTCACGACGCCGTCCGCGCGCTCAGGCGCCAGGCTCTCCGGCACGACCAGCCCGGCGCTCCCTGCCAGCACCCGGCGCCGCCGTCGGTGCTGGGAACCCTGCAGCGCCGGATGGCCGATCCGGTGGCGCGGCGCGAGAGCGCCGCCACGGCAGGCGCGACCATCGGGGCAGCCGGCGGCCCGTTGCCCGACAGCGCGGCGGCCGAGATCTCCTCACTCGGCAGCGGGCAGCCGCTGCCGGCCGCGTACCGCGCCGTGATGCAGCAGGCGATGGGCGCCGACCTGGGCCGGGTCCGGGTGCACACCGGCCCGAAGGCGGCCCAGCTGAACCGGAGCATGCAGGCC
Organism: Jatrophihabitans sp.; assembly: GCF_036388195.1. Lineage (GTDB taxonomy): Bacteria > Actinomycetota > Actinomycetes > Mycobacteriales > Jatrophihabitantaceae > Jatrophihabitans_A. The sequence continues at coordinate 16,209 of NZ_DASVSG010000054.1, read as the reverse complement.
TCGGCCTTCACCGTCGGCCAGGACATCTACTTCCGCGACGGGCTGCCCGACCTCGGCACCACCGGCGGCCAGCACCTGCTCGCCCACGAGCTTGCCCATACCCTGCAAGGCGACTCGACGGTCAACCGGCTCCTGGTCAACCACAGCGATGTGCTCGGCCCGGTCGATCTTGCCGCCGAGGACCTGATTCCCGACGCCCAGCCGATCGGCGAGGCGGTCCGGGCCCGGATCAACTCCGCCGACAGGTACTACCTGCCGGACACGCCGGAGCCGGACCTCGCCGATGACCCGATCCACTTCCTCGAGGAGCGGGTGTACCTCCTGGGCGAGCAGCACGGCGACGGCACCTGGGAGGCCCGTACCGGCCGGTGGTCCTACATCCGCAAGGCACGGGAAGGGGTGAAGTCCTTCGAAGGCCAGGACGCCACCGAGAAGGCGGCCATCCCGGCGCCCGGCGCGGAGGTCGCGCTGGAGGACATGCACGCCTACATCCTCACCCGGATCATCGCCGCCCAGCGACTGATGGGGTACTTCGACACCGTCAAGCTGGTTCCCGCGGCCGTGGACGTGCTCCGGGAGCAGCTGGAGGAGTTCATCCGCGGCCTGATGCAGTACCGCGCGGTCTCGGCGGAGTGGCAGAAGAACCCGCCGTCGGGCGCGGACCTCAAGGCCAGCACCCGCTACCAGCTGTTCGGCGAGCTTGCCTACGTGGTGCCGGCCAGCGATGCGTTCGCGCCGCTGCTGGCGCTGGCGAAGGACGCGGCCAGGCTGCCCGACGCCAAGCAGGTGAAGGCCGGCCGCAAGCTGCTGAAGGAGAGCGCGCTGCGGATGCTGGACCTGATCGATGACCGCGCGCTGGCCAAGAAGCTCCTCGCGGTGCTGGGCAACGAGCGGGTCGGCGCGGACCCGATCGCCGACCGCGACAAGATCGTCAAGCTGGCCTCGGACACGGCCAGGACCGATGACGTCACAGGCCCGGTGGAGGCGCTGGATGCGGTCAACCCGCTGCGCGAGCAGGCGATGGTGAACCGGATCGCCGCCGCCGGCGCGCCGCTGTTCGTCCAGATCGGCCAGGCGCACGTCGTGCGGGTCGGGACCGAGCTGCGCAAGCGCGGCATCAAGGTGCTGGGGGTGGACTCCTCCGACGACTTCCTGGCGCTGCTCAGCCGGTCGAACCCACCGAGGCAGGGGCCGCCGCAGCAACCGGTGCCGGTCGCGCCGCCGGTGGCCGGGCCGCCGGTGGTTGCCGTCGCGCCCTGACCCTCGAAGCCGACACCGGCAATCAGGGGGCGCCGCTTCTGTCAGGGCAGGGCAGGTGGTGGCGGCACGAGCAGGGCGTTGCTCAGCGCGGAGAGCGTGGGAAGGTCGGCGACCTGGATCCCCAGCCGTTCTGCCACGGTGCTGCCTGAGTGCGGATGGGGGTCCGTCGGCCAGCTCGCCCCACCGGCGTCATGGAACAGGCCCAGCGCCCAGCCACGAGCATCGGTGCTGAACCGGGGCTGGTATCGCACTCCGAGCAACTGTGCCCCTGACGGGCCGAATGCCTTCGCCCACGCCTGGGTGATGTCGTACCGGCCGGTGACGCCGATCTCGCGCGTGGCCGAAGCCGGCTGCGTCGGCAGCGCAGAGGTCAGCCACCCGGCCGCCCTTCGCCGCCCGCAGCTGGGACAGCTCGGTGTCCTCGGCGAGTCGGCGCGGGACATAGCCGAGCGCGAGCAGCCTCTGGCCCCAGCGCTCTCGCACCGCCGCCTCGGCGCCCGAGGCGAGGTAGCAGGTCCCGTGGGGCGGCCGCAGGTCGAAGCGCCCACTGCCGTCGCTGGAGAACCACCACGGGTTCGCCCCCGCCTTGTGCGCCCGGTACAGGGTGTGCGTCCGGCGCAGCGTCCAGCTGGGATATCCCGCAAGGCTGCCGCTCGGCGCGCGGATTTGAAGACGTCGGCGTGAACGCCCGGTCACTGCGCCAACCGGCTGGCGGTCCGGCGAGCCTCGACGAGCACCGGTTCGGGGTTCCGTCCCTCGGCGAGCCATCGATACGCGGGCATGCCCTCCAGGCACTCGGGCACCGGGGCGGCCAGCCAGGTGGCCCACGTCCACGGGTCATCGATGGCTTGGCGCAGCGTGTCGAGCACCTCCGCCAGCTGCGAGATCGGGCGGCCGTCGTCGGTGAACTGCCAGACCGGGTACACCCGCTGGCCACCGTCGGCGGTCGGGCAGCCGAGCATCTTGCGAGCTCTGACTCGCTGATCGAGCGCTTGCCGGGTGATGCCGAGCCACCTCGTCACCGACCTGGTCGTGTAGAACGGCCCGAGCTGGACGAAGGGGTGCGGGGTCGGAATGAGCGCTGCCGCCCGCGCGGCGAGCTGGTCCGGATCGATCAGGGCCAGGTCATCCTCGCTGACCGACTCCAGCCGACGGGTCACAGCGCTGAGGACGCTGGACAGCAGCAGATCCTTCCGCGTGCCGAGCTTGCCTGCGGGAACAGGACCTGGAGCGCTCGGGCGATGGCTGACGTAGGCGAGGGTGTCGATTCGTGCTGGCGCCTGTACCGCCGCGCTGACCGCGTTGCCGGCTGCCGATGAGCCCCGCCCCGTACGGCTTGCCATTTCAACCTCTAATCGTCAAGTGCGTCAAGTAGCAGTGTACGTCGCTGCGTGCCGGGACCGTCAAGGACGTCAAGCACCATGTTGCCCCTAGCAAGTCTTGCAGGATGAGCCAGGGAGTGCGTCAGGAAGGCGGAACTGGGAAAGTCCCCTGGGCCAGCTAGATATATTCGAACATATGTTCAGTACACTTCGTCTATGGGCTTCAACAATCCCGTGGTGCCGTGGCGCGAGCTGGAACGCCGGCTATCGGGACGCCCGAGCCCTGACGACCCGCCCTATCAGGCCCCCGACCACAGCGACGGCGATGGCGAGCACGACGGCCCGGGCATCGACCCTGCCCCGCTGGAGCTCTCCCGGCGCCGGGGCCACGGCAGCGACCGCGAGCCCGACGGCGGCGATTCCCCCGCCTGGAGCCGCAAGCGGCCCGCCTACGAGGCGCCAGCGATCCCGCTGGCCGGCGACAGCCCCGTCCCCTACGCCGAGCTGCACGCCCACTCCTCCTTCTCCTTCCTGGACGGCTCCTGCGACCCCGAACAGCTGGTCGAGGAGGCCGTCGCCCTGGGCCTGCAAGCCCTGGCGCTCACCGACCACGACGGCATGTACGGCGTCGCCCGGTTCGCCGAGGCCGCCGACGCCCTGGGGCTGCCCACGGTGTTCGGCGCCGAGCTCAACACCGGCATCGAGCTGCCGCGCACCCGCACCGAGCGCTCGATCGCCGCCCGCACCGGCGTCCCGGACCCGCCCGGCACCCACCTGCTGGTGCTGGCCCGCAACCCGGCCGGCTACGCCAGCCTGTGCCGGGCGATCAGCCAGGCGAACCTGCGCGGCGGCGCCAAGGGCCGGCCGGTCTATGACCTGGATGAACTGACCGGGCTCTGCAACGACAACTGGCTGATCCTCACCGGCTGCCGCAAGGGCAGCGTCCGGCAGGCGCTCGAACCGGACTACGGCACGTTCGCCCTGGACCCGGCCCGGCACGCGCTGGCGGAGCTCGTCGACCGGTTCGGCCGGGACAACGTCGCCGTCGAGCTCACCCACGCCCTGGAACCGCTGGCCGACGAGCGCTACGCAGCGCTGGCCGAACTCGCCGGCGAGCAGCGGCTGCAGTTGATCGCCAGCACCGCCGCGCACTACGCCGCCCCGCGCAACCGGCCGCTGGCCACCGCGATGGCCGCGGTCCGGGCCCGCACCAGCATGGACGCCCTGGACGGCTGGCTGCCCGGCTGGGCCGGCCAGCACCTGCGGTCCGGGGCCGAGCTCGCGGCCCGGTTCCGCCACTACCCGCAGGCTGTTGCCACCGCGGCCCGGCTCGGCGCCGAGCTGGCCTTTCCGTTGCGGCTGGTGGCGCCGAACCTACCGCCGTTCCCGGTGCCCGACGGCATCGGCGACGGAACCGAGATGGGCTACCTGCGGCAGCTGACCTACGAAGGTGCCCGCACCCGGTACGGCCCGCCCGGCCCGGCCACCGACCGCGCCTACCGCCAGCTCGAACACGAGCTGGCGATCATCGACGAGCTCGGCTTTCCGGGCTACTTCCTGGTGGTCTGGGAGCTGACCCAGTTCTGCCGCGAACGGGGCATCCTCTGCCAGGGCCGCGGCTCGGCCGCCAACTCCGCGGTCTGCTTCGCCATCGGCATCACCGCCGTCGACGCGGTCGGGCACAACCTGCTGTTCGAGCGGTTCCTGGCGCCCGAGCGGGACGGGCCACCCGACATCGACATCGACATCGAGTCCGACCGGCGCGAGGAGGTCATCCAGCACGTCTACGCCCGGCACGGCCGCCAGCACGCGGCGCAGGTCGCCAACGTCATCACCTACCGGCCGCGCTCGGCGGTCCGCGACATCGCCCGGGCGCTGGGCTACGCCCCCGGCCAGCAGGACGCCTGGAGCAAGCAGATGGAGTCCAGCTACTACTGGGCCGAGCCCAGCCAGGAAGCCGCTACCCAACAACCCGAGAAAGCCCAGCCACCCGGCACGTCCCGACAGGACGACGATCCCGACGCGGTGCCCGAGCAGGTGCTCGCCCTGGCCGAGCAACTGCAGCACGCCCCGCGCCACCTCGGCATCCACTCCGGCGGCATGGTGATCTGCGACCGTCCGGTGATCGAGGTGTGCCCGGTCGAGTGGGGCAGGATGCCCGGCCGGACCGTCCTGCAGTGGGACAAGGACGACTGCGCCGCCACCGGCCTGGTGAAGTTCGACCTGCTGGGCCTGGGCATGCTGTCGGCGCTGAAGTACTGCTTCGATTTCGTGGAGGCCCACCACGGCCACCGGTACGGCCTGCACGAGATCCCGCCCGAGGACCCCAAGGTCTATGACATGTTGTGCGCCGCCGACACCGTCGGGGTGTTCCAGGTCGAGTCCCGGGCCCAGATGGCGACGCTGCCCCGGCTCAAGCCGCGCACCTTCTACGACCTGGTCATCGAGATCGCGCTGATCCGTCCGGGCCCCATCCAGGGCGACTCGGTGCATCCCTACCTGCGCCGCAAGAACGGCCTGGAGCCGGTGACGTACCCGCACCCGATCCTGCAACCGGCGCTGGAGCGCACCCTCGGCATCCCGCTGTTCCAGGAGCAGCTGATGCGCCTGGCCATCGACGCGGCCGGCTGCAGCGCGGCCGAGGCCGACCAGGTCCGCCGGGCGATGGGCTCCAAGCGCAGCGAGGAGAAGATGGCCCGGCTGCGCGACCGGCTCTACGAGGGCATGCGGGCCAACGGCATCACCGGCGCGGTGGCCGACGACATCTACACCAAGATCAAGGCGTTCGCCGCCTTCGGCTTCGCCGAGAGCCACTCGATCAGCTTCGCGTTCCTGGTCTACGCCTCGTCCTGGCTGAAGCTGTACTACCCGGCGGCGTTCTGCGCGGCGCTGCTCAACGCGCAGCCGATGGGCTTCTACTCCCCGCAATCGCTGGTGCAGGACGCCAAGCGGCACGGGGTCGCCGTGCGCGGCCCGGACATCAACTCCTCGCTGGCCGCGGCCAGCCTGCAGGACGCCTCCGAAGGCGAGTCCAGCTACTCCGGCCCCGGGCCGCGGCAGCCGGCGGTCCGGCTGGGGCTCTCCAGCGTCCGGTCGATCAGCGCCGAGCTGGCCGAGCGGATCGTCGCCGAGCGCGAGCACGGCAACTACACCAGCATGACCGAGCTCGCCCGCCGGATCGGGCTGAACACCACCCAGCTGGAAGCGCTGGCCACCGCCGGCGCCGTGGAGTCCCTGGGCGTCAGCCGTCGTGAGGCGCTCTGGGTGGCCGGCGCGGCCGCGGACTACCGCCCGGGTCAGCTGGACCTGCCGGCGCCCAGCGAGGAGCACATCCCGGCGCTGCCGGAGATGTCCGAGCCGGAACAGCTGATGGCCGATCTGTGGGCCACCGGCATCACCCGCGATCGCTATCCCACCGCCATGATCCGGGAGCGGCTGGACTCCCTCGGCGTGATCTCCTCCGCCCAGCTGCGCCGGCTGCCGGACCGGACCAGGGTCACCGTGGGCGGCATCGTCACCCACCGGCAGCGTCCGGCCACCGCCCGCGGGGTCATCTTCGTCAACCTCGAGGACGAGTTCGGAATGATCAACGTCATCTGCGACCCGGTGGTCTGGCAGCGCCACCGCAAGGTCGCCGTGGGGTCCGGCGGCCTGCTGATCCGCGGCATGCTGGAGCGGGCCGACGGCGTGCTGAACGTGGTGGCCGAGCGGATCGAGCCGCTCAACCTGGGCCTGCGCACCACCTCCCGCGATTTCCGCTGACCGCTCAGATCCGGCGGGAAGCCCCCGATAGGAAATCAGGTGGTACCTACCGCGCCCGGTGATAAATCCCCCCGGTCACCAGGTGCGGTAGGTCCGCCATCCGCTTTCCGGAGGAGCCATGGATCCCGCACTGCGCACCATCGTCACCGCATTGCGCGGACGTGGCCTGGATGACGGCGTCCTCGACCGGGCCATCGAGACCGCCAAGATCAGCGGCCGGCCGCTGCGCTCGGTCCTGGTCGACGACCAGATCATCACCGATCTCCAGCTGGCGCTGGCCACCGCCGACGCCTACGGCGTGGAAGCGGTCGAGCTCTCGAGCTTCCCGGTGGACCCGCTCGCGATGGCGAGAGTCCCGCTCACCCTGGCCCGCCGGCACAACATGTTCCCGATCGCGGTCACCGACACCACCATCACGGTGGCCGTCGGAGATCCCGGCGACGTGCTCGCCCTGGACGACATCCGGGCTGCCACCGGCCTGATGGTCCGGCCGATGGTGGTCACCAAGGAAGACCTCAACCGGCTGCTGGACCGCTACACCCGCGCCAGCACCGACCTGGACGAGGCCGCCGCCCAGGCCGAGGCCGAGGACGGCACCGGCGACGCGGACGGCCTGAACTCCGTCAACGAGGACGCCCCGGTCGTCCGGTACGTCAACTCCCTGCTGGAGCGCGCGATCAGCTCCCGGGCCTCGGACATCCACCTGGAGCCGAGCGAGTTCGACCTCAAGATCCGGCTCCGCATCGACGGCGTGCTGCACGAGGTGGACGCCGTGCCGCGGGGCATCCAGGCCGCGCTGATCTCGCGCCTGAAGATCCTGTCCGGCCTGGACATCACCGAGCGCCGGGTGCCGCAGAACGGCCGGATCACCCGGGACCTCGGCGGGCGCAGCGTCGACCTGCGCTCGGCCACCCTGCCCACCGTGTGGGGTGAGAAGGTGGTGCTCCGGGTGCTGGACACCGGCGGCATCGACCTGGAGCTGCGCAAGCTCGGGTTCACCGACTACAACTACGGACGGTTCTCCGAGAGCTTCCGCAAGCCGCACGGCATGGTGCTGGTCACCGGCCCCACCGGCTCGGGCAAGTCCACCACCCTGTACGCCACCCTGGGCGAGATCGCCCGCCCCGAAGTCAACGTGATCACCGTCGAGGATCCGGTCGAGTACCGGATGGACGGCATCAACCAGGTGCAGGTGAACCCGAAGGCCGGGCTGACCTTCGCCGCCGTGCTGCCGGCGATCCTGCGATCGGACCCCGACGTGGTGCTGATCGGTGAGATCCGGGACCGGGCCACCGCCCAGCTGGCCGTCGAGGCCGCCCTCACCGGCCACCTGGTGCTCTCCACCCTGCACACCAACGACGCGCCCAGCGCGATCCCCCGGCTGGTCGAGATGGGCATCGAGCCCTTCCTGGTCGGCTCGTCGCTGGACGCGGTGCTGGCCCAGCGGCTGTCCCGCCGGCTGTGCGAATGGTGCAAGGAGAAGTACACGCCGAGCCAGAAGGAGCTGGCGGCGGTGCACTGGAACTTCGAGGAGTTCGGCGAGCCCGGCTTCCTGTACCAGGCCGTCGGCTGCCGGTCCTGCGCGCAGACCGGCTACCGCGGCCGGCTCGCGTTGAACGAGGTCATGCCGGTCTCCGAGCAGATCGAGCGGATGGCCGTCGAGCACGCCTCGGCCAGCGAGATCAAGAAGGTCGCCCTGGCCGAGGGCATGGTGACGCTGCGCGATGACGGCCTGCGCAAAGCCCTCGACGGCCTCACCACCCTCGAAGAGATGCTCCGGGTGACCGTATGACCCCGACCGAATACCCGACTGACGACACCACTATCGAAGGACCTTCATGAACCCGCTGATCGCGCTCGAGGCGCCCTTCGCCATGCACGAGGCGAAGAACGAGCTGGACGAACTGCTCACCATGCTCGTGGAGCTGGGCGGCTCGGACCTGCACATCACCGCAGGCATCGCGCCCTGCATGCGCATCAACGGTCACCTGGAGCCGCTGGCCGGCCGCAACCGGCTGGCCCCCGTCGACACCGAGACCCTGATCCGGTCGGTCCTGAGCGAGAGCCTGTGGGAGCGCTTCGAGAAGGTCCAGGAGCTTGACACCGCCTACGCGATTCCGGGGGTGAGCCGGTTCCGGGTGAACGTCTACCGCCAGCGGGGCGCGGTGGGAGCGGCGTTCCGGGCCATCCCGCACAAGATCCGCAGCCTCGACGAGCTGGGCCTGCCGCGGTCGGTGGAGAGCTTCGCCCACCTGACCCGGGGCCTGGTGCTGGTCACCGGCCCGACCGGCTCGGGCAAGTCCACCACGCTCGCGGCGCTGCTCGACGTCGCCAACCAGACCCGGTCGGCGCACATCGTCACCATCGAGGACCCGATCGAGTACCTGCACTCGCACGCGCGCAGCGTGGTCAACCAGCGCGAGGTCGGTTCGGACACCTCCGACTTCGCCATCGCCCTCAAGCACGTGCTGCGCCAGGACCCCGACATCATCCTGGTCGGCGAGCTGCGTGACCTGGAGACCACCTCGGTCGCCGTCACCGCCGCCGAGACCGGCCACCTGGTGCTCGCCACCCTGCACACCCAGTCCGCGGCGCAGACCGTCGACCGGATGATCGACATCTACCCGCCGCACCAGCAGACCCAGATCCGGGCCCAGCTGGCCAACTGCCTGCAGGGGGTCGTCACCCAGGCGCTGGCGCCGCGCAAGGACGGCATGGGCCGCTCGATCATCTGCGAGATCATGATCGCCAGCGCGGCCATCCGGAACCTGATCCGGGAGGGCAAGGTGCACCAGATCCCGTCCTTCCTGCAGTCCTCGGCCGACACGGGAATGCTCAGCTTCGACCAGCACCTGGCGCAGCGGTACAGCGAGCAGCTGGTCAGCAAGGCGACCGCGCTGGAGCTGGCCCACGATCCCAACGAGTTCAAGCGACTGGCGAGGATCTAGACCATGGCTACCAAGACGTTCGCATATGAGGCGCTGGACCGCTCCGGCCTGCTGATGAAGGGCAAGATCGACTCCGTCTCCGCGCAGGCCGCCGCCAACTCCCTCGCCGACCAGAAGCTGCTGCCGCTGTCGGTGGAGCAGACCGGGCAGGGGCTGCAGAAGGACATCAAGATCCCGGGACTGGCCAAGCGGACCAGCCTGAAGGACCTGGCGATCCTGTCCCGGCAGTTCGCGTCGATGACCTCCTCGGGCCTCACCCTGCTGCGCTCGCTGGCGATCCTGGAAGACCAGACGACCAAGCCGAAGCTCAAGCTCGCCCTCAGCCAGATCCGCGCCGACGTCCAGGGCGGCTCGACGCTGTCCAAGGCGATGGCGTTGCACCCGGACCACTTTCCGCTGCTGATGGTCAACATGGTCAAGGCCGGCGAGACGGGTGGCTTCCTGGACGAGGCGCTGACCCGGATCGCGAAGATGTACGAGGACGACTCGAACCTGCGGGCCAAGATCAAGGCGGCGATGACCTACCCGGTCATCGTCCTGCTGTTCTCGCTGCTGCTGGGCACCGGCGTCATCATCTTCATCGTCCCGGTGTTCGAGAAGATGTTCGCCCAGCTCGGCGGCAACCTGCCGCTGCCCACCAAGATCATGGTGGTGCTCTCGCACAATTCCTACTGGTTGCTGCCGTTGTTCCTCATCGCCGCGGTGGGCGGCTTGCGGGGCTACCGCAGGGCGATGCGTACCAACTACAGCTTCCGGCTCCGGATGGACCGGCTCAAGCTGCGGCTGCCGGTGTTCGGGATGCTGTTCACCAAGCTCGCCATCAGCCGCTGGGCCCGCAACCTGGGAACGCTGATGGCGGTCGGCGTGCCGATCATCCAGGCGCTCGAGGTGGTCGGCGGCACCGCCGGCAACGCCGTGGTCTCCGAGGCGATGGACGACGTCCGGGCCGCGGTCCGGGTCGGCCAGCAGATGTCCGGGCCGCTGGCCAAGCACCCGCTGTTTCCGAACATGGTGGTGCAGATGATGGAGGTCGGTGAGGAGACCGGCCAGATCACCGAGATGCTCGACAAGGTCGCCGACTTCTACGACCACGAGGTGGAGACCGCCACCGAGTCGCTGACCTCGGCGATGGAGCCGCTGCTGGTGGTGCTGCTCGGCGCCGTGATCGGCACCATGGTGATCTGCCTCTACCTGCCGATGTTCTCGATCTACCAGCACATCCAGACCGGCTGAGCTTCGGCACGACATGAGCGCGGTGCTGCGACCCGCTCGCGTGTCGTCACTCATAGTTACCAAATTGATACTGCACGTAGCTAAATAGTCCTTCTGGGCCCTAAGCCTCCGTTAGATCATGCCGATTTAACTTCGTGAAGTGACCTAGCAAGGCTTTGGCCCCCCGCCGACGCCCCACTCCTAACGAGCCAGGAGGCTCTTATGCTCAACAAGCTGCACCAGCTCCGTGAGGAGCGCGCCGAGGGTGAGAAGGGCTTCACCCTCATCGAACTGCTGGTTGTCGTCGTGATCATCGGCATCCTGATCGCCATCGCGATTCCGATGTACCTGAACTACCAGAAGGGCGCGAAGAACAAGTCGGCCGCCTCCGACACCCGCAACGCCATCGCCGTGGTCGAGCAGTGCTACGCCGACGGTGGCAACAACTACCCGGCCGCCGCCGTCACCATCGCCGGCACCAGCGGCGCCATCACCTGCGGCTCCGGCGCCACCGCCGCGACCGGCACCATCAACGTCTCGACGGGCAACTCGCTCGTGCTGACCCCGGCCGCCGGCTCGTACACCATCGCCACCACCGCCGGCAACCCGGGCGACAAGGTCTACACCTACAGCAGCAGCACGGGTCAGACCACCACCAGCTAGTCCCTGATGTCCGAGCTGGGCGGGTGGTCACGACCGCCCGCCCAGTTCGTCATTCCATCCCTCCCATCCGCCAGCGATACCGAGAAGGTGCGCCGCATGAACCCAACGATGACCTCCCGGTCCTTCGCTGGGCCTGCCGGTGTCCTGCTCCGGATGGTGCGGGAGGTCAAGCAAGCCCGCTCGGCCAAGGACGACCGGCCGGGCGACGACGACGGATTCACCATGGCCGAGGTGGTCGTGTCGATCGCGCTGTTCACGGTGGTCTCGTTCGCGGTGATGATGGCCCTGGTCACCCTGGTGAAACTGACCGGCGTGACCCAGAACCGGGTCGCCGCCTCCAACCTGGCGCGGCAAGAGGTCGAACGGCTGCGCGGGCAGAACAGCACGCTGAGCCAGCTGGATGCCGCCGCAACCACCGTCGCGCTCAAGGGCGTCAGCTTCACCGTGACCCCGATCATGAGCCCGGCCGCCACCGCGACCTGCGCCGCGGGCGCCTCCCGCAACGTGACCGTCAAGGTCAGCTGGCAGGACAGCTCGTTCCGGTCGGTCCGCTACGACACGGTGCTCTCGTGCTGAGCCGGCGCTGGCAGGCGATCCGCTCGCGCGCCCGCGGGCTCGGCGCCGAGGACCGGGGCGTCACCCTCGCCGAGCTGATGGTCAGCATGATCCTGACGACCATCCTGGGCACCATGGCGGTGCTGTTCTTCGTCGGCGCCAGCCATGCCGGGTACAAGACCGTGCTGACCAACCAGAACTCCGGGGACGCCCGGCTGACCCTGGACAGCTGGACCTCGATGCTGCGGGTGGCCGGTTGGCTGGACCCGAGCATCCAGGCAGACCGGTTCGAGGAGATCACCAGCACCAAGATCGTCTTCTACGCCAACCTCAACAACCGTTCGACCGCTGTCAGCGGCTCCTTCTCCGCGCCGGCGGCCACCACCAAGGTGGCGCTGATGCTGCGGGTGAGCACGCCCAGCACCGGCGTCGGCCAGCTCATCGAGGTCGTCTTCGATGCCGACAACACCACCGTGAAGTCGGTGCGCCAGCTCGGTTTCAACGCCAAGGCCAGCGGCGGCCAGCCGATCTTCCAGCCGTACTCGCGGATCGGCAGCCCGCTCGACCTGACCCAGCTCGGCTGCCTGGCCGGCACCACCCCCACCGCCGGATTGTGCCTGCAGAGCGGCCAACCCGGCTCCGGCATGCTCGACCCGACCATCGGCGCCGGCTCGCTGGCCGTGACGTCGGGCGCCTATCGCGGCAACCCGGCGCTCAACGTCGACAAGGCGCTCAACCAGATCGGCAGCATCGCCATCGCCTTCACCGCCCTCGATCCCTCCAACACCAGCAGCATGGACTTCTCGTCGCTGGCTTCGGTGAGTTCGGGGTTCCCGTCATGAGATCCGGGGGCAGCGCCATGAGAGCCACGAGGAAGACAACCAGCCGGCGAGGCGGCCCGTGGGCAGCGCGCGCTGGGCTGATCGCCAGGCTGCGTCGCGAGGAGGCCGGCCAGAGCCTGGTGCTGGTGATGATGATCAGCATCATGGCGATGCTGATGCTCACCACCGCGACCACCTCCCTGACCGGCCAGATCCGGCCCGCGAAGGCAAGCGTCGACTCCGGCGCGGCGACCGCCGCCGCTCAGGCAGGCCTGGAAAGCTTCCTCAGCTGGGTCAACACCCATTGCCCGCCGACGGTCGGGTTCGAGTGCGCGAGCCTGACCACCGGGCTCACCAACAAGGCCGGCCTCACCGACCCGCTGATGCAGCAGGGCGTGCCGATCACCGGGGGCGACGGGGTCGCCAGCGTCGAGGCCTACTGGTGGAAGGTCACCTTCGCGACCTCGGGCCTGGCCAGGGTCAAGTCGGTCGGCCAGGTGCCGACCGGCAAGCCCAACCCGAAGTACCGGATCAAGACCCTGGTCGCCGACGTCGACGCGATGCCGAGCTTCAACAACTTCCAGTACTACACCAAGTACGAGACCTACTCCGCGGAGTTCATCAACAGCTTCTACAAGGCGCGCTCGGTGCAGGTCACCTCGGCGGCCAACCTCAACGGCACCTCGATCAGCAGCAAGAGCAAGCCCGGCACCCTGCAGTGGGCGGGCACCTGCACCTACGTCGATGCCAGCACGACTCCGCTGTGCGACTCCAGCCACAGCACCAACGTCTGTGACGACCTGTACTACCCCAACAGCGCCGGCCCCGGACGTGGCTCCAACACCGGCTGGAACAACGCCAGCCGGCGGCCCTCGAGCGCCACCCAGGCCGCGATGGGCACCGATTCGACCTTCGCCTACTTCACCGAGAACGGCACCTACACACCCTCGTCGGGCACCGCTGCCTCGCTGGTCCACAACGACACCTGCGATTCCTCGATGGAACCGAACATGGTGATGAACGGCCCGGTCTACAGCCAGGACGCCTACCTGGTCGATCGCGGCAAGGACACCGGAAGCTCCAAGAACAGCAGGCCGAACTTCGACGCGGCGGCCTACACGGTGTGGACCGGCGCGATCAACGGCAGCCAGCAACCGGCCGGCCCCAATGGCGGCTACATCCGCGCCTACCCCGGCACCGACGGCTCGGCCCAGCTGACCGACAACTACCCCACCGGCGGCTCGGGCGCCGTGTTCCCGATCTACCAGTCCAACGCGCTGGAGCTGCCCGAGGACGCCACCGAGGCGCTGCCACTGGCCCAGTGCGTCTACACCGGTCCGACCCGGATCAAGGTCAACGGCACGACCGCCCAGATCACCAGCCCGCTGACCCCGGCCGGCTCGTCCGATTGCTACCGCAGCACCGGCACCTTCAGCAACGTCAACACCCTCGACAGCCTGGGGCAGAGCACCACCGATCCCTCGGGCGGGGTGGTCAACGCGATCGTCCCGCTGACGCGGACCCTGATCTACATCAAGAACCCCACCTCGGTCACGCCGACCCAGGCGACGGTGGCCAGCCCGGTCTTCAACACCACCACCAACCTGACACTGCCGGCGGGCTCCACCGCCAACACGCTCACCGGCACCTGGACGGACAACTCCTCCTACGTCGCCACCGCGGCCTGCCCGTCCCCGGCCGCCCCGGCCAAGCGCCGCAACTTCGACTGCGAGACCGGCAAGGGCACCCCCAAGAACGACGTCTTCACCGCCATCAAGACCGCGGTCGACGCCCAGCTGGCCGGGGCGAGCCCGACCACGGCCAGCATCGACGCCGCGATCACCGGTGAGTTGAGCATCCCCTCGCAGAAGGTCGGCACCACCGCGAACTCCTTCTGGTACACCGTGACCGTCACCGCCGGCACGCCCACCACCACCACGGTGACGCCGGAGGCCGCCAGCGGCGCCTTCATGCAGACCACGGTCGGCAAGGGGTACACGACCACCGTCAAGCCCTGGAACGTCAAGGTGGACCGGGTGGTGTGCGGCTCGCTGACCAAGAAGGGCGACTGCGTCAACACCACCACCCCCATCGTGCAGGGCACGGTGAGCAAGACCTCCAGCGCGGCAGCGGGCTCGCCGATGAACACCACCCAGAACTTCCCGTGGCACGGCAAGCAGCCCGGTGACAGCGGCTACGACGCCGCCAAGACCTACACCGACCCGAGCAACGACGTCACCCCGTACTACCACGGCTACGGCGACGTCTACATCGACGGCGTCACCAACGCCAACGTCTCGATCGTCGCCGAGCACGACATCGTCATCACCAACGACCTGACCTACAACAACCCCACGGTCTCCAACACCAGCAACGGCATGGGGCTGATCGCCACCCACAATGTGCGGATCTACCGGCCGATGACCTGCGCGACCGACGGCGCCCTCGGCGCCACCACCCTCGGGTACTGCCCCAACGATCTCAGCGGGGCCTACACCGACAACCTGACCTGGCCGGTCTCCAACAACTACCCGTCCTACATGTACAAGCCGAGCAGCGCCCCGTCGATGACCAACGGCGGCAGCGGATTGATCTACGCGACCGTGTTCGCGCTGCGCGGCTCGTTCATCGCCGACAACTTCTACCGGGGCGAGATCGGCCATGGGATCAACATCTACGGCGGGCTGTACCAGTACCACCGGGGCGCGACCAGCATGCCGTACCAGGGCCGGCCCTACCAGGGCTCGGGCACCAAGATGCCCGGCATCTCGGTGACCTACAACTACGACAACATGCGGGCCGGACAGGCGGCCAACGGCGGCCTGCGGATCCCCTACATCCCGCCACCGGACGGCCGGCTGACCAGCAACACCTGGAATGTCATCAGCATCTCGACGGGATCCTGAGATGCTGACGCCTGCATCCCCCGCCCTGACAACCCGCACCCGCCGACGGGAAGGTCTGCGCCATGTGGCTCCTGCTCGTCGTGGCAGGTGTGTTCGGCCTGGCGATCGGGTCGTTCCTCAACGTCGTCATCTACCGGGTGCCCAATGGCGGATCGCTGATCACGCCGGCCTCGCACTGCCCGCACTGCCAGTCGCCGGTGCGCAACCGGCACAACGTGCCGGTGCTGGGCTGGCTGGCGCTGCGCGGCCGGTGCGCCGACTGCGCGGCGACGATCAGCGTCCGGTACCCGCTGGTCGAGCTGTTCACCGGTGTGGCGTTCGTCCTGGTCACCTTGCGGCTGCACTCCCTCGAACGGCTGGCGGGGCTGCCGGCCTGGCTGTACTTCACCGCGATCGCGATAGCGCTGGCGGCAATCGATCTGGACTGTCACCGGCTGCCCAACGCGATCGTGCTGCCGTCCTATCCGGTGCTGGCGCTGTTGCTGGCAGGACCGGCGCTGTGGCAGCACGACTACTGGACGCTGCTGCGGACGGCGATCGGCGGCGTCGTGCTGTTCGGCAGCTACTTCGCGCTGGCGCTGGCCTACCCCAAGGGGATGGGCTTCGGCGACGTGAAGCTGGCCGGCCTGATCGGGGCCATGCTGGGCTGGCTGAGCTATTCGGCTTTGCTGGTCGGGGCATTCGCCGCGTTCCTGCTCGGTGGGGTGGTCGGCATCGCGGTGATCGCGAGCAGGCGTGGCACCGGCAAGACACCGCTGCC
>NZ_DASVSG010000053.1:0-38866 GCF_036388195.1 Jatrophihabitans sp. | reverse complement strand
GTGCCCAGCGGGTTGATCACCCGGCCCAGGAAGGCGTCGCCGACGGGGACCGACAGGACCTCACCGGTCCTCTTGACCTGCTGGCCTTCGATGATCTGCGAGTCATCACCCAGGATGACCACCCCGATGTCACGGACGTCGAGGTTCAGCGCGAGCCCGAGCGTGCCGCCCTCGAACCGGAGCAGCTCGTTGGTCATCACGCTGGGCAGGCCCTCGACGTGGGCGATGCCGTCCCCGATGTCGGCGACGGTCCCGACCTCTTCGCGGGAGGTTTCCGGCGAGTACGAGGACACGTAGCCCTCGAGGGCGGTCCGGATCTCTTCAGCAGAGATCGTCAGCTCAGCCATCTTGGTTCCTCAATCTCGATCTTCCGATGGTGCGTGGTCACGTCGTTCATTCCCTGCGGTTCACTTCTCAGCCGGCGAATACGATGCGGGCGGCTGCCAGCCGGCTGGCGACGCTACCGTCGATGACCTCGTCGCCCACTCGGACCACCAGGCCGCCCCTGACACTTTCATCGACAGCGGTTCGTATGTTTATCTCTCGACCGTAGAGCCGGGTAAGCGTCGCCGCCAGCCGCTCGGTCTGCTGCGGGGTCAGCTCGGTGGCCGTCAGCACCCGGGCGACCGAGTGTTCTCGGCGAGCCGCGCTGGCCTGCAGCAGGTCATCGATCGCCAACGTCAGGGTAGGCCGCCGGCCACTGGTCACCGCGTGCTCGAGCAGCTGGGCCGTGATCGGGTGCACCTTCGCGCCCAGTAGCGACTGGAGCAGGCCGCGGCGGCGCTCGGCCGGCACGCCGGTTTCGTCCAACGCGGCTGCGAGCTCGCCCGAGTCGGCCAGGATCCGCTCGAACCGGAACAGCTCGTCCTCGACGGTGTCGAGCTGGTCGTCCTGCTCGGCCGCGGCCAGCAGCGCCTCATTGCCCAGGATCTCCAGGGCGTCGGGCAGGTCCCAGGGCGATGACCAGCGCAGTGACACCGCGTCGGCGATCAGCCCCAGCGCCACGTCACCGACCTGGCCCCTGAACAGCGACCGGGCCAGGTCCGCGCGCCCCGCGGCGTCGGTCGAGGGGTCACCCAGCGCGCGTCGCAGCCGGGGCTGCTGGCTCAGCAGCGCAGCGGCCTCGTACAGCTCGTCGGCCAGCTCCCGGTGCCGGCTGTCGCCCTCGAATTGGCGTAGCACCGGGATCCACTTGAAGATGGCATTGGACAGGTCGGGCAGCACCGTGTTCAGCCGCTTGCGTAGGTCGGCGAGGGCAGAACGCGAGGCGGCAGCGTGGATCATAGCTGCTCGCCTGCCTGCTGCCGCTCGATGTCTGCCAGGAACGCGTCCACCGTGCCGCGGATCGCCGCATCGTCGGACAGCCGCTGACCCACGATCTTCTCCGACAGCTCGACTGCCAGGGTGCCGATCTCACCGCGCAGCTCGCGCACCACCTGGCCACGCTGGGCGGCCAGCTGCTCCTCGCCGCGCGCCACGATCCGAGCCGACTCCTGTTGCGCCTGGGTACGCAGCTCCTCGACGATGCGCTGCGCCTCGGCGCGGGCCCCCTCGCGGATCTCGGCGGCTTCGGTGCGCGCCTGGGCCAGCTGGGCGTTGTACTGCTCCAGCAGCCGGGCCGCTTCGGCCTGGGCCTGCTCGGCTCGCGCGATGCCGCCTTCGATCGCGTCCCGTCGAGCGTCGAAGGCGCGCTCGAACGCCGGCACCACGAACTTGCTGATCAGGAAGAGCAGGATCGCGAAGATGATCAGCACGAGGATGAATTCGGACAGGACGAAACCCAATGGGTTGGGCTCGTGCCCTCCTTCTTCTTCGGCGGCGAGCAGAGTCACATACATAAACGCACCCCTTGGATTGGTGGACCGCTCAGGAGCTGCCGGCTAGATGACGAAGGCCAGCGCGATGCCGATGATGGCCAGCGCCTCGGCGAGGGCGAAGCCCAGAATCGCGATCGGCTGCAACCGGCTCTGCATCTCCGGCTGGCGTGCGGTGCCGTTGATGTAGGCGGCGAAGATCAGGCCGATGCCGATACCGGGGCCGATAGCCGCCAGGCCATAGCCGACCATGTTGAGCGAGCCTTCCATGGGGTTCCTTCCGTTTCTCGGCCGGCGTGGCCGATCGTGATCGTTACCGCTGGTGCGCACGGTGCGCGGGTGCTGCAGGTGGTGCCGGAAAAATCAGTGCTCGGAGGCCAGCGCTCCGGAGATGTACTGCGCTGTCAGCAGGGTGAAGACGTAGGCCTGCAGCAGCGCCACCACGATCTCGAGGAAGCCGATCGCCACCCCGAGCGCGAAGGCCAGCACGCCGGCCGGCTTGAGCACCGGCGAGCCGGTCGCCTCGATGAGCAGGTACGCCCCACCGGTGGAGAACAGGATCAGCAGCAGGTGGCCGGCGAACATGTTGGCGAACAGACGCAGCGACAGCGTCACCGGCCGGATCAGGATGTTGGACAGGAACTCCAGCGGAATCAGCAGCGGCAGGATCCAGGCCGGCACCCCGGACGGCACGGTGGTGTGCTTGAGGTAGCCGAGGAAGCCCTTCTGCATGACGCCCACGCCGTTGTAGATCAGCCAGACCAGCAGGGCCAGTCCGTAGGCGAAGCTGGCCCGGGAGAACGGCGAGAAGGTGAGGATCGGCACGATGCCGAACAGGTTGTTGACGACCACGAAGAAGAAGAGCGAGACCAGCAGCGGGACGTAGCGGCGGTACTCCTTGCTGCCGATGATGTCCTGGGCGACGCCGTTGCGGATGAAGGTGTAGGCCTGCTCCCCGAGGTACTGCCGCTTGCTCGGCACCACGGCGCCCTTGCGCGAGGTGATCGCGAGGAACAGGTAGGCCACCACCGCGCCGAGCACCAGCAGGATCGAGGCCTTGGTCAGCAGGACCTGGTAGCCGTTCTCATTCCATGCAGCACCTGTGAAATCTGGCAAAAAGAACTCAGCCGGGCCAGGCGCATGAAACCCTTCACTTACCAGGACCTCGCCGGTGTGGCTCACGCAGTCTCTCCTCGGTCATTGCTATCTGGCCGCGTTGTTCGGGCTGCTTCGTCGTCCGATGTCGTCCGGTGCTGGGACGGGGTGCTACCTGTTGTGCGGTGTTCGGGTGCGGGCGTCCTGATTCGGTACCGGGCGAACACCATGTACATCCCGAAACCAGCCCCGACCAGAATGCCGATCGGTATCCAGTACTCGGCGTGCAGCCAAATACTCAGCAGCCAGCCCAAGAACCCGTAGAACAGCACTCCGGCTACAAGATAGCCGAAGGCAGCCCATGGATCTCCGCCACCCTCTTCGGGGGCGTCTGGGCGCGGCGGACTGTGCATTTGTAAGGGAATGCTAACAGGCGCTCAGGGGTGCTCCTGCACCGCCCGAGCGGCCGCCAGCTCGCCGCCGAGCCAGATCACCAGCCCGCTGAACAGGCCTGTCGCGATCGCCGGCCCGTCCACCACTTGGGGGCTGGAGGCGGCCAGCACCAGCGCCAGCGCGACCGCGGTGGTGAGGTAGCTCAGCAGCGCCACCGGCAGCGTCAGGCCCGGCGCGTGCCGGCTGACGAAGCGGATGTTGAACGCTCCGAACTCGAACGATCCGGTCACCAGGGCCAGGCCGCCGAGGAAGCTCAACCCGGCGCGCAGGCCGGCCGGCGAGGCGACGCCGAATCCCAGCAGCCCCAGCACGGCCACAGCCGCCAGCAGCAGCCAGCGAACGCTGATCCGAGCCCGCCCGGTTCCGGTCGACGTGCTCACAGCCGGGCCGAGCGCAACCGCGGGATCGCGGTCACCAGCATGCCGGCGGCCAGCAGCCCCGCGACCACCCACAGCACCAGCCAGGGACCGGTGCTGACCGCCATCGCCACCGCCCCGAAGGCCAGCACGGCCGACCAGAAGTACAGCAGCAGGACCGCGCGCCGGTGGCTGTGTCCCAGCTCCATCAGACGGTGGTGCAGGTGTTCCTTGTCCGGCGCGAACGGCGACTGGCCGCGCCGCAGCCGGCGCCCCACCGCCAGCACCAGGTCGAACAGCGGCAGCGCGAGGACGGCCAGCGGCAGGATCAGCGGCAGGTAGAGCGGCAGGGCGCCCTTCAGGGCCAGCGACTGGGGATCGGTCTGCGACGACGCCGTGATCGCCGACGCCGACAGCAGCAGCCCGACCAGCATGGATCCGGAGTCGCCCATGAAGATCCGCGCCGAGGCGAAGTTGTGCGGCAGGAAGCCGAAGCAGGCGCCCACCAGGGCCGCGCAGATCAGCGTCGGCGCCAGCGCGATGTCGGTGTTGCCGACCTGGGCCAGGTGATAGCTGTAGCCGAAGAAGGCCATTCCCTGGATGGCGGTGACGCCGGCGGCCAGGCCATCGAGGCCGTCGATGAAATTGATCGCGTTGACGGTCAGCACGGTCAACAGAATGGTCAGCTCCACGCTGGCGTCGCGGTCCAGTGGGATGGTGCCGACGTTGCCCCACGGCACGTACACGTAGAGCAGCTGGATCCCGCCGACGATGGACATCACCGCGGCCGCGGTCACCTGGCCGGCGAGCTTGGTGATCGCGTCCAGCTCGTAGCGGTCGTCGAGGACCCCCACGGCGCAGATGATCAGGCCGCCCCACAGCACGCCGGTCACCTCGCTGCCGTGGTCGAAGGTGCGGTGCAGGGTCGGCAGGGCATGCGCTACCAGCATCGCGACGGCGAAGCCGGCCAGCAACGCCACCCCACCGAGCCGCGGGGTGTCCACGGCGTGCACGTCCCGATCGCGTGGTTTGGCCACCGCGCCCCAGCGGGTGGCGAACTGGCGAGCCAGCGGCGTGCACAGGAACGTCCCGAGCGCGGCGATCAGGCCGACCAGCGCGTATTCGCGGGATGGATGCACGAGTGGACCGCCTTCAGGCTCAGCCCTGCGGATATGCCGGGTGGGCGGCGACCAGCGCGCTGACCTCGGCCCGGACGTCTGCGTGCACCGCGGCGTCCGCGCTGGTCACCGCGCGGCCGATCAGCTGCGCGATCTGGGCCATCTGCGGCTCGGTCATGCCCTGGGTGGTCACCGACGGGGTGCCCACCCGGACGCCGGAGGCCACCGAGGGCGGCGCCGGGTCGTTGGGAATGGCGTTCTTGTTCAGGACGATGCCGGCGGCGTCGCAGCGGCTCTCCGCATCCCGCCCGCTCACCCCGAGCCCCTGCAGGTCCAGCAGCGCCAGGTGGGTGTCGGTGCCGCCGGTGACCGGGCGCATCCCGGCCTCGGCCAGGCCCGCGGTCAGCGCCTGGGCGTTGCTGATGACCTGCCTGGCGTAGGCCTGGTACTCCGGCGTCGCGCATTCGGCGAGGTTGACCGCCTTGGCCGCGATGGCGTGCATCAGCGGCCCGCCCTGCATCATCGGGAACACCGCCTTGTCCAGCTTCGCGGCGTGCTCGGCCTTGCAGACCAGCGCCCCGCCGCGCGGGCCGCGCAGCACCTTGTGGGTGGTGAAGGTGACCACGTCGGCGTAGGGCACCGGCGACGGGATCGCCTTTCCGGCCACCAGCCCGATGAAGTGCGCGGCGTCGACCATCAGGATCGCGCCGACCTCGTCGGCGATCTCGCGGAACGCGGCGAAGTCGATCAGCCGGGGAATCGCCGAGCCGCCGCAGATGATCAGCTTCGGACGGTGCTCGGCAGCCAGCGCCCGGACCTGGTCGTAGTCGATGTCCTCGGTCTCCGGGTGCACGCCGTAGCTGACCGCGTGGAACCACTTGCCCGAGAAGCTGACCTTGGTGCCGTGGGTCAGGTGGCCGCCGTGGGGCAGCGACATCGCCAGCACCGTGTCACCGGGCTGCAGGAACGCTCCGTACACCGCGAGGTTGGCGTTGGCGCCCGAGTGTGGCTGCAGGTTGGCGTGCTCGGCGCCGAACAGCGCCTTGGCCCGGTCGATGCCGATCTGCTCGGCCCGGTCGACCACCTCGCAGCCGCCGTAGTAGCGCCTGCCGGGGTAGCCCTCGGCGTACTTGTTGCTCAGGGTGCTGCCGAGCGCCGCCAGCACCGCCGGGGAGGTGAAGTTCTCACTCGCGATGAGCTGCAGCCCGCCGCGCAGCCGGTCCAGCTCGTCCAGCACCACACCGGCGATCTCCGGGTCGATCTTCTGCAGCGACTCGAAGTCCGGTCCCCAGTACTGCTCAGGCATGTGCTCGACGCTCCCTTGACGAGGTGGGCGGAAAGAGGCGGCCGGCGGCCACCGCAACGCCTTGCACGAAGAGGTTAGCCGACCTGGCTCGGACCGCGGTGCCGCCACCAGCAGGCGCCGGACGGGCCCGGAACCTCCTAGTAGCCCGCGCCGGCGAATAGTCCGGTACCTCCGATTAGCTGGGCGCCTCCGATTAGCTGGGCGCCTCCAGCTCGCCCAGCACCTCGCGCAGCTGCTCCACCGCCACCGCGCCCTGCCGCAACACCACCGGCGTCGGCCCGGTCAGGTCCACGATCGTCGAAGGCCGGCCGGCCGGCGCCTCGCCGCCGTCGAGGTAGACCGACACCGACTCACCGAGCTGCTCGTAGGCCTGCTGGGCGGTCACCGCCGGAGGCATCGAGGTGATGTTGGCGCTGGAGACCGCCAGCGGCCCGGTCTGGGCCAGCAGCTCCAGCGCCACCGGATGCAGCGGCATCCTGACCGCCACGGTGCCCCGGGCGTCGCCGAGGTCCCAGGCCAGCGACGGCGCGTGCTCGATGACCAGGGTCAGCGCGCCCGGCCAGAACGCCTCTACCAGGTCTCGCGTCTGGCCGGACACGGCGCTCACCAGGCCGTCGATGGTGTGCCAGGAACCGACCAGCACCGGAACCGGCATGTCCCGGCCCCGGCCCTTGGCCGCCAGCAGGCTGGTCACCGCCGCGGGATTGAAGGCGTCCGCGCCGATGCCGTAGAGGGTGTCGGTGGGCAGCACCACCACCGAGCCGGCGCTCACCGCCCGGGCCGCGGCGGTGATCGCCATCGGCCGGGTGACGGGGTCGGTGCAGTCCAGCAGGTCGCTCATGAGCCCAATCCTGCCGCACCGGCGGATCGGCGCTGAAACTGCTGCCGCTTCCCGGTGGCCGGGCGGCCTCGGCAGTGTCAAGATCAGGTTGTTTAACCGATTCATCCGGTTAGGCCACCCCGTTTGCCAGGCGCGCTCCCCCGTGCTCCCTGAGAGGACCTGCTATGCCCCGTTCTGTTCACCCCGCAGCATCTCGAGGCCTCCGGCGAAGGAGCTGGCAGCGCATGGCCGCCCTCCTCGCCGGCGCCGCGATGACCACCGGCGCGCTGGCCGCCCTCGCCGGTCCGGCCACGGCGGCCAAGGCCAGGCCGGTTGCCGTCCCGGCCGGCAGCGCCTGGGCCGTGAGCCTCGGTGACTCCTACATCTCCGGTGAGGCCGGCCGGTGGGCCGGCAACTCCAACGACTCCGCCCAGACCGATGCGCTCGGCCCGACCGCGTACTACGACGCCGGGACCCGCGAGGCGATCGTCGGCTGCCACCGCTCCAAGTCCGCCGAGATCGCGTTCGGCACGATCTCCGCCAAGAACCTGGCGTGCTCGGGCGCCAAGACCGCCACCTCGGCGTACTCCTCCGACAGCGACTTCAAGCCGGGCCTGGACTTCTACAACGACGGCGCCGGCCACATCGGCCAGGCGCTGGCGCTGCAGAACTTCTCGGCCACGAACCGGGTCTCCATGGTGGTGGTGTCGATCGGCGGCAACGACTTCAACTTCGGCTCCATCGTGCAGACCTGCGTCGAGGACTTCCTGAGCTCGCCGACCTGGTGGAAGGACTACTGCAAGGACGACGCGTCGGTGACGGCCAACTTCACCAGCGCCAACGTCGCGGCGGTGACCACCCGGATCGCCAACGCCCTGAAGAACGTCAACACCGCGCTGGCCCGCAACGGCTACCTGACCAGTGACTACAGCCTGGTGCTGCAGACCTACCCGTCGCCCCTGCCCAACGGCGCCGGGATCCGTTACACCGAGTCCGGTTACACCCGCCAGAACACCGGCGGCTGCGGGTTCTGGAACGCCGACGCCGACTGGTCCAACGCCACCGCGCTGCCCACCATCAACTCCGCGGTCAGGAACGCCGCGACCCAGTCCGGGCTGCCGAACATCAAGATCCTGAACGTCACCGGGCTGTTCAACGGCCGGCGGCTGTGCGAGACCGGCGTGCACAAGCTGCAGGAGACCTCGCTGGCCAGCTGGCGCAGCGCCGGCGCCGTGGACGCCAGCGAGTGGATCGAGAACATCCGGACGGTGTCGGCGACCTTCGGCCCGTACTACGTGCAGGAGTCGCTGCACCCGAACTACTGGGGCCAGCTGGCGCTGCGCAACTGCCTGCGGCAGGCCTACAACGGCGGCGTGATCCGGGGCGGGACGTGCAGCCGCACCGGCAACGGGCTGACCGCGGCCGGCGAGCCGGTGGTGGGCCTGAGCTAGCCGCAGGCTCAGGCACGCACCGCGATGGTGAAGCGTGGCCGGCCGGTCAGATCCGGCCGGCCGGCCACGTTCGTCCAGCCCGCATCGGTCAGCAGGCCACTGACGGCCTGGGCATGGGTCTCATCGTGCTCGATGCCGAGAAGGCCGCCCGGCCGCAGCAACCGGGCCGCCAGCCCGGCCAGCGCCGGCATCAGCGCCAGCCCGTCGGTGCCGGCGAACAGCGCCTCGGCCGGGTCATGGGCAAGCTCGGCCGGCAGTCCGGCCCTGATCGATTCCGGGACGTAGGGCGGGTTGGCCAGCACCACCGCGACGCTGCCGGTCAGCTCGGTCAGCAGCCCGGGATCGGTGATGTCGCCGGCCAGCACCTCGACCGCAAGATCACCTGCTGCCTGCCGGACCTCGGCATTGCGCCGCAACCACTCCAGCGCCTGCTCCGAGCGCTCCACCGCGATCACCCGGGTCACCGGGAACTCCTGCGCCACCGACAGCGCGATCGCCCCGGAGCCGGCGCCGAGGTCCACCACCGTGGCGCCGGGCGTGAGCCATGGCGCCGCCAGCTCCACCAGCAGCTCGGTCTCCGGGCGCGGGATGAAGACGCCCGGACCGACCGCGAGCTCCAGATGCCGGAACGGCGCGACGCCGGTCAGGTGCTGCAACGGCGTCCCGGCAGCGCGCCGGCTCACCAGCTGGCGGAACCGGCCAGCCTCGCCCGGGCCGAGGCCGTCGCTGATCAGCAACCGGGAGCGGCTGCAACCCAGCACGTGAGCCAGCAGCAGCTCCGCGTCCACCCGGGCCGAGGCGACCCCGGCGGCGGCCAGCTCGGCGGTCGCCGCGGCGAGCTCGGCCCGGACTGCCGGCTGCATCAGCTGTCGGAATCTCCGGAGAGCGCCGCCTCGATATCGGCCCGGGTGAGCGCATCGATCACGTCATCGAGGGCGCCGTCGAGCACCTGGTCGAGGTTGTAGGCCTTGAAGTTCACCCGGTGGTCGGCGATCCGGTTCTCGGCGAAGTTGTACGTCCGCACCCGCTCGGACCGGTCGACGGTGCGCACCTGGGAGCGGCGGGCGTCGGAGGCGTCCTGGGATGCCTGCTCCTGGGCGTGGGCCAGCAACCGGGCCCGGAGCACCCGCAGCGCTGCCTCCCGGTTCTGCAGCTGGCTCTTCTCGTTCTGCATCGAGACGACCGTGCCGGTCGGCACGTGGGTGATCCGGACGGCGGAGTCGGTGGTGTTGACGCTCTGGCCGCCGGGCCCGGAGGAGCGGTAGACGTCGATCCGCAGGTCGTTGGGATCGATCTCGACCTCGACCTCCTCGGCTTCGGGAAGCACCAGCACGCCGGCCGCCGAGGTGTGGATCCGGCCCTGCGACTCGGTCACCGGCACCCGCTGCACCCGGTGCACGCCGCCCTCGTACTTCAGCCGGCTCCAGACCGGCTTGTCGACGCTGCGCGAGCGCACCGCCACGGTGACCGACTTGTGGCCGCCGAGGTCGGTCTCCTCGTCGTCGAGCACCTCGGTCTGCCAGCCCTGCAACTCCGCATACCGCAGGTACATCCGCAGCAGGTCGCCGGCGAACAGCGCCGACTCGTCGCCGCCCTCGCCGGCCTTGATCTCGAGGATGACGTCCTTGATGTCGTTGGGATCCTTGGGGATCAGCAGCTCCCGCAGCCTGCCCTCGAGCTCGGGGATCCGGCTCGCGAGCTCCTCGGCCTCGGCCGCGAAGGAGCTGTCCTCGCCGGACAGCTCACGGGCGGCCCCGGCGTCGGCGCGCACCCGCTCGAGCTCTGCGGCCGCGCTGACCACCGGAGCCAGCTGGGCGAAGCGCCGGCCCAGCCGCCGGGCGGTGGCCTGGTCGGCGTGCACCGCCGGGTCCGACAGCGCCTTCTCGGTCTCGGCGTACTCGGCGAGCACCTGCGCCAGCGTGGAAGATCCGTCTGCCTCGTGAACCATTGCCCGTCCCTGTGGTCGCGGCGCCGCCGCTTCGCTCAGCGGCGCCTTCTTTCTCAGTGGCGCCAGGTTGCTCTTCGCGCTCTCGACAAAGAAACGACGCCCTGGGTGTGCCGGTGAGGGCACGCCCAGGGCGCCGTCGAAGTAGCTAGGCGGTGGTGCGCTCGCGCTTTCCGTAGCGCTTCTCGAACTTGTCCACCCGGCCGCCGACGTCCATGATCTTCTGCTTGCCGGTGTAGAACGGGTGGCACGCAGAGCACACCTCGGCGCGCATGGAGCCGCCCTTGGCGGTGCTGCGGGTGGTGAACGAATTACCGCACGAGCAGGTCACTTCGGTGACCGCGTACTCGGGGTGGATGGCGTCCTTCACGATGGTTCCCTTCTATGGCGCCGCATACGCCGCGCCGGTCATGGCCGCCGGGTCGCCCTGGGGAGGTGCTCCCGGCCACTCACTCCTGGAGTGAGGGCGGGACAGGACGTGAACCGGAGCCGGGTCGTCAACCAGACAGTGTGCCAGTCGTGGCCACGCTCTCCAAACGCAGCCCGCACGCCCGGCATTCCCTGCCGGAGCCGGCGCGGGGCGGGCCGGCGGCAGGCCAAGGGCGGAAAAAACTCGTCCCCGCCTCCGGAGTGGACCGGTGGCGGGGACGAGTGTCAGGTGCGCCGGATCAGCCCTTGACGCCACCGGCGGTGAGGCCGCTGACGATCCGCCGCTGGAACAGCAGCACGACGATCACCAGCGGGACGGTGACCACGATGCCTGCGGCCATCGTCTGGGTGTAGGGCACCACGTGCGGCCCGGCGGTGAACTTGGCCAGCGCCACCGTGGACGGCTCGACTTTGTAGACACCGTTGGACAGCACGCTGGAGAGCAGGAACTCGTTCCACGAGGCCAGGAACACCAGGATGGCGGTGGTGAACAGCGCCGGCGCCGCCAGCGGGAAGATCACCAGCCGGAAAGCCTGGCCGGGAGTGGCGCCGTCGACCCGGGCTGCCTGTTCCAGCTCCCACGGCATGTCGGAGAAGAAGCTGGTCAGGGTGTAGACCGCCAGCGGCAGCGAGAACGAGATCTGCGGCAGGATGAGCGCCGGGTAGGTGCCCAGCCAGCCCCAGCCGGCGAACAGCTGGAACAGCGGGGTCAGGATCGCCACACCCGGGAACATCGACGCGCCCAGAATCGCGGCCAGGATCAGCCCCTTGCCCCGGAAGGACAGCCGGGCCATCGCGTAGCCCGCGAACACCCCGATGGTCATGGCCAGGGCGGTCACCACGGCGCCGATCAGCAGGCTGTTGAACAGCGACCGGCCGAACTTGTTGTCGGTGGTGTCGAAGGCGTACCGGAAGTTCTCCAGGGTGAGGTGGGTGAACCACGGCGTCGTCTCGAAGGTGAAGGCGGTCTCGCGGAAGGCCAGCACCGCCATCCAGTAGAACGGCGCCAGGCACCAGAAGATGATCAGCGCGATGACCGCGAGGGTGCCGATGTCACCGCGGGAGAACCGCTTCTTCTGGACGGTGCTGGTCTCGATGGGCGTTGCGGCCGTGGTGGAACCGTGCGCGACGGCAGTCATCTCACTTACCGCCCTTTCCCGGAGTGCCGACGATGTTGGCGTTGAACAACCTGACCATGCCGAGCGCGATCGCGAAGATGAAGACGAAGGTGATCGTCGACAGCGCCGAGGCCGAGTAGATGCCGCTGTTCAACTGCTTCACCACCAGGATCGAGATGGTGGTGGTTCCATTGGCGCCACCGGTGAGGATCGCCGGGAGGTCGTACATCCGCAGCACGTCCAGGGTGCGGAAGATGACCGCGACCGCGAGGGCCGGCTTGACCAGGGGCAGCGTGATCTTGACGAAGCGCTGCCAGGCATTGGCGCCGTCGACCTTGGCCGACTCGTAGATGTCGGCGCTGATGCCCTGCAGGCCGGCCAGGATCAGCAGCGCGATGAACGGTGTGGTCTTCCAGACGTCGGCTATCACGATCGCCCACCGGGCAGGCCACTGCGAACTGGTCCAGGCGAAGCTGGTGCCGAGCACCTTGTTCAGGATGCCCTGCGGGTCGAAGACCACCTGCCACAGCTTGGCGGTGACCGCGGTCGGGATCGCCCACGGGATCAGGATGGCGGCCCGCACCAGCGCCCGGCCCTTGAACGCGCGGTTCATCATCAGCGCGAAGACCATGCCGATCATGGTCTCGAGCAGCACGGTCACCACGGTGAATCCGACCGTGACGCTGATCGAGCTCCAGAACTGCGAGCCGAGGGTGCCGGTCGGGCAGGAGATGGTCTTGCCGGCGCCGGACGGGCACTGCTGCAGCAGCCAGTGCTTGTAGTTGGTGAGCCCGGTCCAGGCCCCGGGTTCCTGGAACTGCCCGGTTGCCGGATCGATCTTGCGGCTGTCGGACAGGAACGAGTTGTAGATCGCCTTGACGATGGGGTACCCGACGATCAGCCCCAGCAGCGCGATCGTGGGCGCGACCAGCATGACGGCCAGCCGACCCTCGCCTGTTTTGATCTTGTTCCGTTTGGGGCCCGGTGCTTCAGGCAGTGAGGTCTGTGCGGTGCTGCCCGCTGCGGGTTTGGCGAGGGTCATGAAGCCTCCTCAGGCTGATGACATCCCTGGGCTAGAGGGGATCAGCTCCCAGTGCTAGGGAACTTGCCTTGCGAACCGGCGGAGTCGCGATGCCCTCGCTCGAGGAAGGCGACTCCGCCGGTTCACCAGGGTGGATCAGATCAGCCCGCGGTAGCGGACTGGATTGCCGACTGAAGGTTCTTCAGGGCTTCCTCGGTCGACGACTGGCCCTGTAGAGCGGCGTAGGCGTTGGTCGAGATCGCTTCGGTGACGGCCGGGTAGAACGGGGTCACCGGACGCGGGATCGCGTTCTCGATGCCCTTCTTCAACACCGGCAGGTACGGGAACTTCTGGATCAGGGCCTGGTCGTCGTACAGCGACGCGATGACCGGAGCCTGCGAACCCTGGGTCAGGTTGTAGGACTGGATCTCCTGGGACTGGATGAACTTGAGGAACTCCAGGCCGGTCCCCTGGTTCTTGGAGTACGCGCTGAGCGCGACGCTGTGACCACCGAGGCTGGAGGCGCCGGGTCCGTCCGGGCCGGGCAGCGGGGCGATGGCGAACTTGCCGGCCACCTTGGAGCCGGTGCCGGAGAGGATCGCGTTGGCGTACGGCCAGTTACGCATGAACAGCAGCTGGCCGGCCTGGAAGGCGTTCAGGCTCTGGGTCTCCTGGAAGCCGAGCGCCTCCTTGGGGATGTAGCCCTCCTTGAAGCCGTTGACCAGGAAGCTCAGGCCCTTGTTCGCCTCCGCGGTCTCCAGGTTCGGGGTCTTGCCGTCCTCCTTGACGATCTGGCCGCCGGCGGAGTTGATCGCCTCCGACGCGTTCACCGTCAGGCCTTCGTACTTGGCGAACTGGCCGGCGTAGCAGGCCGGCTTGGGGCCGGTGATGGTAGGCGAGGTCTTGCCCTTGCAGGCGTTGATCATGTCGTCCCAGGTGGCGGGCGCCGTGGGGACCAGGTCCTTGCGGTAGTACAGCAGGCCGGCATCGGAGGCATACGGCGCCGCGTACAGGGTGCCGTTGTAGGTCGCTGCCTTCACGGTCGGGCCGAGCAGGTGGCTGGTGTCCATCGCGTTCTTGCCGGTGAGCGGGACGATCCAGCCCTTGGCGGCGAACTCCGCGGTCCAGACCACGTCGACGGTCACCACGTCGTAGTTGGGGTCCTTGGCCTGGAAGTGCTGCTGCAGGTCGGACAGCTGCTGGTCAGCCTGGTCGGACTGCTGCTTGATCGTGACCTTCTCATTGGGGTGAGCGGCGTTCCACGCCTCGGCAAGGTGCGGCATCAGGCCGCTGTTGTCCTTGCCGGTGACGAACGTGATCGGGCCCTTGCCGGCATTGCCGGACGTCGCACCCGACGATCCCTTGTTGTCATTACCGCCACCGCAGCCGGCCAACACCACGGCCGCGCTGAGGAGGGAGACCGCACCGATGGCGACCTTTGGACTCATTAAAACTGTCCTTCCGACGATGATACTTAAGCGCTTACAGGCAATTTGAGAATGGCATCGAACACCCTGATTGCAGAGTGTCGACGGATCAAAGATACGTAACCGTTACCTCCTTGACTTCAGTCTCATCACATTAGTCCTGATCGTCTTGCGACCCGTCGTGCCCGACGGGCTTCGAGCTGGTGCGCGACGCTGTTGAGCCTTGCCAGCGCCCGGGGCTTGGACGTCGGCGTGGCCGGTTGGAGCAGCGACGGCGGCACGTCGACGTAGGTGCCGTCGTGCCGTACCAGACGAACGGTATCGGACCCCCGAACTGCCGATACCACCTCCACCCGGGCAACGTCCGACCAGGGCAGCCAGACCGGACGTGCCAGGTACCGGACGAGGACGCCGTCGGCATCGACTCCCAGGTACATCCGCAGCGCGAGGACGGCCGCCCCGAGCAGCGCCGCGCCCAGCACCAGCGTCAGCGCGCGCACGGTCTCGGAGGGGTGGCCGTAGATGTTCAGGGCCGCGATGGCGCAGACCATCAGCATCAACACGGCCGGCTGGTACGGCGGCAGACGCCAGGACAGCGGTTGGTCGGTGTCGAGCGCCGGTCCGCTCGCCTCGCCATTGACCATCTGCTGAGTCTAGGACCGCGATATCGGTGAGCGGCAGAGCACATGCCCAGATTTGCCGGGGGTATGTTGCAGATGCCGGCCCGATTCGATCCCGAGTGCGCGGTTCGGACTGACTTCGGATGACGGCTTCGGATGACGGCTTCGGATGAGCAGGGTCGCACGAGCGAGTTCGGATGAGCGGGTTCGGCAAGGAGCAGGGGAGGCCGGATGGCCAACAGCCCGGCCGCGTGGTGGCAATCGGCCGTCGTCTACCAGATCTACCCGCGGAGCTTCTGCGATGCCAGCGGCGACGGCATCGGCGACCTGGCCGGCATCCTCTCGCGGCTGGACTACCTGGAGCAGCTGGGCGTGGACGTTCTGTGGCTGTCGCCGGTGTTCCCCTCGCCGCAGGACGACGCCGGCTATGACATCAGCGATTACACCGACATCGACCCGGTGTTCGGCTCGCTGGCCGACTTCGACCGGTTGCTGGCCGAGGCGCACCGGCGGGGCATGAAACTGGTGCTCGACCTGGTGGTCAACCACACCTCCGACGAGCACCCGTGGTTCCAGCAGTCCCGGCGCGGCAAGGACGACCCGAGACGCGACTGGTACTGGTGGCGTGGGCCGCGGCCCGGGATGCTCGCCGGCGCGCCGGGCGCCGAGCCGACCAACTGGAGTTCGGCCTTCTCCGGCTCGGCCTGGCAGCTCGACGAGGCCAGCGGCGAGTACTACCTGCACCTGTTCTCGCGCAAGCAACCCGACCTGAACTGGGAGAACCCCGAGGTGCGGGCAGCCGTGTACGCGATGATGCGGTGGTGGCTGGACCGCGGGGTGGACGGCTTCCGGATGGATGTCATCAACATGATCTCCAAGGACCCGATGTTGCCGGACGGGCAGGCCCAGGCCGGCGGCTACGGCGACGGCTCGCCGCACTACATCTGCGGGCCGCGCATCCATGAGTTCCTGCAGGAGATGCACCGGGAGGTGTTCGCCGGCCGGCAGGCGCAGCTGCTGACCGTCGGCGAGATGCCCGGAGTGACGGTGGAGCAGGCCCGGCTGTTCACCGACCCGGCCCGGCACGAGGTGGACATGGTGTTCCAGTTCGAGCACGTCCAACTGGACCAGGGCATCGACAAGTTCCATCCGACCGGCTTCTCGCTGCTGGATCTCAAGGCCAGCTTCGGCCGGTGGCAGGCAGGCCTGGCCGACGTGGGCTGGAACAGCCTCTACTGGAACAACCACGACCAGCCGCGAGTGGTCTCGCGCTTCGGCGACGACAGCGAGCGGTACCGGGCGCTGTCGGCCAAGATGCTGGCCACCGTCCTGCACCTGCACCGCGGCACGCCCTACATCTACCAGGGCGAGGAGCTCGGCATGACGAACGCGGTGTTCGCCGGGATCTCCGACTTCCGTGACATCGAATCGCTGAACTACTACGCCGCCGCGCTGGATGCTGCCGCGGTCGGCGATGTCGCGGTGGGTGATGCCGCGGTGGGCGATGCCGCAGCCGCCGAGGTGCTGGCAGCGCTCCGGCGGATGAGCCGGGACAACGCGCGAACCCCGATGCAGTGGACGGCGGGGCGCAACGCCGGTTTCAGCTCGGCCGAGCCGTGGATCGGGGTCAATCCGAACCACCGCTCCATCAACGCCGACGCCGAGCTGGCCGATCCGGATTCGGTGTATCACCACTACCGCAAGCTGATCGCGCTGCGCCACGACCACCCGGTGGTGGCTCTCGGCGACTTCCGCATGCTGCTGCCGCTGGACGAGCAGGTCTACGCCTTCACCCGGCGGCTGGACTCCGAATGCTGGCTGGTGCTGGGCAACTTCTCCGGCGCCGACGCCGTGGCAGCGCTGCCCGACGCGTCCGGCTGGGCGGCCGCGGAGCTGCTGCTGGGCAACTACCCGGCCGTCCCGGACGCCACTGGCCTGCTGCTGCGGCCCTGGGAGTGCCGGGTCTACCGGCGCGCCGACCTGGAGTGAGCAGGTAGCGGCTACGGGTCGAGCTGGACCTGCGGATCACGGGCAAGTTGCCGAAGTTCGGCCAGCGGAACCGGCACCGTCCGCGGGATCTGGGCGGCCACCGCCACGCTGCATCCCGGCGCGCCGGCCACCACGAAGTCGGCCTGAGCAGGACCGGCCACCGGCAGCGACGCGGCCCGGTCGGAGATCGGCCCTGCTCCGGGGACGCACTGGGCGGTGACCGACACCCCCAGGCCCGACGGCGCGTGCAGCACGATGGTGGTCTGCACCGTCCGGCCGCTGCCGGATTCGACGACCGTCAGCGAGCTCAGCACCGTGGCGTCGGGAAACAGCCGCCGAGCCGCCACGGCCAGCGGCTGGCTGAGATCGGTGCTCACCAGGCAGCGGGACAGGATCGGGCAACCGGCCGCATCGGGCCCGGCGCTGTAGTAGGGCTGTAGCCGGTTGGTCACTTCGATGACCAGGGACCGGTGCTGCCACCACAGCGCCGCGGCAACGCTGGCGGCACAGGCCAGCAGCAGCGCCGCGGCGACCAGCCACGCCGGAACCACCCTCGGCGCCCGGAGGTGGCCCGCCCTGGGATCGATCGGGTCGGGATCGGTCGTGCCGGGATCTGCCGTGCCGGGATCTGCCGGCTGGCTCTCGGCCAACCGGACCAGCACCGGCTCTATCGCGTCCCGGGCCGGCCGGCTGATCCGCAGCCGGCTCATGACGGCAGCTGCGTGGCCGGGTCACGCGCCAGGCGGAGGGCGGCGTCTTCGAAGCGGACGGCCGCTCCCCGGGTGCGCAGCACCAGCGCCACCCCGCAGCCGGGCCGACCCGGGGCCAGCACGCTGAGCTGGCGGTAGTCGATGACGCTGTTGCCCGCCAGATCGATGTGGGCGGTGCTGGAGCGCTGCACCCGGGCCGACGGCATCGGCGCGCCGGGCACGCACTGCGCGGTCAGGCTCACCGTCGAGGATCCCTCGATCGACCCGATCAACGAGGTTCGGTAGCTGCGGTGGGTGCGGAGGTCCAGGGTCGCCTGGACGTTGAGCACCTGGCCGGCCGGAAATGCCCGCACGAACGCCGTGTCCAGCCCGGTCGCCTGTTGCTGCACCCGGCACTCGGCCTGCGCCGGGCAGCCGGTGGCATCCACCGTGGCCGCGGCCGGAGGCGCCGGCGCGGTGACCGTGATGACCCGCCGCTCGGGATGGACCCGGGCGGCGTTGACCGCGGTCACCAGCGCGATCAGCGCGAGCGCCGCCGCCAGGACGGCAAGCCTGCGCTGGGCCGAGCTGGCGAACACCCACCTTGGCAGGCCTGCCTGGCCGGC
Source organism: Jatrophihabitans sp. (assembly GCF_036388195.1). GTDB lineage: Bacteria > Actinomycetota > Actinomycetes > Mycobacteriales > Jatrophihabitantaceae > Jatrophihabitans_A. Next base: position 20,589 of record NZ_DASVSG010000053.1, on the reverse strand, counting down.
AGCGCCGCCAGCTGCCATGGCCGGGTCAGCGGTCGTCGGCGCCCGGGGTCGTCTTGGCGATCTGCATCAGGAACTCGATGTTCGTCCGGGTCTTGCGCAGCCGGTCCAGCAGCAGGTCGATGCCCTGCTGCGGGTCCAGGGCGTGCAGCACCCGGCGCAGCTTGATCACCACGGCGAGCTCGTCGGGCGAGAGCAGGATCTCCTCCTTGCGGGTGGAGGACTGGTCGACGTCCACCGCGGGGAAGACCCGCTTGTCGGCGATCTTGCGGTCCAGCCGCAGCTCGGCGTTGCCGGTTCCCTTGAACTCCTCGAAGATCACGGTGTCACCGGCGGATCCGGTTTCTACCAGCGCCGAGGCGATGATGGTCAGCGAGCCGCCGTCCTCGATGTTGCGGGCCGCGCCCAGGAACCGCTTCGGCGGGTAGAGCGCCGTCGAGTCGACACCACCGGACAGGATGCGTCCGGACGCCGGAGCGGCCAGGTTGTACGCGCGGCCGAGCCGGGTGATCGAGTCGAGCAGCACCACCACGTCGTGGCCCATCTCGACCAGCCGCTTGGCCCGCTCGATGGAGAGCTCCGCGACCATGGTGTGGTCCTGCGGACGGCGGTCGAAGGTCGAGGCGATGACCTCGCCCTTCACCGAGCGCTGCATGTCGGTGACCTCTTCGGGCCGCTCGTCGATCAGCACCACCATCAGGTGACACTCGGGGTTGTTGGTGGCGATGGCGTTGGCGATCGCCTGCATGATCATGGTCTTGCCCGCCTTGGGCGGGGAGACGATGAGCGCGCGCTGGCCCTTGCCGATCGGCATCACCAGGTCGATCACCCGGGTGGTGAGGATGTGCGGCTCGGTCTCCAGCCGCAACCGCTCCTGCGGGTACAGCGGGGTCAGCTTGGTGAACTCGACCCGGCTCCGGGCCCGCTCGGGGTCGACGCCGTTGATGGTGTCCAGCCGGACGAGCGGGTTGAACTTCTCCTTGCGCTCGCCGTCGCGGGCCTGGCGCACCGCGCCGGTCACCGCATCGCCGCGCCGCAGGTTGTACCGGCGGACGTGGGCGTTGGAGACGTAGACATCGTCGGAGCTGGCGAAGTAGCCGCTGACCCGGATGAACCAGGAGCCCTTGTCATCGACGTTGTCGACGATGCCGGCCACCGGCACCAGGACGTCGTCCTCGGAGATGGTCGGCTCGATGTCGTTGCGGCCGCCGCCGTTGTTGGAGGAGGCCTCGACACGATCGCGGGTCCGGCCGCGGCGGTCGCGGTAACGGCGGGGCCGGCGTCCGGAGCCGAACTCGTCGTCGTCGTCATTGTTGTTGGGACCGCCCTGGTTGCGGTCACGCTGACCGGCGTCCCGGAGCTGGCGGTTGCCGTCCCGGCCGTTGAAGTCACGGTTGCCGTCCCGGCCGTTGGCGTCCCGGCCGTTGGCGTCCCGGCCGTTGCCGTCTCGGCCGTTGGACTCGCGGGTGGCCACCTGGCCGTCGCGGGCCTGGCCGTCGCGGTTCTGGCCGTCGCGGGCTTGGCCGTCGCGGTTCTGGCCGTCGCGGGCCTGGCTGTCACGGGCCTGGCCGTCCCGGCTGTCGCGGGCTTGGCCGTCGCGGGCCTGGCCGTCCCGGGTCTGGCTGTCGCGGGTCTGGCCGTCACGGTTGCGGCCGGCGTCGCGGGAGCGACCACGCTCGGCCTGACGGGTGCTGCCGGAGTCCGGGCCGGAGCCGTCCGAGCCGTTGTCCGCGGCGGGCGGGGCGCTGTCGGACGTGCCGTCCACGGCCGGCGGCACAGTCGCTGCGGTGGCCGGCTGGCTGTCGACACCCTGATCCGGCGCGGTCGCCTGGGTGTTGGTGGCCGCCCGGGTGGCCGAGCGGCGGGTCCGGGTGGTCGGGGCAGCCGGGGCCTGGGCAGCGGCGGGAGCTTCAACGGCCGCGCTCTGGCGGGCGGCCGGCGCGCTGGAGCCGCTCGGCGCACTGGAACCGCTCGGGGCACTGGAACCGCTCGGCGCGCTGGAACCGCTCTGCGGCCGCTTGGCGTTCTCGATGGCGGCGATCAGATCGCTCTTGCGCATCTTGCCGGTGGCGATGCCCATCGAGCCGGCCAGCGCCTGCAGCTCTGGGAGCAACATCGACGACAGCGAACCGGAGCGGCGCTTGGCGCGCTCCTGAGCGGCATTGTTGGCGCCGGAATCTGTCGTCTCGGCGCCGGGCAGGACGAGGAGTTGGTCCTGGGTGTCAGTCACTGTGGTTTCGGATCCTTCCGAGTGGTTGTACGTCTCTTTTCGGTCAGACGCACACCGGTGTTAGGTCGGCGGGTATCGCCGGGCTGATCGATGTACCGATCAGGAACTCGCAGCCGAGGTCGGAACGGACTTGTTCCCGAGCGCCCCAGGTCGAAAAATCAGTGGATTCTGACTGAGGATTCGGTTCTGAAACGTCCGCGCAGGCTCTTCGGGCTGCTTCGTCGCGCTGCTGGCACAGCCGTGGTCACGCGAGGAATGAGCTAAGAGTAGACGTAAGCTGCTCACTGCGCCAACACAGGGTGAGGCGTGTCTTATTCCAATTCCGGTGGCCGGCCCGGTCGGCCCACCGCAACGGTGGTCGCGCGGTTCACGCCCCCGAGGTCCGGGCGCCGGACGAGACCTCCAGCCGAGCGCATTCCCAGCCGACCGGGGTCAGCTCGGCGGCCGCCCCGGCCTGATCGGCCAGGGCCAGCGCCAGCACCGAGGAGCCAGCGCCTGAGATCACGGCGGCCATGCCGCGGCTGCGCAGGGCGGTGATCAGCGCGGCGCTGGCCGGCATGGCTGCGGCCCGGTAGCCCTGGTGCAGCCGGTCCTCGGTGGCGGTCAGCAGCAGGTCGGGACGGCTGGTCAGCGCGAGCACCAGCAGGCCGGCCCGGCCGGCGTTGAAGGCGGCGTCGGCGTGCGGCACCTGCTCGGGCAGCAGCGCCCGGGCCGCCCTGGTGGCCGACTGCTCGGCCGGGATGAACAGCACCGGCCGGATGCCCGTGGCGGCCAGTTGCTCGGCGGTCGCGGCCCTCGCCGCGGCGCCCCGGCCGTCGGCGAGCCAGGAGATGCTCAGCCCGCCGAGCAGGCACGCCGCGACATTGTCCGGATGGCCCTCCAGCTCGGTGGCCAGCGCCAGCGCCTCGGCATCGCTCAGGCGGGCCCGGCCGTCGTCGCTCAGGCTGCGGGCCAGCTCGATCCCGCTGACTATGGCCGCCGCCGAGGACCCCATGCCGCGCCCGTGCGGGATGTCGTTGTGGCAGTCCAGCTCCAGCCCGGGTGGCTGGGCGCCGATCCGGTCGAAGGCGGCCCGCATCGCCCGGACCACCAGGTGCGCCTCGTCGAGCGCCAGCTCGTCGGCGCCGGCGCCGCTGACCCGGACGTTCAGCCCGGCGCTGCGCACCCGGGCCCGGACCCGGTCATAGCGGCTCAGCGCCAGGCCGAAGCTGTCGTAGCCGGGGCCGAGGTTGGCGCTGGTGGCCGGCGAATGGACGGTGACGGTGTCGGCGGTGAACGGCGCGGGCATCAAGCCAGCCCGAGCTGGACCGCCGCGGCGTGGCCGTCCACCGGGATGGTCACCGGGGACGGCGCCCCGGAGATCGCCCACTCCGGATCCTTGAGGCCGTTGCCGGTGACGGTGCAGACCACCACGGCGCCGGCCGGCAGCCGGCCCGCCCTGGCCGACTTGATCAGCCCGGCGACGCTGGCCGCCGACGCCGGCTCCACGAACACCGCTTCCTTGCGCGCGAGCAACCGGTAGGCCTGCAGGATCTCCCGGTCGGTCACCGAGTCGATCAGGCCGGCCGACTCGTCCCGGGCCGCCTCGGCCGGCAGCCACGATGCCGGGTTGCCGATCCGGATCGCGGTCGCGATCGTCATCGGCTTGGCAACCGGCCGGCCGAGCACTATCGGAGCCGCGCCCGCAGCCTGAAAGCCATACATCGCTGGGGTGTTCTCGATCAGGCCATCGGCGAGGTACTCCCGATAGCCCTTCCAGTAGGCGGTGATGTTGCCGGCGTTGCCCACCGGTATGCAGTGGACGTCGGGTGCCCGGCCGAGCAGGTCGCAGATCTCGAAGGCCGCGGTCTTCTGGCCCTCGATCCGGTCCGGGTTCACCGAATTGACCAGCGCCACCGGGTAGTCGACCGCCAGCTTGCGCGCCAGCTCCAGGCAGTCGTCGAAGTTGCCGTCCACCTGCAGCAACCGGGCGCCATGGACCAGCGCCTGCGCCATCTTGCCGAGGGCGATCTTGCCCTGCGGAACCAGCACCGCGCACACCATGCCGGCCCGGACGGCGTAGGCCGCAGCCGACGCGGAGGTGTTGCCGGTGGAGGCGCAGATCACCGCCTTGGCGCCGGCCTCCGCCGCCTTGGAGATGGCCACCGTCATGCCACGGTCCTTGAAGGAGCCGGTCGGGTTCGCGCCCTCGACCTTGAGATACACCTCGGCGTCCACCAGCGCCGACACCGCGGCGGCCGGCACCAGCGGGGTGCCGCCCTCGTAGAGCGTCACCACCGGAGTGCGGGCCGTCACGGGCAGCCGGTCCCGGTAGGCCTCGATCAGCCCGGGCCACGCCGTCGCCGACGGACCGCTGGTGTACTGCCGTCCGGCCATCTCCGCCTACTCTTCCTGCCGCTGGAACCACGAGGTCATGAGGCCGCCGTGGTCTGTGCTGACCTCACTCCGCGGGCAGGCCTTCGACCCGCATCACGCTGCGTACCCGGCGAATGAAATCGTAGGCGGCCAGCCGGCGCACCGTCGCCGCGAGCGCGGCATCCGGCGCGACGTGGGTGACCAGCACGAGGGTGGCCGCGTCGCCACGTCCCTCCTGCCGGACGGTCTGGATGCTCACCCCGTGATCGGCGAACGCGCCCGCCACCGCCGCCAGCACACCGGGACGGTCAGCGACATCGAGGGCGACGTGGTACCGGGTCAGCACCTCTCCGATCGGCTGCACGGCGAGGTCTGCATAGGCGCTCTCACCAGCCCCGCGGCTGCCGCTGAGCCGGTTGCGGGCCACCGCCACCAGATCGCCCAGCACCGCGCTCGCGGTCGGCTCGCCACCGGCGCCGCGCCCGTAGAACATCAGCGAACCCGCCGCCTGCGCCTCGACGTAGACGGCGTTGAACGCCTCCCCCACGCCGGCCAGCGGGTGGGACAGCGGAATCATCGCCGGATGCACCCGCACGGCGACCGACGGCTTGTCCTCGGAGCCGCTGCGCTCGCAGATCGCCAGCAGCTTCACCGTGCAGTCCATCGCCGCCGCGCTGGCCACGTCGGCGGCGGTGACCTCGCTGATCCCCTCGCGGTGCACGTCCGCGGCGGTCACCCGGGTGTGGAAGGCCAGACCGCCCAGGATCGCGGCCTTGGCCGCGGCGTCGAAGCCGTCGATGTCCGCGCTCGGATCGGCCTCGGCGTACCCGAGCGCGGTCGCCTCGGCCAGCGCCTCGGAGAACCCGGCGCCGCTGGCGGTCATCCTGGACAGGATGAAGTTGGTGGTGCCGTTGACGATGCCGATCACCCGGGTGATCCGGTCGCCGGCGAGGGATTCCCGCAGCGGCCGCAGCAGCGGGATCGCCCCGGCCACCGCCGCCTCGTAGTACAGGTCCACGCCGTGGGCGCTGGCCTCGGCGTGCAGGCTGGCGCCGTCCTCGGCCAGCAGCGCCTTGTTGGCGCTGACCACGCTCTTGCCGGACTTCAGCGCGCTCAGCAGCAGGCTGCGGGCCGGCTCGATGCCGCCGATCACCTCGATGACGATGTCGACGTCCTCGCGGGTCACCAGCGCGGCGGCGTCGGTGGTCAGCAGCGCCGGATCGATTCCGGTATGCCGGTTCGGCCGGCGGACCGCAATCCCGACCAGCTCCAGCGGCGCCCCCACCCGGGCGGCGAGTTCGGCCGACTGCTCCTCCAGCAGCCGGGCCACCGCGGCGCCGACGACGCCACAGCCGAGCAGGGCCAGGCGGATCGGCTGGGGACGGCTCACCCGTCGACCCCGCCGACGGGTGAGGCAGCCAGCTGGTCGGCGGCGCTCCACCCGACGTCATTGGCCATCAGCTGCTCGAGGGTCTCCCGGCGCACGATCACCTCCGAGCGCGAGCCGGTCACCGCGACCACCGGCGGGCGCGGAATGCGGTTGTAGTTGCTGGACATGGCGAAGCAGTAGGCGCCGGTCGCGGCGACCGCGAGCAGGTCACCGGGCGCCAGGTCGGCGGGCAGCCAGCAGTCGCGCACCACGATGTCCCCGCTCTCGCAGTGCTTGCCCACCACCCGGGACAGCTGCGGCGGGGCGTCGCTGATCCGGTTGGCCAGCACCACGGTGTAATCGGCCGCGTAGAGCGCGGTGCGGATGTTGTCGCTCATCCCGCCGTCCACCGAGACGTAGTTGCGGACCGTGCCGCCGTCGAGCACGACCGGCTTGACGGTGCCGACCTCGTACAGGGTGAGCATCGACGGGCCGATGATGGCCCGGCCGGGCTCGACCGACAGCCGCGGGACCGCCAGCCCGGCCATCTCGCATTCCCGCTCGACGATCTTGCGCAACCGGGCGGCCACCTCGGCGGCCGGCTGCGGGTCGTCGCCGTCGACGTAGGCGATCCCCTGGCCGCCGCCCAGATCGATCTCGGGCAGCTCCAGGCCGTGCTCGTCCCGGATCTTGGCCAGCAGCCCCACCACCCGGTGCGCGGCCACCTCGAAGCCGCCGGTGTCGAAGATCTGCGAGCCGATGTGGGAGTGCAGACCGACCAGCTCCAGCTGGGGATGGCCGACCACCCGCGCCGCCGCGGCCGCGGCCTGGCCGGCAGCCAGCGAGAAGCCGAACTTCTGGTCCTCGTGAGCGGTGGCGATGAAGGCGTGGGTGTGCGCCTCGACCCCGACCGTGACCCTGATGAGCACCCTCTGACGGACCCCCGCCTCGGCGGCCAGCTGGGCGAGCCGGTCGATCTCGGTGTGGCTGTCCAGCACGATCCGCCCGACGCCGGACTCGACCGCCAGCCGCAGCTCGGCCACCGACTTGTTGTTGCCGTGCAACGCCAGCCGCTGCGGGTCCACGCCGGCCCGCAGCGCGACCGCCAGCTCGCCGGAGGTGCACACGTCGATGCCCAGGCCCTCCTCGGCGAGCAGCCTGGCAACCGTCGTGCACAGGAAGGCCTTGCCTGCGTAGTAGACGTCGCCGCCGGTGAAGGCGGTGGCGTACGTGCGGGCCCGTTGCCGCAGGTCCTCGGTGTCGAGGACGAACAACGGGGTGCCGTGCTCGGCGGCCAGCTGGCTGGCGGGCAGGCCGGCGACCGCGACCTCACTCCCCTGCCGGCCGACATTGGCCGACCAGATCCGCGGGTTGAGCACCGTCAGGTCGGGAGGGGCGATGACCGGCTCGACGGTGGGCAGCGGGTACCCGTGGCTGGGTCCGGCGGGATGTGCTGAGTGACTCACCAGGTATGACCTTCTACTTGCGCTCTGGGCTACTTGCGATCGGGGGCCGACACCCCGAGCATCGACAGGCCGTTGGCCAGCACGGTCCTGGTCGCGACATCGAGCCAGAGCCGGGTGCGGTTGACATCGGTGATCGGCTCGTCGCCGTTGGGCAGCACTCGGCAGGAGTCGTACCAGCGGTGGAACTCCCCCGCCAGCGCCTCCAGGTAGCGGGCGACCCGGTGCGGCTCGCGCAGCTCGGCGGCCTGGGCCACCACCCTCGGAAACTCCCCGAGCGCGGTCAGCAGCGCCGTCTCGGTCTCGTGGGTCAGCAGGTTCGGCTCGAAGACATCGAGCTCGATGCCGACCGCGGCGGCGTTCTTGACCACGTTGACGGTCCGGGCATGGGCGTACTGCACGTAGTGCACCGGGTTCTCGTTGGTGGCCCGGGTCAGCAGGTCCAGGTCGATGTCCAGCGTCGAGTCGGCCGACGAGCGGGCCAGCTGGTAGCGGGCGGCGTCCACCCCGACCGCGTCCACCAGGTCCTCCAGGGTGATCACGTTGCCGGCCCGCTTGCCCATCCGGATCGGCTTGCCGTCCTTGACCAGGTTCACCATCTGCCCGATCAGGATCTGCAGGTTCACCCCCGGGGTGTCGCCGAAGCAGGCGCACATGGCCATCAGCCGCCCGACGTAGCCGTGGTGGTCCGCGCCCAGCATGATGATCACCCGGTTGAAGCCGCGCTCGCGCTTGTCGAGGTAGTAGGCCAGGTCACCGGCGATGTAGGCGGCGTCGCCGTCGCGCTTGATGACCACCCGGTCCTTGTCGTCGCCGAAGTCGGTGGTCCGCAGCCAGATCGCGCCGTCGGCCTCGTAGATCCGGCCCTGGTCCCGCAGCCGGGCGACCGCCCGCTGCACCGCGCCGGAGGAATGCAGGGAGTTCTCGTGGAAGTAGACGTCGAAGTCCACGCCAAAGTCGTGCAGGCTCTGCTTGATCTCGGCGAACATCAGCTCCACGCCAACCTGCCGGAACAGCTCCTGGGCCTCCTCGCGGGGCAGTGAGACCGCCTCCGGGCGCTCGGCGACGATCCGCCCGGCGATCTCGCCGATGTAGGAACCGGCATAGCCGTCCTCGGGGACGTCCTCGCCGAGCGCGGCGGCCAGCAGCGACCGGGCGAACCGGTCCACCTGGGCGCCGTGGTCGTTGAAGTAGTACTCCCGGCTCACCTCGGCGCCGCTGGCCTGCAGCACCCGCGCCAGCGAGTCGCCCACCGCGGCCCACCGGACCCCGCCGATGTGCACCGGGCCGGTCGGGTTCGCCGAGACGAACTCGAGGTTGACCTTCTCGCCGGCCAGGGTCGTCGAGCGGCCGTATTCGGCGCCCTGCTCGACGATGACGCGGGCGAGGCCGCCGAGGCTGGCGCTGTCCAGGGTGATGTTGAGGAAGCCGGGGCCGGCCACGTCGACGGCGGCGATGCCCTCGACGTCCAGCAGGAGCTTGGCGATCGTCTCGGCGATCTCGCGGGGCGGGCGGCCGGCGGCCTTGGCCAGCCGCATCGCGATGTTGCTGGCGTAGTCACCGTGGGCGCGGTTCTTGGGACGCTCGACGACGAGCTCGGCAGGCGGGTCGGCGCTGAACGCACCGGATTCGACAGCGCGCTCGACGGCGCTCCGCAGCACGGAGCTGAGTTCGTCTGGGGTCACCGGGCCAATTCTAGTGCGGGACGCCGGGCGTTTTCTCCGGCCTGCCGTCCGGGCGCGCTGCCGGAGACCGGCTGGCTGCCGAGGCGATCCACAGGTACGGCGCCTAGACTGAGGCCCGAAAGTACGGCAGCGTGCGCTGCGCTCACAACGCGACGAAAGCGACTCGATGACCAATCCGACGAAGCCGGCGTCTGGTGGCCCGAAGAAGAACCAGCCTGGCAAGGGTCCCGCTGGCGGCACGGGCCCGGGCAAGGGCAGCACGGCCATGGGCAAGGGCTCGGCTGGCAGCACCGCCGGCAAGGGGCCGGCCAACCGCGCCCAGTCCAAGAAGATCGTGAACCAGCGGCAGACGCCGTGGGGGCTGATCATCGCCACCACGCTGATCGTGGCGCTCGCGGTCGGCGTCATCGGCTATGCGGTGAGCCAGAACAAGAAGAAGTCCGACGCGAAGAACCCCGACAAGATCGCGGGCATCGTGCACAAGACCTTCACCGGCGGCGACCACAAGACCGGCCCGATCACCTATGCCGAGTCCCCGCCGATGGGTGGCCCGCACTCCGGGATCTGGGCCGACTGCGAGGGCACGGTCTACCCGACCCAGATCGCCAGCGAGAATGCCGTGCACGGCCTGGAGCACGGCGCCGTCTGGATCACCTACAAGCCGGGGCTGCCCGCGGATCAGCTCGAGGTGCTGAACAAGCTGACCGCCGGTAAGCCGTACACGCTGCTGACCCCGTACGACGGGCTGAAGTCGAACGTGTCACTGCAGGCCTGGGGCTACCAGCTGTTCGTGGACTCGGCCACCGACAAGCGGGTCGAGCGTTTCATCGAGGCGTTGCGGCAGAGCCAGACCAACACTCCGGAGCTCGGCGCCAGCTGCAGCAACCCGCCTTTCAAGGCCAACCCCAGCACGCCCGGCAAGCCCACGGAGTCCTGACCTCCGATGGTGCTGAGCGCTGACCACCCCGAGCTGACGGCTGAGGAGCGCGAGCCCGTGGCCGGCGGTCGGCTGCGCACGCTGCTGTTCGTGGTGCTGGGTGTGGCCAGCCTGCTGCTGGCCGGCGGCGTCGGCTACGTCGCCGGCCACCGGACCGGGTCGGCCACCCCGGGCGCGAAGTCGGTGGACGCGGGCTTCACCTGGGACATGGCCGCGCACCACCGGCAGGCGGTGACGATGGCCGGCTACGTCCGCGACCACAGCACAGACGGGCTGGTCCGGACGCTGGCCTATGACATCGAGACCAGCCAGTTCAACCAGGTGGGGCAGTTCCAGGGCTGGCTGGACGCCTGGGGCCTGCCGCCGCAGAACCCGCGGGCGCCCATGAGCTGGATGTCGGGCGGGCATGACATGAGCTCGATGGCCTCCGGTGGCTTGATGCCGGGCATGGCCACCCCGGCCGAGGTCGACAAGCTGCAGACGATGACCGGCAAGGCGATGGACGTCTACTTCCTGCAGTTGATGCTGCGCCACCACCAGGGCGGCCTGGCGATGGCGCAGTACGGGGCCGAGCACGCCAGCGAGGCCTACGTGCGCAACTTCGCCCAGAAGATCGCGACGGCCCAGAGCGCCGAGACCGTGCTGATGGAGAGGCTGCTGCGCGAGCGTGGCGCCAGCCCGTTGCCGCCGCCGTCCTGACCCGGCGTCTCGCCCTGCCACCGGGCCGACGATCGGCGGCTGCTAGCATTTTCCTCGGTCAGCGGGCAGCGTCCAGGCGCGTGAACCAGGGCCGTCAGGCCCCCGTAGCTCAGGGGATAGAGCGCTACCCTCCGGAGGTAGAAGCGCAGGTTCGAATCCTGCCGGGGGCACCAGAGAAATCGTTCTTCGAAACTTCGGCGTAAAGATCTTGGTCGGGAGTTTCGCGCTGTCGCCATCTGGCGTTGGAGATTGTCGACGCGCAGGGCCTGCCCTCGTCCAAACGCATAGGTTCGTTCCGGCATCGGCAGATACGCGATGCTAACTGTCCTAAGAGGCCACAGCTCAGAGACCAACTTCAATACACTTGTAGTGAGAGAAGAAAATAGGTACGTCCCTGCCTAGCTGGGCCGCGGCCAGCGGCCCGCTCTCACGACTCGAGCGGCAGCCGAGCAGGATAGTCTCCACCCCGCCGACTTCCCGCGGCACCACGAGACAGAAGTAGTAGAGGTAGCGGCGGGCCTAAGACGTGGGGATACAGAGCTGATGAACCAGGCAGCCCGGCGCCAAAGTCAAGATCAACTAATACGTGATGACGGCTGAGTGTTAGGTACCGGGTTCCGGACCGGCAGACCGAGTCAGCATCCGCGACGCTGCCGCCAAAAGACCTCCTTTCCGGATGGGTCCGCTCGGAGTAGCCTGCAATCGTTGAGTTCCGACCCCTCAGCCGCACTCTCGCCGCCTAGATGTGAGGGAGAACCAAGTCATGTCCCCCTACGAGGATCAGTCAGGCGCATTGCCGACCGAAGCCGTCACTAAAGAAGAAACAGTCACCTTGGTGAGGTCGCTCTTGGTCGATTGGAAAGTTCTCGAACACCTGCACCAGCAGGGTATCGTTGACGAGCAAGTCCTGTTGCGGCGTGCAGCCGACGGTTGCTGTAAGCCGGATGGCGGGACATGCTGCGTGAATAGGCGCATGGAACTCCCACAGACGAAGGTTTAGAGTGTTGCGGCGCTAGCGTGGCCTGAGGTATGGAGTGCACCAGTGGCGATCTCGAACGAGCAACTGCGGTTCGCTTTTCTCAGTCCGGAGATGCGTTGCTACTTTGGCAAGAAGTTTCCAGCCGTGCCAGCAGGAGAGCTGGACATAAGAATCGAGGAAGCACTCAAATTCCTCAATATAGCTGATCACTGCTCGGGAAGCATACCCGTTACGACAGAGATAGACGATATCTGGCACTTTTGGATCTTGGAAACGCGCGAATACATGAAGTTATGCTCCCGGCTTCAAGGACGGGAGTATATCCACCACGTATCCAATGCTTATGCTCAGTGCCTGGCCAGCTCAGAGCCCCTCGTACAGAATACAATCGCCCAAGATATCGGCGTGCTGGCGACCTATGTCTTGAACTATGGACCGTTCGAAGAAGACCGAGTCAAATACTGGCTACTGGCGACGCACCTGACCGAACAATGCGGGATGACTGTCAGAGACCTTAACGAATGGTTGATATCAAGATAGCGACCAGCGAGGCTTTGAATGGTCAGTTCGACGATGAGTCGCAGGATTAGCTAGTTCTGGTCGTTTGCAGCCCCATTTGATCCCGAACTTCCCTGGGCATAGCAGTCAAAATAAGAAGGATGAGGCACGCTCATCCTCACCGTCGTACGGTGTTCCTCGGATCTGGCGTGCGAAGGGCCAAAGTCTCGGAAATCATCAGCGTTGCTAAGCTCCTTGTCCGATCCAACCAGATTTGGGATAGATAAAGGGTTCTAGGATGCTCAATTCAGGGCGCCTTGAAGAGCCAATGCCGTGACGACAGTCATGTCAGCTGCCCGACAGATCTGAGTACGCCAGGGTTAGCATCTGCGGATGGCCGGCTGGGAAGAGTTCGCCGCACGCGCTCCGCGCATCGCCGAGATCTTCACCCGGCGGCATGCGGCGACCGGAAACCTGTGCATGCTGGCCACCCTGCGCTCGGACGGCTTCCCGCGGATCAGCCCGATGGAGCCACGGTTCTTCGAGGGCCGGCTGTGGTTGGTCGGCATGCCCGGCACCACGAAGTTCCGCGACCTGGCGCGTGACCCGCGGTTCTGCCTGCACACCGCCACCGTCGACACCCAGGTCACCGACGGCGACGCCAAGCTCTGGGGCCTCGCGCGCGACGTTCAAGACCCCGCGCTGCACCAGCGCTTCGCCGACGACCTGTTCGCCGACACCGGCCTCGACCTCCGGGACACCGCGTTCGACCACTTCTACGACACCGAGCTGACCGGCGCCTCCGCAGTCGAGTACGCCGGCGGCCATCTCGACATCACGGTCTGGACGCCGGGCCAGGCAGAGCGCGTGATCCGCAAGCACTGAAGAGGGGACGCGCCTTTCTCCACCCGCCGAATAGCGCCGTCAAGGACCTCTGCCAAATTTCTGTGACCCACACCGCATCCTTTCCCGACGCCGCGCGTTGGTAGGTACTTGATAAGAAAAATGCGGCCGCCTGCACCCCCGTATCCGGCCCCGTCCGTGGAGGCTTCATGACCCAACACGTCCGCTCGAGGCGACGCCGCGTCGCCGTTCAACTCGGCGCAGCCGCGCTGGCCACCGGTGTGGCCATCGGCATGACCAGCGGGGTAGGCGCGTTCGCCGCCCCGTCGACTGCCTCACCCGGCGGGGCAGGCGGCAACCTGTCGCTGCTGGACGTCCCCATCGGCTTCTCCGACATCGATGCCCGGGTCGGCCAGATCGAGCCGACCGCCGCCCAGCAGGACCGGATCGCCCAGTTGGGCGCCGACGCCAGGTTCACCCGGTACGGCACCGTCGGCTCGATGATCAAGTACGGCAGCTACCTGGGCACCGGCTACACCGGCGACGCGGTCGCCGTGGCCCGGGCCTGGCTCAAGAGCAACGCCGAGCTGTTCCGGATGACGCCGGCCGAGGTCGACGCCCTGCCGCTGCTCAACGACCAGCGCATGGCGGGCGGCGCCGGCCACGCCGTGCTGTTCCGCCAGCAGTACGGTTCCCTCCCCGCCGCCCAGGACGGCCTGATCGACGTCAGCGTGACCGGCGACAAGGTCGTCTACGTCTCCTCCTCGGCGACCGGCCCGCAGACCGCGCCTCCCGCCGCCACCCTGTCCGCCACCACGGCCTGGCTCAAGGCCGCCGCCAGCGTCGGACGCGCCGTCGAGGCGCCCACGCTGTCGGTTCCCACCGTCCAGGACGGCTGGACCGTCTTCTCCGTGACCGGCTTCGGCCAGCAGCAGCGAGCCCGCCTGGTCGCGGTGCCCACCCCTGCCGGCCAGGCACGGCCGGCCTACGAGACCATCGTGCTGGACGTGCAGGGCGGCTCGGCACAGGCCTACACGGTGTTCGTCGACGCCATCACCGGCCAGACCCTGATGCGCTACAACCGGGTCAACCACAGCGAGGCCAGCAACCAGTTCGACGCCACCTTCACCGAGGCCGGCTGTGGCCCCGCGGTGACCGGGGGCACGGTCGACGCGGCCACCAAGCAGATCGCGATCGCGGCGACCGCGACGGTGCCGAGCAACGACATCGTGGTCAAGCTGGTGTTCAACGGCGTCACCGTGGCCAGCACTGACACCGGCGTCGGCCAGGAGGAGCTGACCTACGCCCCCGCCGGTGGCGTGCCCGCCGGGGACTACTTCGTGCAGATCTGCCCGTCCCCCAACCCGGCCGGGCCGTTCGTCGCTCCGTACACCGCCTCCGGGGTGTTCCTGTCCTCCAACACCGCCGGCCCCGCTGGCGCCGGCCTGCCCTACCCGCCGAAGTGGAAGTACTTCTTCAACGCCCCGCCGATGGACTACTCCTCGACCGACAGCCGCAAGACCGGCTGCTGGGAGACCACCAACCAGACCGGCTGCGACCGCAAGGAGCAGAACCTCGCCTCCCGGGCGCCGTGGGACGTCAACCCGAACACCGGCCTGCCGACCTTCACCACCTCGGGGAACAACGCGCTGACCGCCGAGTCGTGGCTGTCACCGCTGACCCCGGGCCCGCTCGGGCAACGCCCGTTCGCTCCTGACCGCAACTACAGCTACCCGTGGACCAACAGCTGGCACACCTCCAAGTGCGACCCGACGAACCTCGTCACCGGCAACCGCAACGACATCGACGCGGCGGTGACGAACCTGTTCAGCGGCCACAACCGGTTCCACGACTTCTCCTACTTCCTCGGCTTCACCGAGGGCAACTACAACGCCCAGCTCAGCAACTACGGCAATGGCGGCGCCCAGGGTGATCCCGAGATCGGCAACGTCCAGGCCGGCGCCGTCAGTGGCGGCGCGCCGTCCTACCAGGGCCGCGACAACGCCAACCAGGTCACCCTGAACGACGGCATCGCTCCGATCACCAACCAGTACCTGTTCCAGCCGATCTCCGGGGCGTTCTACGCGGCCTGCTCCGATGGCGACTACGACGCCTCGGTGTTCGGCCACGAGTACACCCACCTGATCAGCAACCGGATGGTGGGCGGCCCGGACGCCGGGCTCTCCGGCCACCAGGCCGGCTCCATGGGCGAGAGCTGGGGCGACCTCGACGCGCTGGAGTACCTGCACGAGTTCGGCTACACCCCCCAGAACGGTGAGAACCCCTGGGCCGAAGGTCCCTACGTCACCGGCAACAAGGAGCGGGGCATCCGCAACTACGGCCTCAACGCCAACCCGCTGAACTACAGCGACATCGGCTTCGACATCACCGGTCCCGAGGTGCATGCCGACGGCGAGGTCTGGAACGCGGTGAACTACGACATCCGCCAGGCCCTGGTGGCCAAGTACAACAGCACTCACCCGGCGTCCAACGCCGCTCTGCAACTGCGGTGCGCGCAGGGTGAGCTGCCGGCCGACCAGTGCCCGGGCAACCGGCGCTGGATCCAGCTGGTCTACGACGGCTGGCTGATGCAGCCGTCGGCCGAGAGCATGCTCGACGCCCGCGACAGCTACCTGGCCGCTGACATGATGCGCTTCGGCGGCGCCAACCAGACTGCGCTGTGGACGGCATTCGCCAAGCGGGGCTTCGGCAAGGACGCGGCCACCCTGGGCACCGACGACACCGATCCGCGGCCGAGCTTCGTGGCCCGGACCGGATCGCGGGCCGGCACCGTGAAGTTCACCCTGACCGCTGCGGACAAGGCCGGCACGCCAAGGGTCGCCGGCGCGAAGATCTACGTCGGCCCGTACTCGGCCGGCATCACCCCGGTGGCGACCTCGGACGCCAACGGCCTGGCGAGCTTCACCGCCGAGCCCGGTTCCTACACCATCACGGTGCAGAAGCCCGGCTTCGGCCTGCAGAGCTTCACCCAGACGGTGACGGCGGTGACGACCACGGCTCGGACGCTGGGACTGCCGACCAACCTGGCCTCGTCGGCCAACGGCGCCACCATCACCGGCGATGCCACCAGCGTCAACCTCACCGGGCTCATCGATGACACCGAGGCGACCAACTGGACCGATGACACCGCGGTTCCGGTCAACGTCAGCAAGCCGTCGGTCGTGGTTCGCCTGGCCAACACCGCCACCGGCCCGGTGACGGTCCGCACGGTGCAGGTCAGCGCCTTCACCCAGCAGACCGGCGGCAGGTTCGACGCCTTGCGGCAGTTCGCCATCGCGGCGTGCACCGCGAGCGCGGCCAACCTCAACTGCGCCAGCCCGACGGGCTTCACCACCATCTACACCAGCCCGGCGAACGCCTTCCCGGCCGGCCAGCCGCGGCCGCTGGCGCCCGACCTGCTGGTGCGCAAGTTCGACATCCCCGACAGGCTGGCAACCCACCTGAAGCTGATCGTGCTGAACAACCAGTGCACCGGCACGCCGGCGTACCGGGGCGATCAGGACAACGATCCGGCCAACGACAGCGACTGTGTCACCGGATCGAGCACCACCAACCCGCTGCTGGCGCCGAACGCGGGCACCGTCAAGGCAGCTGAGTTCCAGGCGTTCACCTCCGCGCTGAGGTAACCCGCTCGGTACCAACCGCATCCCGCTGCTGGCCGGCGGACCGCACACGGTCCGCCGGCCAGTGGCGTGCTCGGGGTCTCGCGGCGTCTCGTCCCTGCCACCTCACCTCGAACTTAACTTCGTACTCACATCAGGCTCAAGTATGACGGCCGTTGTCCGATACGGAGAAAGACCACTCATGTCGAGGGGTCAGGAAGTGACGTCCGGGGAGCCGGCTCGCGACGGTGGTTACGCCACCAGCTGCGTGACGGCGATCGGGCGTCATGTCTCAGGAGGAGGAATCATGAAGTATCTGGTGGTTCGGACCATGTGTTCGGCAACGGTAATGACGGCCATCGTCGCGGTGGTCGCTGCCGGCCACAAGTTCCGCTGACGACTGTCGCGGGGGCCCCGTAGGTCCTTCGGGGCCACCGTGACTTCCGCGCACCGAGCGGGGGCGTCTTCGGTCGCCGCCACGACCTGATGTGCGTTGGCAGGAGGCCCAGTGCGTACGGCTGATCGACGCAGCCTCCTGCTGTACATGTGGATCGTGGTCGGCATCGCCGTCCCGCTGATCGTGCTTGTCGCCAGCCAGGCCTTCGACAAGCCACCCCCCGACCTCGCCGGTCGCGAGGGGGTCATCCTGGCGGTGTTCTGCATCGTGCTCGCCCTCGGCGAGATGTGGCCCATTCCGGTGGCCCGCGGCCGGGAGGCCGGCGATGAGATCACGGTGTCGAGCACCTTCGGCTTCGCGCTGCTGCTGATCGCGCCGGTGTTCATCACCGTCGCCGCCCAGGCCCTGGCGCTCACCATCGACTGCCTGGTGCGTGGCCGTCCGCGCAACAGGCTGCCTTTCAACATCGCCCAATACGCGCTGGCGTTCATCAGCGCGCGCTTGGTGTACGCCGTGCTGACGGGTCAGCCGTTCACCCCCTACGAGCACATCCCGGCGCCGAACCTGCCTGCGTCGCTGGTCGCCGCGACCGTATTCCTGCTGGTGAACAACTTCCTGGTCGGCTTCGCGGTGGCGATCAGCCTGCAGCTGCGGCTGCACCGGGTGCTGATGGAGGACCTTGCCTGGCAGATCTCCACCTCGGCCCCGCTGCTGGGCCTGGGCCCGCTGGCCGCCCAGGCGATGTCCTGGACACCATGGTCGATCATCCTGCTGCTGGTGCCCATCGCGGCGCTGCACCGCAGCGGCAAGACCGCGATGCGACGCGAGCAGGAAGCCCTGCGCGACACCCTCACCGGGTTGGCCAACCGCACCATGCTGACCAATGCGACCGAGCGGGCCCTGTCGAGCCTGTCCGGCCAGACGGCCATGCTGCTGATCGACCTCGATCATTTCAAGGACATCAACGACACCCTCGGGCACGCGGTCGGCGATCAGATGCTGATCGCGGTGGCCGAACGACTCAGCGCCGAAGCCGGCCCGGACGACCTCGTCGGGCGGCTGGGCGGTGATGAGTTCGTGGTCCTGAAGCGCAGCGGCACCGATTCGGCGTCGGTGATCGAGCTGGCCGAGCGGCTGTGCGCCGCCGTCCGCGAACCGGTCGTGCTGCACGGGGTCACCCTGACCGTCGGCTGCTCGGTCGGCATCGCGTTCAGCCCGCAGCACGCCGAGTCGGTGGCAGACCTGCTGCGCTGCGCGGACATCGCCCTGTACACCGCCAAGGCGACCCGGGGGACGGCGTCGGTCTATGACCGGCAGGGCGATCGGCATTCGGCCGCGCTGCTCGGCCTGCAGGCAGACCTGCGCTCGGCGCTGGAGAACGAGCAGGACACCCAGCTGTGGGTGGCCTACCAACCTCAGCTGGACCTCGCCAGCGGAACGATCGCGTCGGTCGAGTGCCTGGCGCGCTGGCGGCACCCGACCCTCGGTGACGTGCCACCGGACACCTTCATCCCCATCGCCGAAAGCACCTCCCTGATCGACATGTTGCTGCACCGGGTGCTCGACCAGGCGCTCGGCCAGCTCGCCGTCTGGGACGACGCCGGCCTGCACCTGACCGCCTGCGTGAACCTGTCGGCCCGCCAGCTGAGCGACATGTCGCTGCCCGACACCATCAGCCGGCATCTGCGGCTGCACGGCATCCCGGCCGGCCGGCTGGTGCTCGAAGTGACCGAGAGCCGCCTGATGGCCGATCCCGAGCACAGCGCCGGCATCCTGCATGGACTGCACGGCCTGGGCGTGCAAATCTCCATCGACGACTTCGGCACCGGCTACTCGTCGCTGTCCTATCTTCAGCGCCTGGCGGCCGAGGAGCTCAAGATCGACAAGAGTTTCACCGCCACGCTCGGCGAGTCCGGCAACGCGACCATCGTCCGCAGCACGATCGACCTCGGTCACAACCTCGGGCTGCGGGTGGTCGCGGAAGGGGTGGAGGACCTGCAGACCGCTGATGAGCTCGCCGAGATGGGCTGCGACCTGCTGCAGGGATACCTGATCGGCAAGCCGATGCCCGCCGCGGACCTGTCGCTGCTGCTCGCGGCGCCGTTGCCACCGGTACGCCGCCGGGTCCCCGGGCCGGACCGGGCAGGCAGGCAACGGCTGCTGGAGCTGATACCCCCTCATTCAACGCGGGCGGCGCCGGTGACCGTCCTGTTCGACAAGGCGGAGTGACCCGACATGTTCATGGCCTTCATGGCGCTGCTCATCATCTGCTCCGCCCCGCTCTTCGGTGGCCGGCTCGAGCGGCTGGCCGGCGTCCGGCTCCGGCACAGCTGGCTGATCCTGCTGGCCCTCGGGGTCCAGGTGATCATCACCGACGTGTACTCCGCCGGCCCGCGGCCGCTGCTGGTCGCCCTGCACCTGGCCAGCTACGCAGCAGCCGGGATCGCGCTCTGGGTCAACCGGGCGCTGCCTGGACTGCTGGTGCTCGGCGCCGGCGCGCTGCTCAATGCCGCTGTGATCGCGCTGAACGGCGGCACGCTGCCGGCCGATCCGCACGCGCTGGCGGTGGCCGGCCTACCCACCGACACCGATGCCTTCGCCAACAGCGGCGCCCTCAAGGATCCGGTGTTGCCGTGGCTGGGCGACATCATCGCCACGCCCGGCTGGCTGCCGTTGCGCAACGTCATCAGCATCGGCGACCTGATCATCCTGGCCGGGCTGGCGATCCTGGTGCACTCGGCGACCCGGAGCAGGCTCGCCGCGCCGTTCCTGGCCTCCGGACGCCATCCCGAGCGCAAGCACGGACCCTCGCTGCGATAGACCCGGCCAGAACGCACGAAGGGCGCTGCCGTCGAACCCGACGGCAGCGCCCTTGCGTTCAAAGCCGATCAGCCGCTGGGCACTCCCACGTTGGCGGTCCGCAGCTCCTGGTCGTTGGCCACCGCGGCGTTGGACGCGCTGGCGGTGCAGAGCTCCGGCGCGTTACCGGCCGTGGCGGTGCCGGGGCAGATGAACAGCTGGGGGGTGCGGGTATCCGTCCACACCGGATGGGCATTCTCGGTGACGGCCAGCCCGGGATAGTCGCCCATGAACACCCCGTCGAACTGGGTGGGCGGCGGCATCGACGACGACGTGACCCGCTTCACCCCGAAGTTCACGAGGTCGTTGCTGCCGGACAGGCTGACGTCGGAGAACCCGGTCAGCTCGTCGGTGCCGTACTGCCGGTCGTAGTAGGAGACGGCGAGCTTGCCGTTCTTGGTGAAGCCGATCCACTGCCACCACTGGTCGGTGGTCCTGTGGCCCGGCTCGGTGGTGACCACCTGCAGCACCCGCGGGTCCTGCGTCGCGCCGGTGAACGTGTTGCCCTTGTCGGTGGACACGCTGATCAGGATGTCGTTGTTGCACGTCCCCGGCCCCTTCACCCCGGTGTAGAGATTGAGCCTGATCGCTGAGAACCCGGTCGGCACGCAGCCGTTGGCCTCGTTGGAGTTCTTGTTGATGTAGGAGCCGAACG
>NZ_DASVSG010000052.1:0-6140 GCF_036388195.1 Jatrophihabitans sp. | reverse complement strand
CTCGGAGACCATCCCCCCGTCCCGCTCGCCGACCCGGCGGCCGGGGCCGTCGGCAGCGGCCAGGAAGACGCCGAACAGGCCGCGGTCGGGAATGGTGCCGCCCGAGGTCACCGCCAGCCGCTGGGCGCCCGGCCGCCCGGTCAGCTCGCCGCTGATCCGGTCCCAGACCAGCCTCGGCCGCAACTCGGCGAAGGCGTCGGAGGGATAGCGTCCGGCCAGCATGTCCAGCACCGCCTCCAGCGCGGACCGGGGGAGGGTGGCGAACGAGGCGCTGCGCCGGATCAGCCGTTCCACCTCGTCCACCGTCATGGTGTCCAGCGCCACCATCGCCACGATCTGCTGGGCCAGCACGTCCAGCGGATTGCGGGGATAGCGCATCGACTCGATCTGGCCGTCCCGGATCCGCTCGGCGACCACCGCGCATTCCAGCAGATCGCCGCGGTACTTGGGGAAGATCACCCCCTTGGACTCCGCGCCCACCTGATGTCCGGCCCGGCCCAGCCGCTGCATCCCGGCGGCCACCGACGGCGGCGACTCCACCTGCACCACCAGGTCGACCGCGCCCATGTCGATCCCCAGCTCCAGGGACGAGGTGGCCACCACGGCCGGGATCCGCCCGGCCTTCAGCTCCTCCTCGACGAGCTGGCGCTGCTCGCGCGACACCGAGCCGTGGTGCGCCCTGATGTCTGCCACCCGGTCGGGGTCGCGCTCGTGGGCGAGGTCGTTCAGCCGGGCGGTCAGCCGTTCGGCCAGCCGCCGGGAATTGGCGAAGACGATGGTCGAGGTGTGGTTGTCGATCAGGTCCAGGACCCGCTCCTCGACGTGCGGCCAGATCGAGGCCCGCCGTTGCGGGTCCTGGCCGGTGTCGGGCTGGCCGTCGCCCAGCTCGGTCAGGTCCTCGACCGGCACCACCACCGACAGGTCCAGCCTTTTGACGGTCGGCGGCTGGACCACGGTGACGGGACGGCCGCCGGCCAGGAAGGTGGCGACCTCGTCGATGGGGCGGACGGTCGCCGACAGGCCGATCCGCTGGGCCGGCTGGTCGAGCAGCGCGTCGAGCCGTTCCAGGCTCACCGCCAGGTGCGCGCCCCGTTTCGTGGCCGCCACCGCGTGCACCTCGTCGACGATGACCGTCTCGATCCCGGCCAGCGCCTGCCGCGCCGCGGAGGTGAGCAGCAGGAACAGCGATTCCGGCGTCGTGATCAGGACGTCGGCGCCGTGCCTGGCGAAGGCGCGCCGGTCCTCGGGCGTGGTGTCGCCCGAGCGCATCGCGACCGAGATCCTGGGCTCGGGCAGGTCCAGCCGGCGGGCGGCTTGGGCGATGCCGACCAGCGGCGATCGCAGGTTGCGCTCGACGTCTGCTGCCAGCGCCTTGAGCGGGCTGACGTAGAGCACCCGGCAGCGCCGGTTCGGGTCATCGGGAACGGGCAGCGCGGCCAGCCGGTCGATCGCGGAGAGGAAGGCCGCCAGCGTCTTGCCCGAGCCGGTCGGGGCGACCACCAGCGTGTGCTCGCCCTTGGCGATGGCCCGCCAGGCCCCGAGCTGGGCCTCGGTCGGGCTGTCGAAGGCACCCTCGAACCAGGCGGTGGTCGCCGGCGCGAACAAGGTGTCCATGCCTCCAGTGTGCGCGAGGGGTACGACAGCGGCAGCGGGCGGATCAGCGCCGCAGGCTGGCCCGCAGCCGGTCGCGGGCCGCAGGCCAGTCCTCATCGGTCATCGAGAACTGGGCGGTGTCGCGCCAGCTGCCGTCGGCCCGGATCCGGTGCTTGCGCAGCACCCCCTCCGGGGTCGCGCCGAGCCGCTCGATCGCCGCCCTGGAGCGTTCGTTGAGCACGTCGGTGTGCCAGACCACCCGGGCCGCTCCCAGCACGTCGAAGGCCTGGCTGAGCAGCAGCAGCTTGGACTCGGTGTTGTGGCCGGTGCGCCACCACCGCCTGCCGAGCCAGGTGTAGCCGATCGCCAGGGTCCGCAGCTCCGGGTGCACGTCGTAGTAGCTGGTGGTGCCCAGCACCTCCCCGGTCACGGCGTCCAGCTGGGCGAACGGAAACCGGTCACCGCGGGCCCGGGCGGCCAGCGCGGCCAGGATCTCGGCCCGGGCCAGCTCGGCGGTCACCGGGATGGGCGCCCTGCCCAGCCACCGGTACACCTGCTCGGCGCCGTCGTCGGAGCGCACCGCCGCCGCGTAGCCCTCGGCGTGTTCGGGCTGCAACGGCGCCAGCGTGACCAGGGCGCCACGCAGCGTCTCCTGCGCGTACCAGCGGGCCGGCTCGGGTGCGGGGGAGGCGGGAACCGGCATGGGGAGATCTTGCCCGAGCACCGCGACCGGCCGCACCCGCACTACTGTTCCAGGTGTGCGATTGAGCGAATTCTGGGAGCGGATGGAAGCCCGGTTCGGGTCGACGTATGCGCATTCGCTGGCTGCGGACTTCCGGGTGCCGGCGCTGGGCGCCACCGTCAACGACGCCATCGAGCGGGGCGACTCCCCGAAATCGGTGTGGCGGGCGATCTGCCAGGAATTCGATGTCCCCCAGAAGCTGCGCTGAGCGTCGGGCAGCGGTCGGCGGAACTGGTGTCGGCGTGTTGCGGACAATCGAACAGGTGTTCGCTAACCTGGATGGGCGAGCGCGTGGTCGTCCACAGATGTGCCTCGCCGGCGAAAGTGTCGGTGGTCAGATCTAGCGTTGCTCTCGACGGAACAGCCACTTGAGAGAGGTACCAACATGGCCGCAGCATTTGACCGCGACAAGGCACTCGAGGTCGCCCTGGGTCAGATCGACAAGCAGTTCGGCAAGGGCTCGGTGATGCGGCTGGGCGAGCGGCCCTACGTGCCCATCGAGGTGATTCCGACCGGCTCCATCGCGCTGGACATCGCGCTGGGGATCGGCGGCCTGCCGCGCGGCCGGATCATCGAGATCTACGGCCCGGAGAGCTCGGGCAAGACCACGGTGGCGCTGCATGCCGTCGCCAATGCCCAGGCTGCCGGCGGTGTGGCGGCGTTCATCGACGCCGAGCACGCGCTGGATCCCGAATACGCCCGCGCCCTCGGGGTCGACACCGACGCGCTGCTGGTCAGCCAGCCCGACACCGGTGAGCAGGCGCTGGAGATCATGGACATGCTGATCCGCTCCGGCGCCCTGGACATCATCGTGGTCGACTCGGTCGCCGCCCTGGTGCCCCGGGCCGAGATCGAGGGCGAGATGGGCGACAGCCACGTCGGCCTGCAGGCCAGGCTGATGAGCCAGGCGCTGCGCAAGATCACCGGCGCGCTGAGCAACTCCGGCACCACCGCGATCTTCATCAACCAGCTGCGCGAGAAGATCGGGGTCATGTTCGGCTCGCCCGAGACGACCACCGGCGGCAAGGCGCTGAAGTTCTACTCGTCCGTGCGCATGGACGTCCGCCGCATCGAGACCCTCAAGGACGGCGGCGAGGCGGTCGGAAACCGGACCCGGGTGAAGGTCGTCAAGAACAAGGTGGCCCCGCCGTTCAAGCAGGCCGAGTTCGACATCGTCTACGGCCAGGGGATCAGCCGCGAGGGCTCGCTGATCGACGTCGGCGTCGATCAGGGGATCGTGCGCAAGTCCGGCGCCTGGTACACCTACGAGGGCGATCAGCTCGGCCAGGGCAAGGAGAACTCGCGCAACTTCCTGCGTGACAACCCCGACCTCGCGGAGGAGATCGAGAAGAAGATCAAGGAGAAGCTGGGAGTGGGTGCTCAGGTGACGGCCGAGACCCCGCTGCCGGCCCCGGTCGACTTCTAGCAGGAGTGGCTCGCTCGCGGTCGGCGGGTGGGGGCGCCTGTGCCCCGCCCGCCGAACCCTCGGAACTCGATGATCGACGTGCCGATCCCGAGGCAGACCCCGAAGATGTGGCCCGGACGATCTGCCTACGCCTCTTGACGGCGCGGGCCCGCAGCCGGGCCGAGCTCCGCGACGCGCTCGCGGCCCGCCAGGTTCCTGAAGCGGCGTCGACCAAGGTGCTGGATCGGCTGGCTGCTGTCGGGCTGGTGGACGATCGCGCTTTTGCCGAGGGCTACGTGCAGTCCCGGCAACGCGACCGCGGTATCGCCGTGCGTGAGATCAGCCGCCAGCTGCGGGACAGGGGCGTCGAGGAGGCCGTGATCACCACCGCGGTGGCAGGTGTCGCCGCCGAGGACGAGGCTGAGGTGGCCCGGCAGCTGGTGCTGCGCAAGCTCCGGTCGATGACCCGGCTGACGCCGGAGGTCAAAACGCGGCGTTTGGTGGGAATGCTGGCTCGCAAGGGTTATCCGCCGTCCATGGCCTTTCAGGTGGTTAGGGACGCTGTCGGAGGATGCGGCGAAGACACTGCCCCCGATGACACCGCATGGCTGGCTTGACCCTGTGCCACATCGTTCATAGCCTCACAAGATCAGGAGATTGGATGCGTCGCGTCACAAGCGCAGCGCACTGACATACACCGCGTCATGTTTGCCCGTTGACCGTCGCCACGCCGAGGACCGAAGGAGATAACGACCGCCGCCGCTAGCACCTGCGGAGGCGCCTCCATTCTGTGTTCGCCTGTGGGTTCGGCCCCCGGCTCCGCCTCCTGGCAGTGCTGTCGCGACGGGTCCTGACGGACGCGTCGCCTCCGCGAGAGGGGGACGTTCGTGAGTTCGACTGAGTTCGCGGCTATCGCCGCGGTGTTCGTGTTGATTCTGATCCTCGGCCTTCGATTCCTGTCCCTGTACGCCGGCCGCTCCGCAGCCAGCGAAGCCTCTGTCCAGCGGCCGGCCCACGGGCACGATCGGGTTGCCGAAGCCGAGACCGAGGCCGAAGCGGTCCGGCAACGGGCGATCAAGGAGGCTGACGCCGCCCGCCGCGCCGCCGAGGCCGAGATCGAGTCGCTGCGCAGGGCGGCCCAGACCGAGGTCGCGGCGGCTCGCGCCAGCGCCGACGCCGTCCGGTCGCGGGCCGAGACGGTGGCCGAAGACCTGATCGCCGATGCCCGACGGGCCGCCGAACGCGAGTCGCAGGCGCGGCTGACGGCCCTGGCCACGCGGGAAGAGGAGCTGACGGCGCGCGCCGAGGCGCTGGCCGGCCGCGAATCCGAGCTGGAAACCCAGCTGCACGACATCCACGCCCGCCGCATCGCGCTGGACGCCGAGGGGGTGGCTCTGGAGGAGCTGCGCTCGGAGCTGACCGCGGCCACCCTGCGGCAGGAGCTCGAGCACACCGCGGCGCTGGAGCGGGTGGCCGGGCTCACCAGCGAGGAAGCCAAGCTGGAGTTGCTCACCACGGTCGAGGCCACCGCCCGCCGGGACGCCGCTGCCCTGGTGCGCACGATCGAGACCGAGGCGCGTGCCGAGGCGACCGACCGGGCCCGGGCCATCGTGGTCGACGCGGTACAGCGCATCGCCAGCGAGCAGACCACCGAGACCGTGGTGAGCGTGCTGCACCTGCCCAGCGAGGAGATGAAGGGCCGGATCATCGGCCGCGAGGGCCGCAACATCCGGGCCTTCGAATCGGTCACCGGGGTGAACGTGATCATCGACGACACCCCCGAAGCGGTGCTGCTGTCCTGCTTCGATCCGGTGCGCCGGGAGATCGCCCGGATCACCCTGGAGAAGCTGGTGCTGGACGGCCGGATCCACCCGCACCGCATCGAGGAGATCTACGAGTCGGCCAAGGTCGAGGTGGACGAGCTGTGCCTGCGGGCCGCCCGCGACTCCCTCGCCGAGATCGGCATCACCGACCTGGACGAGCGGCTGATCCCCACCCTGGGACGGTTGAAGTACCGGACCAGCTACGGCCAGAACGTCCTCGGGCACCTCATCGAGACCGCCCACATCGCCGGCATCATGGCCAGCGAGCTGGGCCTGGAAACCAGCCTCATCAAGCGGGCGGCGTTCCTGCACGACATCGGCAAGGCGCTCACCCACGAGGTCGAGGGCAGCCACGCCATCATCGGCGCGGAGCTGCTGCGCAAGTACGGTGAGAGCGAGGCCGTGGCGCACGCCGTCGAGGCCCATCACAACGAGGTGCAGCCGCAGACCATCGAGGCCGTGCTCACCCAGGCGTCCGACGCCAGCTCGGGCGGACGGCCCGGCGCGCGCCGCGAGAGCCTCGAGGCGTACGTCAAGCGGCTGGAGCGGATCGAGGAGATCGCGGCCGGCAAGTCCG
>NZ_DASVSG010000051.1:0-53599 GCF_036388195.1 Jatrophihabitans sp. | reverse complement strand
CCGCGTGGTGCTGCCGACCCACTTCCAGTACTCGTGGCTGGATGCCCTCACCCCGGTGATCAGCTGGGACGACATGATCCGCGGCTGCGCGCTGTCGGTGATCTACAGCGCCGTGTTCTTCACCCTGGCCTGGACCAGGTTCGCCCGCAAGGACATCACCAGCTGACCCGAGCGTCACCCAACCGGCGTGTGAGCGTCGCTCCGGGCAGCTCAACGCCCGGTGGGTTGCGCTTCGGGCAGCTCAACGCCCGGTGGGTTGCGCTTCGGTCGCCTCTCATGCCCGGATGTTCCTGCGGGGCTCCTGCTCCGGGTCGACCCAGGCCGGTGGCACGAACCACGGCACGCCGTCGAGCATGGTGATGGTCCAGCCGCCGGTGTCGATGCGGTCGTGGTGGAAGTCGCACAGGAGGCAGAGATTGTCGAGATCGGTGGCGCCGCCGTGCCGCCAGGCTTTGATGTGGTGTTTCTCGGTCCACTCCGGCGGGTCGGCACAGCCTGGGAAGGCGCAACCCTGGTCGCGGGCGATCAGGGCCAGGGTTTGTTTATCGGTGGCGGTGCGTCGGGTGGTGCCGTAGTTGAGGATGCCGCCCGTGCTGTTGTGCACGATCCAGCCGATCGCTGCCTGGTCGGCCATCCGCAAGGCTTGGTCGACGCTGAGCTTCTGCCCGTAGCTCGTCTGCGCCAGGCCGGCGCCGGTCTCGAACTGGTCGGCGGTCATGGTGATCAGCACGGTCGCCGGAATTCCACTGCTGGTGGGCAGTTCCCCGGCACGCAGGGCCAGCTTCAGCACCGATCCGAAGGCGTCGTGCAGCCGCTGCCGGGCGCTGCGCTCATCCCGATCACCTGCGGTGGACGGTTTCGGGGCGGCCAGTGCGTGCAGCACGGTCATCGCCAGCGCGGCGGTCTCGGGATCGAGGTCGGCGGTCAGCCGGTGCATCCCGTCACCGGTCGGCACGCAGGTCAGGAACCGGCGGCGTTGCTGGCTTTGCTCGTCGGCGAGCCGGCCGTTCGGGTCCAGGGTGTCGATCAACTGCCGGGCAATGCCGGCCAGGATGGCGGCGTTGAAGTTCTGTGCCTGTTCGACGAGGAATGCCTCCGCGTCGGCTTGGTCCGGCACCGGCAGTTGCGCGGCCCGCAGCCGGTTCATCGTCCGGATGATGACCTCGGCGTGCTTGGCGGTGATGGCTCCCGCCACACGTGCGGCGGCGGTGACCGGCAGCAGGGGTGGCAGCCAGTCTCCGGTCAGGGTGCTGCGGGGTCCCAGTTCGTGGGCCTGTCTCACGCGGGCTGAGCTCTCGGCCGGGGACAGGTTCAACAGTCCGGACAGCAACTGGGCAGGCCCGCGCAACACCAACCGGCCGGGCAGATTCCGAGCTTCCAGTTCCGCGATCAGTGTTGCGTCCAGGGCTTCCAGTTGCCGCCGGGCCCGCTCGGTAACCCGGATCACCTCCAGCAGTTCGTCATCAGCCAACGTCGACAACGAGCACTCGGCAAGCTCGGCAACGGCGGCCGGCAACCCGGAAGCAGCAAGCACCGCCGCACCCGCATCCACCGCCGTCGTCATACATCAGACACTACGACAGAGGTCTGACAGAACTGGTTCCACATACAGGACAAGGTCATTACGCAATCGCTGTTGGCCGACTCAGAGCACCAGCAGGCCGACCAGGGTGAGGTAGTCGAAGCGGGTGTGCGAATAGTCGGCGGCCCTACGATGTGCCGGCGATTCCGAGGAACACCATGATGCCGCGGTTGACGCGCAGCAGGTCGGCATCGGAGAGAACGCCGAGCTTGCTGCCCAGCCTGCGGCGATGGACTGTCGTGATCTTGTCGAGCATCAGACGGCTCGTGGAATCCAGCCCGTTCGTGGGCGAAGGCGCTATCTCCAACCGGAACAGCGGGGCATCGGTGGGGTCGGAGGTGAACAGGCAGACCGTAATCGAGTCGGTGTCGAAGTGATCGTCCTGCAGGATGAGCGCCGGCCGCGGCTTGCTGGCGTAGTCACCCCCGCCGGCAACGGTCCAGATCTCGCCTCGCCTCAATCCTCAGACCATTCCGATACCGAGTCGACGAACGCCTGATCCGCTTCCGCGCCCTGACTCGCCGAGACAGCACGGGACTGCCTGTGCGCCTCCTCGGCGAACCCCGGGGCGGCCATGTCAGGAACCCAGATCTGTATCGGACGCAGACCTTGCGCTCGCAGTCGAGCGCGATAGGCCCGCACCCGGGAGCGAGTCGTTGTGCTTGCCACCAGCTCACCTCCGCTTGTTACATGTAACGGTAGCAGTCGTTCGCGTAACAGCACATGATGGTCGGTGACTGCAGAGCAATTACCCGACGTAAACACCTCTTGCCGATCTTTGTCACGATCGCTACTCTCCGTGCATGAAAAGACGATTTGTCCGGGTTATCTCCTCTGCGGTGGCGGCCTTGTCGGTCGTCGCGGTCGCTAATGCGCCACAGGCGGCGGCGTACAACACGCTGGGCTGCAAGTGGTCGCACAGCGGCATCAGCTTCTACGTGCCCTCGCCCTACATCTCCTATCCGTACTGGAGCAACGCCGCGGCGTCCTGGGGCGGTCTGGACGGGCGGATCCTCTGGAACACCCGGCCCGCCGACTTCACCGGCCTGAACGAGAGCCGCGGCAACACGGTGTCCTGGACCGGCGTCACCCGCGCCCTCGGCACCGTCCAGAGCTTCCCGCCGTGCTCCGGTGGGCACTGGGTGTCCGGCCAGATGGAGGTCGTGCTCAACTGGACGCTGGTCTCCGGCTACAGCTCCTCCAAGATCCAGGGGGTGGCGGCCCACGAGATCGGGCACGCCTTCGGCCTGGCCCACAACACCGCCTCGACCGGAATCCTGATGTACCCCTACGACAGCCGCACGGTCAGCGGACCGGCCAGCGACGACAAGGCAGGCGTCAATGCGCTCTATTAATGCTGCGATCCTCGCGCTGGCTTCGGCCGGGCTGCTGAGCGTGACCGGGTGCGGGAGCGACAGCTCGGACGCCAAGGTGCCCAGGATCGCTGAGGTCGGTTCGCGGGCCCACATCTTCCAGAACGTCTCTGAGCTGACCGAGCGCGCCAGCGCCGTGGTCGTCGCCACCTCGACCGGCCAGGTGGTGGCCAAGCCGTTCCCGGCCGGCGGGGCTCCGACGGTCTACGTGCGCATGCACGTCTCGAAGGTGATCTCCGGGTCCACCACCTCCAACGACATCGAGGTCGTGACCCCCGGCGATGACGTCGAGACCGGCAAGCCGGCGCTGCTCACCGGCGGGAAGTACCTGCTCTTCCTGACCCCCGCCATGTACGCGGCCAACGACCCGGCCGGCGGCTACGCGATCGTGGGCGGCCCGGCCGGCGCCTACGTCGCACGGGCCCAGTCCGATCAGTTCACCAAGATCGACGTCGAGAGCAAGGCGCTGCCCCAGACCATCACCCTGGGCACGACGCACCTGCCGGCCGTCACCAAGTCCGAACGGCAACTGCTCCAGGAAGGGCCTGCCTGACCTCCGACCGCCGGCTGGGCCGAGCCGGCGCCGGACGTACCCGAGCTAGGGACATACCCCCGAGCTACGGCCGGCCGAGCGCCCGGTAGGTCCAGCCGGCGGCCCGCCACTGCACCGGGTCGAGCACGTTGCGGCCGTCCACGACGTTGCGCTGGACGACCCGGGCGCCGATCGCGTGCGGATCCATCGCGCGGAAGATCGACCACTCGGTCAGCAGCATGATCAGGTCGGCCTGCTCGACCGCCTCCTCCAGCGAGGCCGCGTAGTCCAGCTCCGGGTGCAGCCGTTGCGCGCTGGCATTGGCCTCGGGGTCGAACACCAGCACGCTGGCGCCCCGCCGGCCGACCGCGGCAGCCACGTCCAGGGCGGGTGAGTCCCGGACGTCGTCGGAGTTCGGTTTGAACGCAGCACCCAGGATGGCGACCCGGGTGCCGCGGTACGAGCCGTCCAGCAGGTCCAGGCCGAGCTCGACGGTCCGGGCCCGGCGGCGCTGGTTGATCTCGTCGACGTCGCGCAGGAACGACACCGCCTGGTCGACCCCCAGCTCCTCGGCCCGGGCGATGAAGGCCCGGATGTCCTTGGGCAGGCAGCCACCGCCGAAGCCGAGGCCGGCATTGAGGAACCGCCGGCCGATCCGGACGTCATGGCCGATGGCGTCGGCGAGCTGGGTGACGTCGGCGCCGGTGGCCTCGCACACCTCGGCCATGGCGTTGATGAAGCTGATCTTGGTAGCCAGGAACGAGTTGGCGGCGACCTTGACCAGCTCCGCGGTGGCGAAGTCGGTGACGATCACCGGGGCGCCGGTGTCGATGACCGGCGCGTACGCCGAGCGCAGCGTCTGCTCGGCCCACTCGCTGCGCACCCCGAAGACCAGCCGGTCCGGACGCAGGGTGTCCTCGACCGCGAAGCCCTCGCGCAGGAACTCGGGATTCCAGGCCAGCTCCACCTCCGGGTGCGGCGCGTGCTCGGCCAGCAGCTCGGCCAGCTGCGCCGCGGTCCCGGCCGGCACCGTGGACTTGCCGACCACCAGCACCTTCCGGTCCAGGCGAGGCGCCAGCGACCGGAACGCCGTCCAGAGGTAGCTGAGGTCCGCGGCGTACTGCCCCTCCTTCTGCGGGGTGCCGACGCAGACGAAGTGGACGTCGGCGAACTCGGCTGCCTCGGCGTAGTCGGTGGTGAACCGCAGCCGTCCGGAGTCGATGTGCTTGGCCAGCAGCTCGGGCAGCCCCGGCTCGAAGAACGGGATCCGGCCGGCCCGCAACGTCTCGATCCGGTCGGCGTCGACGTCCAGGCCGATGACCTCGTACCCCAGCTCGACCATGCACACCGCATGCGTGGCCCCGAGATAGCCGGTGCCGATCACCGAGAGGCGAGGACGCTGAGTCATGACTGGCCTCCTGGACGGTGGACGGTGGACGCCCCGGCGAGGCGGCCGGGCCGGATCCGAGGCTATCGCTTCGGTGAGGTAGCACCGGTTTCGCTCGCCGGGCAGCCGGGGATTGCCCTGATCGAGGCGCCCGGGACGGCCGTGCGGCCAGCCGCAGTGATGATGCGCGCAGATCGTTGCGAAGCCGCTACCGATGGGTAACGCTTATCGCCATGGCGCTCAATCCGAACTTCGACAGCTACCGGCTCAGCGACGAGCACACCATGTTGCGCGAGGCGGTGCGCTCGCTGGCCGAGGACAAGATCGCGCCCAGGGCCGCCGAGGTGGACCGGACCGCGCAGTTCCCGCACGATGTGCTGGCCGCCCTGGTCCGCTCGGGTTTCCACGCCGTCCACATCCCCGAGGAGTACGGCGGCGCCGGCGCGGATTCGCTGGCCACCGCGATCGTGATCGAGGAGGTGGCCAGGGTCTGCGCGTCGTCCTCGCTGATCCCGGCGGTGAACAAGCTCGGCACCATGCCGCTGCTGCTGTCGGCCTCGGAGGACCTGAAGAAGCAGGTGCTGCCGCCGGTGGCCTCCGGTGAGGCGATGTTCTCCTACGCGCTGTCCGAGCGCGAGGCCGGCTCCGACGCCGCCGCGATGCGCACCCGGGCGGTGCTCGATGGCGACCACTGGGTGCTCAACGGCACCAAGTGCTGGATCAGCAATGCGGGCGTGTCCACCCACTACACGGTGATGGCGGTGACCGACCCGTCGCAGGGCGCCCGGGGCATCTCGGCGTTCGTGGTGCACAAGGACGACCCCGGCTTCTCGGTCGGCATGCACGAGCGCAAGCTGGGCATCAAGGGCTCGCCGACGTGCGAGATCCACTTCGAGAACTGCGCCATCCCCGTGGACCGCATCATCGGCGAGCCCGGCACCGGGTTCAAGACCGCGCTGGCCACCCTCGACCACACCCGGCTGACCATCGGCGCCCAAGCGCTCGGGATCGCCCAGGGCGCCATCGACGCCTCGATCGCGTACATGAAGGAGCGCAAGCAGTTCGGCAAGCCGATCGCGGACTTCCAGGGACTGCAGTTCATGCTCGCCGACATGGTCATGCAGACCGAGGCGGCCCGGCAGCTGATCTACGCGGCGGCCGCGAAGGCTGAGCGGGGGGAGCCGGGGCTGACCTGGTACTCGGCGTCGGCGAAGGCGTTCGCCTCGGACGTGGCGATGAAGGTCACCACCGACGCGGTGCAGATCTTCGGCGGCTACGGCTACACCGAGGACTTCCCGGTGGAGCGGATGATGCGCGACGCCAAGATCACCCAGATCTACGAGGGCACCAACCAGATCAACCGGATGGTCATCGCCCGCCAGATCCTGAAGTAGCCCCTTAGGCTCGCCATCGCCCGGAGCCGACGAGCGGCACGCATGGTTGTCGCCCGGGGGCGTGGCGTCGATGTCTTCGCCCCTTGATCATCGAGGCGTCTGTTGGCTGGTGGAGGTGTCCAGCACCCAAGCTGTTCGTGGCGGTGGCGCTCGGTTCCGTGGTGCTGGCGATCTTCTACGCCACCAGCCGGGACAGCATGCCCGAGATGAACTGGAAGGCCGGCGCGACCTGGGTGTTGCCCTGGCTGGGTGGCCTGTGCCTGATCAGCTACCTCGGCGACTACCCGGAGAAGAGCAAGCACGCGGGCAACACCTCGACGATCGGCTTCGAGATGGGCTTCGTCGTGCTGCTCGTCCTGTCAGCGGTCGTGTACTGGCTCGCCCTGAAGGTCCGGATGTCCGACGACCGGGTCGCAGCCAACCTGGAGCAGATGGCCGCCAGCGCTGCCGAGGAGGACAGGGAACTCGGCTCCACCGCCAGGTGAACGACGTTGACAGGTCGTAGTCTCTGCCAATGACCGAAGATCCATCGTCCCAGAAATTCGAACCGGAGAAGATCCGGGCTGCCTCGCGCAGCACGCATCGAATGGTTGGGATCATTAGTTGCTTCGGCTTTTTCCTCTACCTTGTCGTCACCGCTGGAAACGCCTATATGAACGTGCTCGGATTACCTGCGCTGCGCGGCCGGCCGGTGATGACTATCCCGACCGATACAACGCTGGGCTTGCTCGGTGTAACAGCCACCGTGCTGGTGGCTTTCATCGCCAGCTTGTGGACGTCCGCGCAGTTGCCGGTGGCGGTGCAGTCGGCCTACGGCCTCGGACGGCGAGTAGTTCTCATCGACGTCATCCTTGTCACTGGTGGAGGTAGCGTGTTTGTCGGCCTCGCTGGGGCGCTACACGGCTGGGGTGAGCACGTCAATGTAATAGTATCGTTGGCCATTCTCGGTCTGAGTGTGGCGCTTGCTTACGTTGCCGCCGAGATCGGCGAGTTCATCAAACGAGACCAGGAAACCCGTCAAAGCCTGGAGTCCATGGCGTATCAAACAAAGATGAATCGCCTGCGCAACGCCCGACGATGTTGGCTGCGACGATCCCGCCAGGCTGGTAGCCGCCGCATGCGGCGCGGCCTGCTGGCCAGGCTTCGGCAGAACCTTGGCTGGGTGATGGCTGCCGCCCTACTCCAGTGCGCTGCATTGCTTGCCTGGAACGGTGGGCGAGATCTGGCGCAGTACCTGGCCATCGCCGTTGGTTACGTTCTCTGGTCTCTTATCGTGGGTCAGCTGATGGCTCACTATGCTGCGCTGACATTTGTCCAGCGAAATTGGTGGGCCCTATTGTTGGTGAGCGTTATCAGCCTGCTGGTCCTGGCAGTCAACGCAGGTCTTGCCCTCGGCTTGGCGCTGGTGTTGGAACGAAACGCGAGCATGCCAGCGATCGCCACTCATGCATTCGCATGGTCGACACTCTTCGGCCCGTTGCTCTTGTGCCTAGTCGGGCTTACGGTGGCGCCGACCGCGTGGCGCCGGTTCCGGCCAATGCGAGAAGTACGATGGGGCGTTATCAGCGCCCTGTCACGGCACATCGACAAGCAATCCAGCAGGGAGTCTGACGAAGACTCCAGCGCTCGTCCCGGCTGGCACGCGATGATACGTCGCAGGCTGGCCACGGCGATCCGAACCGCTACTGGAGTGGAACCGATCGCAGGCAACCCTGCGCCCTGAGCCGGGCGACCTTGACGCCGCCGGCCCTCAGCGTCAGCTGACCTCGCGGTCCACCTGGACGTGCCCGGCCTCCAGGTCGACGTAGATGGTGATCGGCGGCCCGGTCACCCCGGCCGGCGGCCGGAGCTCGGAGTGGACGTTCATGCCGTCGACGTGCTGGCCGGTGTCGTAGTCGCGGCCGTTGGTGATCTCGCCCAGGTGGACGTCGGCGATCACCGTGGCGTTCAGGCCGGCCGGCAGGAACACCCGCACCTCGCCGGCGGCCTGCGACAGGCGCACCGTCCGGGCCGAGTCCAGCGTGCCCAGCGCGGTCAGGTCCAGTGTGGACCGGCCGGCGAACAGGCGATGATCGACCAGCTGGTCGGCCGACACGGGCTTCCAACCCTGCTCACCGGAACCGTCGGTCAGGCTGGTCCGGGTTGCGCCGAGGGCGAAGGTGGCCAGCGCCAGCACCGCGATCGGCGCCAGCAGCGACAGGGTCAGCCGCCGGGTGATCACGCTGACCAGCAGGCCGGTGCCCAGCACCGCCAGACCGACCCAGAGGTACGCCGGGAACGGCACCCGGCCGAACCCGTCCAGCAGCGCCACCACCGTCCAGGCGATCGCCAGGCTGCCCGCGACGCCGACCTTGATCGGCCGCCGCCGCCGAACCCGCTCGCGGTGCGCCGCCCCGGCTTCGGTGAGCCAGGCCTGCATCGATCGCCGGGTGTCGCTCAGCGGCGGGATCAGCGGGGTCTGACCTGCATCCGAGGCGGTCTGCGGCTCGCCGGCCGCCGGCGGCGACCACTCCAGGGCCGGACCGGGCAACGGCTGGCGCTCGAACCGCTCCAGCCGGTGGATCAGCAGCAGCAGCAGCAACGCCAGCAGCATGATCGCCGGGAACGTCGGGCCCGGGGACCACCAGGAGAACCAGCCGACCCAGAGCACGATGGCGCCGCCGATCAGTACCAGCCAGGGCGGGATCCGGCGTACCCGCAGCTGCGTGATGGCCTTGTCCAGCGCCGACGTGCCGACCTCCGGCTCGGGCACCAGCAGCCACGCCACGCCGTACATCACCAGCCCGACGCCGCCGAAGAAGGACAGCACCGCGAACAGCACCCGGAAGATCACCGGGTCCACGCCGAAGTACTCGCCCAGCCCGCCGGCGACTCCGGAGATCATCCGGTCGGTGCGGCTGCGGCGAAGCCACCGCTGCGGCGCCGGGCCGCCCGGGGAGGAGTGGGTCGGCGGCGCGGGATAGCCGGGCGGCGGCGGGGTGGGCGGCACCGGCCCCGAGCCGGGATCAGTCATCGTCATGCCGTTCAGCCTGGGCGATGGGGCGCTGTCACGGTATCGGGAACCACCCCCAACCGTCCCTGATCCGCGCTGAGCATCCAACTGGGTCCTTCACCTGATGCCGAGCGGCCCCGGTGCCAGCCAGAATGGGAACACGATGACTACGCCCCTGTCCGTCGAGCCCGCTGCCGCCGAGCCGCAGCAACCCGTCCGGCTCTACCGCAACCTGCACGGCCGGCTGCTCGGCGGGGTGGCCGGCGCGCTGGCCGACCACCTCGGCCTGCGGCGGAGCGTGGTCCGGCTCGCCTTCGTCCTGCTGTCCTTCAGCGGGGGCCTCGGGGTGCTGCTCTACGGCGCCTTCTGGATCGTGCTGCGGACCCGGTCCGAGGACGAGCCCGAAGGCTCGGCCCGCTCGGCGGCGCAGTACGTGGTGGCGGCCGTCGCCGCGGCCGTGGTGCTGCTGATCAACGCCCACACCCTGCCGCTGGGCTGGTGGTTCGTGCCGTCGTTGCTGGCCTGCTTCGGCGCCGCGCTGCTCTGGCGGCAGGCCTCGGAGACCGAGCGGGAACGCTGGCGGCGGCTGTCGAGCTCGTCGCTGGCCGCCGGCGCCACCGATCGGATCGGCTGGCTGCGGATCATCGCCGGGGTCACGCTGGTGCTCACCGGAGCGGTGTTCATCCTGGCCCGGGCCGGCATCTCGGCGGCCGGCGCGGGCCTGGCCGCGGTGCTGGTGACCGCCGGTGGCCTCGCCCTGATCACCGGGCCGTGGTGGCTGAAGCTGGTGCGTGAGCTGTCCACCGAGCGCCGGGAGCGGATCCGCAACGAGGAGCGGGCCGACATCGCCGCGCACCTGCATGACTCGGTGCTGCAGACCCTGGCGCTGATCCAGCGCAATGCCCACCAGCCGCGTGAGGTCGCCCGGCTCGCGCGCAGCCAGGAACGCGAGCTGCGCACCAAGCTCTACGGCGCCGGAGTGCCCAACGGCCGGTTCGGCGCCGCCCTGCACGCCGCCGCGGCCGAGGTGGAGGACACCTATGCCATCGCCGTCGACGTGGTGGTGGTCGGTGACCATCCGATGGACAGCCGGCTGGACGCGCTGGTGGCGGCCAGCCGCGAAGCCCTCGTCAACGCCGCCAAGCACGCCCAGGTCACCAGCGTGTCGGTGTACGCCGAGCTCTCCGCCGACAGCGCCTCGGTGTTCGTGCGCGATCGCGGCGCCGGGTTCGACCCGGACCGGATCGATCCGAGCAGGCAGGGCATCCGCGGCTCTATCGTGGGCCGGTTGCAGCGCCAGCACGGCGCCGCGACGATCAGGTCCAGTCCGGGCCAGGGAACCGAAGTGCAACTGCGGGTGGAACTGGAATGAGGGACATGAGCCAAGACAGCCAAGACGCCTCCGGCCGGCCCAGGGTGGTGCTGGTCGATGACCATGCGATGTTCCGGGCCGGCGTCCGCGCCGAGATCGGCGCCGGGCTCGACATCGTCGGCGAGGCCGGCAGCGTCGCCGAGGCCATCGCCACGATCCGGCACACCGCCCCGGACGTGGTGCTGCTCGACGTGCACCTGCCCGACGGCGGTGGCCCGGCGGTGGTGGCGGCGGTGCTGCCGGAGCTGCCCGCGACCAAGTTCCTGGCGCTGTCGGTCTCCGACGCCGCCGAGGACGTGATCACCGTCATCCGGGCCGGCGCCCGCGGCTATGTCACCAAGACCATCTCCGGCGCCGACCTGACCGATGCCATCCGGCGGGTGGCCGACGGGGACGTGGTGTTCTCGCCCCGGCTGGCCGGCTTCGTGCTGGATGCCTTCCGCGACGGCGGGCACCCAGGGGGCGGCTCGGCAGGCCCGGTCGACCCGGAGCTGGATCAGCTCACCCCGCGCGAGCAGGAGGTGATGCGGCTGCTGGCCCGCGGCTACTCCTACCGCGAGATCGGGACGGAGCTGTTCATCTCGGTCAAGACGGTGGAGACGCATGCCTCCAACGTGCTGCGCAAGCTGCAGCTGTCCTCCCGCCACCAGCTGACCCGGTGGGCGGCCGACCGCCGGATCGTCTGAGCTACCGGGAGCCCCGGCAGACCCGCAGCACCGCATCGGCCAGCGCGGCGCCCTCGCTGCCGAGCCTGCTGCGGTAGTGGCCCAGGATCGCGCGTTCGCGGCCCAGCTCGACGCGGGTGCCGCCGGCATTCAGCCGGGCCGTCTGGATGCGCTGCGACAGCTGGGCGCGCTCGGCGACCAGCCGGGTGATGGCGGTGTCCAGGGCATCGATCTGACCCCGCATCACGCCGATCCCGGCAGGATCGGCCGCCACGCTCGGCCCCGGCTGGGGCGCTGCTGGCTCGGTGCTGGTGTTGTGCACGGGAGGTTCCTCTCGGTGGAGCGAGGTGTCGTCCAGCCTCGAAGCGCAGGCCCCCGGAAAAGAAGAACGCCCCGGGCTCCGTGCGGCCCAGGGCGGGATCGGTCGGTGTGTCAGGTCAACCGGTCGCTGTGGGCGCCGCGATGCGGTACCCATAAAAAAACGTGCGTCCGGTGCTGTCCACGGGCCAATCCTGTCACGGGATGTCTGCGCCGGGCAACCCGCCCGGCGCTGCTTCTCACGATGGCGTGCTGCGCCGCTGCCGACGCCCGGCGCAGTAGCACTGGTTCTGACAGTGGCCCGTCGTAGGCTTGGTCCCGATGACCGCCGACGCCGCCCACTCCACCGCCCCCAGCCTGCCCAGCCGCCGCCGGCCCGCTCCGGTCGCCGCGGACGCAGGGCTGTTCGACGCGCCCACGTTCGCCGTGGAGCAGGCGCCGGACGAGCAGGTGTCCAGCGCCCCGGCCCGCCGTCCGGGCCTGTCGGTCGAGGGGCTGCTGGCCGGGCTGAACCCCCAGCAGCGGCTGGCCGTCGAGCACGCCGGCTCGCCGCTGCTGATCGTGGCCGGCGCCGGATCGGGCAAGACCCGGGTGCTCACCCAGCGGATCGGGTACCTGCTGACCGCCCGCGGCGTCCGGCCCGGTGAGATCCTGGCGATCACCTTCACCAACAAGGCCGCCGGGGAGATGAAGTCCCGGGTCGCCGAGCTGATCGGCGGGCGCGCCAACCTGATGTGGGTCTCGACCTTCCACTCCATGTGCGTGCGCATCCTGCGCGCCCAGGCCAAGCACATCGGGCTGAAGTCCTCGTTCACCATCTATGACGCCGACGACTCGCGGCGGCTGCTGACCATGGTGCTGCGCGAGCTGAGCCTGGACCCCAAGAGGTACCCGGCGCGGTCGATGGCGGTGCAGATCTCCAACCTCAAGAACGAGCTGATCTCGGCCGCCGACTTCGCCGAGCGGGCCGGCACCGCGCCGGAGAAGGTGCTCGCCGAGGTCTACCAGCGGTACCAGAGCCGGCTCACCGAATCCCACGCCCTGGACTTCGACGACCTGATCATGCGCACCGTGACCCTGTTGCAGGGGCTGCCCGAGGTCGCCGAGCACTACCGGCGGCGGTTCCGCCACGTCCTGGTCGACGAGTACCAGGACACCAACCACGCCCAGTACGTCCTCGTCGCGGAGCTGTGCAAGCCGGTCCCGCCCGGCCCGGACGGCGCCGGCGGCCTGCCCGCCGCGGAGCTGTGCGTGGTCGGGGATGCCGACCAGTCGATCTACGCCTTCCGCGGCGCGACGATCCGCAACATCGACGAGTTCGAACGGGACTATCCCGAGGCCACCACCATCCTGCTGGAGCAGAACTACCGCTCGACCCAGACCATCCTGGGCGCGGCCAACGCGGTGATCGCCCGCAACCCGGGCCGGCGGCCCAAGAATCTGTGGTCCGATGCCGGCGCCGGCGAGCAGATCGAGGGCTTCGTCGCCGAGAACGAGCACGAGGAGGCTCGCTGGGTCGCGCAGAAGATCGACGAGCTCAGCGATGCGGGGCTGGCCCAGCCGTCGGACGTGGCGGTGTTCTACCGCACCAACGCCCAGTCCCGGGTGTTCGAGGACATCTTCATCCGGCTGGGCCTGCCCTACAAGGTCGTCGGCGGTGTCCGGTTCTACGAGCGCAAGGAGATCCGGGACGCGCTGGCCTACCTGCGGGTGATCGCCAACCCGACCGACCTGGTGAGCCTGCGCCGGATCCTGAACACCCCGCGCCGCGGCATCGGCGACCGCGCCGAGCTGTTCGTCGAGACCTTCGCCAGCCAGGAGCGGATCCCGTTCGCCGAGGCGCTGATCCGGGCGGACCACATACCGGGGCTGGCCACCCGGTCGGCCAACGCGATCGCCGAGTTCGTCCGGCTGCTCGGCGAGCTGCGCGAGATCGCGGCCAGCGAGGAGCACGGCACGCCCAGCAACATCATCGAGGAGATGCTGACCCGGACCGGCTACCTGAAGGAGCTCGAAGCCAGCCACGACCCGCAGGACGAGAGCCGAGTCGACAACCTGCGCGAGCTGGTCAGCGTGGCCGCCGAGTTCGAGGAGCAGCGCGCCCAGCTGGACGAGCCGGCGGACCTCGATGCCTTCCTCGAGCACGTCTCCCTGGTCGCCGACGCCGACTCGATACCCGATGCCAGCGGCGGCGTGGTGACCCTGATGACCCTGCACACCGCCAAGGGCCTGGAGTTTCCGGTGGTGTTCCTGGCCGGCATGGAGGACGGGATCTTCCCGCACCTGCGCACCCTCGGTGAGCCCGACGAGCTGGCCGAGGAGCGGCGGCTGGCCTATGTCGGCATCACCCGGGCCCGGCAGCGGCTGTACCTGAGCCGGGCGGTGGCCCGCACCGCGTGGGGCCAGCCCGCCTTCAACCCGCCGTCCCGATTCCTCGACGAGGTGCCGATCGAGCACGTCCAGTGGAGCGGCGCCGTGGACCGGCAGCCGTTCGCCGGCTACCCCGACGAGGGCGGCGCCGGCTACTCCGATCACGGCTACCGGGCGCGGCCGGCCCAGGGCCGCCGGTTCACCCCGTCCGCGCCCTCGACGTTCGGGGCGGCGAAGCTGACCAAGCCGATGCTCAACCTGCAGGTCGGGGACCGGGTCAGCCACGACGGCTTCGGGCTGGGGACGGTGGTGGCGC
Source organism: Jatrophihabitans sp. (assembly GCF_036388195.1). Lineage (GTDB taxonomy): Bacteria > Actinomycetota > Actinomycetes > Mycobacteriales > Jatrophihabitantaceae > Jatrophihabitans_A. The sequence continues at coordinate 39,298 of NZ_DASVSG010000051.1, read as the reverse complement.
TGCGCGGCGCCGCGGAGAAGGCGCAGGCCGAGGTGGACTTCGGCTCGCTCGGCCAGAAGTGGCTGGTGCTCCGGTTCGCCCCGCTGGTCAAGCTGTAAGCCGGGAGGGCGCCGTCACGGCCGGCACAGCTCGCTCGGGCCGGTGTAGTCGGGGGAGCGGAGCACGATCAGGTTCCCTCGGGTGAACACCGTGACGAAACCGGCCGCCCGCGAGTCGGCCAGCACCCGCTGCGGGGAGTCCAACGGGAAGCCGACCTGCTCCTGGCCCAGGTCCAGCACCACGAAGTCGGTTCGCGGGGTGGGGATGCCCGGCAACGTCACCCGATTGGTGGTGATCAGGTGGGTGGCCAGCCGGTCGTCCACCGAGACGCAGACGTTGGCCGGCACCTGGCGCACGGCGGCCTGCTGGTCCCGCAGGTGCGCGTCCATCTGCCAGGCCGAGCCGATCAGCATCCGGCGGATCACCGGCGCGGTGATGTTGGCGACGGTGTTCAGGTAGACCGGCACGATCACCAGCCAAGCCAGCATCACCCGGTTCAGCTTGGGCCTGTTCCAGATGCCGAGCCGGGCGCCGCCGTCCACCATGGCCAGCACCAGCACCAGCCAGGGCAGCGCGTTGTAGTGGAAGTGCGTCGTCCACACGTGCTCGCGGGAGTTGAAGAACCGCTCGGCCAGCAGCGGCGCCGCGATCAGGCAATAGCGCGAGCGAAGCGGCAGCAACGCCAGCGGCAGGAAGAAGTAGGCCAGCGTCTGGGCCTTGATGGCCGGGGTGAACAACAGCTGAACGGTGTGGACCGGGTGCGTGAGGATGGTGAGCAGCGCGTGCGGCAGGTCGGGCCCGAGCGCGTCGAACGTCCAGTACGCGAACTGCCCGGTCGGCGCGAACGCCGGGATGATCACCGCGGTCACCAGCAGGTAACCGGCGATGCCGGCGCCGATCAGCAGATAGCCGGTGCGCCGTGGCCGGTAGGCCAGCCGCACCAGCCCGATCATCACCAGCACCGCGCCCATGTCCTCGCGCACCAGCAGCAGCAGGCCGGCCGAGACGAGCAGGACCCGGTCGTCGCGGCGGTCCAGGGCGTCGACTGCCACCGCCAGGATCGGCAGCCCCCAGGCCACCTCGTGGAAGTCGAAGTCCACCATCGCCTGGATCGCCCAGCTCACCCCGTAGGCGACGGTCACCACCAGGGCGCCGCCGCGCGACATCCGCCGCAGCGCGAACGAGTAGACCACCGGCGCCGAGGCCGCGATCAGCGCCATCTGCACCAGCAGCAGCACGCAGGGGCTGTCCCAGATCCAGTACAGCGGCGCCGCCAGCGCGATGATCGGGTGGAAGTGGTCGGCCAGGATGTTGTAGTCGGCGCCCTTGAGCGGGACGTGTGGCGCCCGGAACCGGGCATAGTTGCGCACCGCCTGGTCGAAGATCCCCAGGTCATAGCCGGCGGTCAGGTAGGTGGCGTGCCGGAGCAGCCCGTACCCGCTGTAGACGACGAACAGCAGCCCGGTCAGCAGCGACACCTGCCAGTGCTCGGTGATCCGGGCGCGCGCCGATCGGGTGACCGTGGCCAGCGCGGCCAGGGCCGTCACTCCGTCCGCCGGGTCTGGATCCAGACCTGGCGCACCGCGTACCAGGTCAGCCACAGCAGCAGCAGGTTGCGCGCCGCCAGGTCCAGGGTCGTCAACGGCATCAGCGAATGGGTCTTGAGCAGCGCGTTGTAGCCGACCGGGAAGACCAACTGGGTCGCCAGCGCCGTGACCAGCAGCACCCGGGCGAAGGTGCGCACCGCGGGATTGGCCGGCGCCCGGACCGCCAGCGCCGCTGCCGGGCCGCCGAGCCACAGCAGGTACTGCGGGCTGAGGGTCTTGTTGGTCACCGTCACGATCAGCGCGGTCGCCAGGAAGATCCAGCCCAGCGTCTCGGCCGACGGCGCGGGTGCGGTATGGGCCCGCCACCACAGCGTCATCAGCAGCAGCCCGCCCAGCACCGTCAGCACGCTGGTCAGCTGGCTGGCCAGGTGCACCCCCGGGCCGAAGATCTCGAAGGCCTTGTACTGCGACAGCCGGACCTCCCAGGTGCCGACCGGGTGAACCATCCTGGCCAGCATCAGCGGGGTGGCGGCGATCGACTCGATCTGCAGGCCGCGGGCGGACTGCCAGTGCAGCGGCGACACCGTCCGGCTCACGCCGCCGACCGCCAGGGCCACCCCTCCGATCAGCGCCCCGACGCCGAAGAAGCCGGCCAGCACCCGGCGGCGATCACCCTGCCGGATCAGGAAGGCCGGCAGCATCACGACCGGCCAGAGCTTGAGCGCCGCTCCGCACGCGGTCAGCGCGCCGGCCAGCGCCGGCCGGCGGATCGCGGCCAGGATGGCGCCGCCGGCCAGGATCGCCGGCACCAGGTCGAACCGGAAATACGCCAGCGGCCCGATCGCCGGGACGAACCACAGCCACAGGTTGGTGGCATCCCCTCGGCGCCGGCGGTCACCGCGCCAGAGGAACCCGGTGAACACCGCATCGACGATCAGCATGGACAGCGCGAACAGGATGCTGAAGGCGACCTCGTTGAGGAAGCCCAGCAGGAACTGGGGCAGGATCACCACGAACACCGGCAGCGGGTATTCCTGCAGGGTGTTGCGCAGGCCGCCGCCCTCGAAGAGCTGGTGCAGGCTGCGCGCGTAGTACTTCACATCGCCGGTGACGTCGCTCTCGTGCCCGAACACCAGGATCGACAGGGTCAGCGCCCGGGACAGCAGCCATCGCATCGCGATCGAGTACCGGCCCTGCGCGACGATGGCCTCGGGCAGCTCGAGCTGGCGTAGCGGACGGCGCCTGACCTCGCTGGAACTGGTCATCGGCTGGACGCCCCCTGTATCGCGCTCCGGCCGGGCCGGCCGCTGCTGCCTTCGCAGTATCTCCGATGGAGCTGAGCGCGCGTGAGTGAGGATCGCAGCGACGAAGGAGCGAGGACCGGAGCGATTGGGGGCAGGGTGTCAGGCGTCCGGGTTGTAGGGGCCGATGTCGACGCCGCGCGCCTTGAGCCACGGCGCCGGGTCGATGAAGGGGCCGGTCGGGCTGCCGTGCGCGACCGAGAAGTGCAGGTGCGGCCCGGTGGACCGGCCGTTGGCTCCGATGTCGGCGATGTGCTGGCCGGCCCGGACGTGCTGCCCGACCCGCACGTAGTACCGGTACATGTGGCCGTAGATGCTGTAGTCGCCGTTGGCATGCCGAATCGCCACCCACAGCCCGTAGCCGCCTGCGGGGCCTGCCTCTACCACCACGCCGTCACCGACCGCCACGATCGGTGAGCCGAGCGGGCCGGCGAGGTCGATGCCGTCGTGCATCACGCCCCATCGCATGCAGAAGCAGGACGACTGGCCTCCGGCGCTCGGCCGTACCCAGCGGCTGCTGGCCACCTTGGCGGCCGGCTTGACCACCGTCGCCGAGCGGGCCGGCACCTTCGACGCCGGGCCGGCCACGGCGCCGGTCAGCGGCGCGGTGCGGCTCTGGCGGGACACCCGGCCGTCGGCAGCAGCCAGCCGGGCCGAGGCGCTGGCCGTCGTGGCGTCGGCGGCGGCGCGCTCGACAGGGTCGACGACCGAGGCCGGCGGCCTGGTGGCGCGGAGGGCGTGGTGGGCGTGGTGGGCGGCCAGGCCATCGACGCCGACCTTGACGCTGGCGGCCTGGGCGGCCTGGGCGGCCTGGGTGGCCGGAGCGGCCTGCGGGTCGGTCAGCAGATGCGGGAGGGTGGCGCTGCTCCACACGGCCAGCACGGCCACCGCGGCCGGCACTGCTGGGGATCGGCGCCACAGCGGCGCCCGGTCCGGCTGCGGAGTAGCCGCTGGCGCCGCGGCCCGGTGCTGCGCGCCGCGACGGTACGTGCTCCGCAGTTGCGGCGCGGCATCGCGCAGCGTGCTCCGGGAGTGCGGCGCGGCATGCCTGGGCTCGATGTGGTGCACCGGCGCGGTCTGGTGCTGCGGCCTCGGGTGCTGGGGCGTCTGGTGCTGCGGCGTCGGACGGTGCAGCGCGGGACGGGCCAGCGGGCCGCCGAGAACGACCCGGGGACCGGTTGGCTGCCGTCCGCCGGACAGCTGGCGCGAACCCGACGGCCGGGCATGGCGAGGACCGGTACGAACAGCAGGAGCCGGTCCAAGGTTCGCCGGTCCAAGGTTTGCCGGTCCAAGGTTCGCCGGTCCAAGGTTCGCCGGTCCAAGGTTTGCCGGTTCAGGGGTTGCCAGCGGGGCCACGGTGGGCGCGCTATGACGTCCCACGCAGTTCCTCCGTACGGTTCGATCAGTGTTTTCCGGGAATCTCGCGCAAGACGTCCCGGCACGATCGAAGTGGCGAGCAGTTCGATCTTGATGTTAAGGGGGCGCGAGATCCGACCGTAACGTACTGGTTCTCTACTCAGCAACTTCCGGTCGGGACGGGCGTGCCGTCGGCTGGCTGATCCGCCAGCCGGTCCCTCTCGGTGGTCAGCGCGGCGACGATCGCGTGCGCCACCGTGCTGTTCACCAGCAGTGACAGGTGCCCTACACCGTGTACCCGCAGCGACGTGACGGACAGGTCCGGGTGCTCCAGCCGGGCGCTGCTGTAGGGCACCACCACCTCGTCCCGGTCGGAGTAGATGGCCACGAACCGGGTGTCGCAGCGGGCCGGGCCGGCCAGCTCGCGCATCAGCTCGGAGTTCGGCCGCAGCTGCCGCCCGACCAGCAGCGGCGCCACCCGCGCCAGCTGGCTGCCCGCGTGCGGCGAGCCGAGGGTCACCAGGGTGCTCACCCTGGCGTCGCCGGCCAGGCGCTGCACGTAGTACCGGGCGATGATGCCGCCGAGCGAGTGGCCCACCAGGAAGACCTGCTCGTAGCCGGACAGCTGGCAGACCCGCTCCACGTGCCCGGCCAGCGCGGCGGCCGCCTTGCGCACGTCCGAGGTCAGCGGCGAGTAGTTGACGGTGACGATCCTGCTGAACCCGCGCCGGCGCAGGGTGCGTCGCAGGACGGTGAAGGCCGAGCGGTTGTCGCCGATGCCGTGCACCAGCACCACCGGCCGTCCGGCGGCGGCGATGTCGGCCAGGATCAGCCCACGGGTCAGCGGCGACAGCGTGTCGGTCCGGTAGCGGGAGTCCTCCAGAACCCCCTGCTCGGCCAGCAGCCCGACCGGGTAGGTCAGGGCGTGCGCGGCCAGCCAGGCCAGCTCCTGGCCAGCGGCCAGCGCTCCGGTGACCAGCGCCGCCGGGGTCCGCCGGAGCACGCCGGGACCCAGCGACACCCAACCTCGGACGGACATCGGCACAATCCTCTGCAAGGCACCCTGCGCTCTTCGCTGTTAACCACTCTTACACACCGATCCGGCTGTTGCGATCTTCATACGGCAAGCGTGGCGCAGGTGGCCGGTGGTGGGCATACCCTGCCGTAAGGGTTGGTCCCGCGGTGCACGATGGCGTGAGCGAATGGGCGCGGACGAGAGCGGAGCAGAAGATGGGTGAGCGGATCCGGGTGGTCGTGGCCAAGCCCGGCCTGGACGGGCACGACCGTGGCGCCAAGGTGGTGGCCCGGGCGCTGCGTGACGCCGGCATGGAGGTCATCTACACCGGCCTGCACCAGACGCCGGAGCAGATCGTGGAGACCGTGATCCAGGAGGATGCCGACTGCGTCGGGCTGTCGATCCTCTCCGGCGCCCATATGACGCTGTTCCGGCGGCTGACCGAGCTGCTGGCCCAGCGGGAGGTCACCGACGTCGTGGTGTTCGGCGGCGGCATCATCCCCGACGCCGACCTCCCCGAGCTGCACCGGCTGGGGGTGGCGAAGGTGTTCACCCCGGGCGCGACCATGGAGGAGATCGTCGACTGGGTCCGCACCAACGTCGGCGCCGCCGTCCAGTAGCCGTCGAGCAGTAGTCGGCGGGCCGGGTAGTCAGCGGGGCCGGGGTAGTCGGCGGGCCGGGTAGTCGGCGGGCCGGGGTAGTCGGCGGGCCGGGTAGTCGGGCAGGCCGGGTAGTCGGCGAGATCACGTCGGCATGGTTGGAGAGCGTCCTCGGCGACCGACTAGCCTGGCTGGGGCGCCGCCAGTGGCCTGCACGTCGATGAGGACGGGAGATCTCGTGGATCTGTTCGAGTACCAGGCGAAGCAGCTGTTCGCCGCGCACGGTGTTCCGGTCGGCCTGGGTGAGACCGCCGACACTCCCGAGCAGGCCCGCGCGGCCGCCGAGCGGATCGGCGGCGTGGTGGTCGTCAAGGCCCAGGTCAAGACCGGTGGCCGGGGCAAGGCCGGCGGCGTGAAGCTGGCCAAGACGCCCGCCGAGGCCGAGGCAGCGGCCGAAGCCATCCTGGGCATGGACATCAAGGGCCACACGGTGCGCCGGGTGCTGGTCGATCCGGGCGCCCAGATCGAGGCCGAGTACTACTTCTCCTTCCTGCTCGACCGGTCCAACCGCACCTTCCTGGCGATGGCCTCGGCCGAGGGTGGCATGGAGATCGAGGAGCTGGCCGTGGAGCGCCCCGAGGCGCTGGCCAAGGTGCCGATCGACGCGATGACCGGGGTGGACCAGGCGTTGGCCACCGAGATCCTGACCCAGGCGAACTTCCCGGCCGAGGTGATCGACAGCACCGCCGAGACGGTGGTGAAGCTCTGGCAGACCTTCGTGGAGCAGGACGCCACCCTGGTGGAGATCAACCCGCTGGCCCGGTTGGCCAGTGGTGAGGTGGTCGCGCTCGACGGCAAGGTGTCCCTGGACGACAACGCCGACTTCCGGCAGGCCGGCAACGCCGACCTCGAGGACGTCGCAGCCGCCGATCCGCTGGAGGCCAAGGCCAAGGCCAAGCACCTCAACTACGTCAAGCTCGACGGCGAGGTCGGCATCATCGGCAACGGCGCGGGCCTGGTCATGTCGACCCTGGACGTCGTCGCCTACGCCGGCAGGAAGCACGGCGGGGTGAAGCCCGCGAACTTCCTCGACATCGGTGGCGGCGCGTCGGCCGAGGTGATGGCCAACGGCCTGGAGATCATCCTCGGCGACGAGGCGGTCCGGTCGGTATTCGTCAACGTCTTCGGCGGCATCACCTCCTGCGACGCGGTGGCCAACGGCATCGTGGCCGCGCTGGGCATGCTGGGCAGCTCGGCGAGCAAGCCGCTGGTGGTCCGGCTGGACGGCAACAACGTCGAGGAGGGACGCCGGATCCTGACCGAGGCCGGGCACCCGCTGGTCACACTGGCCGACACCATGGACGACGGCGCGGACAAGGCCGCCGAGCTCGCGCACAGCGCGAAGTAGGGACTCACACGATGGCAATCTTTCTGAACGAGAAGTCCAAGGTCATCGTCCAGGGCATGACCGGCTCGGAGGGCATGAAGCACACCCGCCGGATGCTGGCCTCGGGCACCGACATCGTCGGCGGGGTCAATCCGCGCAAGGCCGGTTCCACCGTGGACGTGGACGGCGCCGATGTGCCGGTGTTCGGCTCGGTCGCCGACGCGATGGCCAAGACGGGCGCCGACGTCTCGGTTCTGTTCGTGCCGCCGGCCTTTACCAAGAGCGCCATCGTCGAGGCCATCGACGCCGGCATCGGGCTGTGCGTGGTGATCACCGAGGGCGTGCCGGTGCACGACTCCACGGCGGCGTGGGCCTACAACGTCAGCAAGGGCCAGCAGACCCGGATCATCGGCCCGAACTGCCCCGGGCTGATCAGCCCCGGCAAGTCCAACGCCGGCATCATCCCGGCCAACATCACCGGTCCCGGCCGGATCGGGCTGGTCTCCAAGTCCGGCACCCTGACCTATCAGATGATGTTCGAGCTGCGGGACATCGGCTTCTCCTCGGCGGTCGGCATCGGCGGCGACCCGGTGATCGGCACCACCCACATCGACTGCCTGCAGGCATTCCAGGACGACCCGGACACCGAGGCCATCGTGATGATCGGCGAGATCGGTGGGGACGCCGAGGAGCGGGCGGCCGCCTACATCTCCGACCACATCACCAAGCCGGTGGTGGGCTACGTCGCCGGCTTCACCGCGCCCGAGGGCAAGACCATGGGGCACGCGGGCGCCATCGTGTCGGGCTCGTCGGGCACCGCCCAGGCCAAGAAGGAGGCCCTGGAGGCAGCCGGCGTCCGGGTCGGGAAGACCCCCAGCGAGACCGCGCGGCTGATGCGGGAACTGCTCGGCTCCTAGCCGCTGCTGTGCCTGCCCGGATGTCGTGTCCGGGTCTGCTGGGTGTGGGGTGCGGCGCTGCGCACGCGGTGAAGCGCTGTGTCGGCTCGGCGTCGGTCTGTGGGCGGCTCGGCGTTTTGCCTGTGCGCCGATGGCGCTGGGTATAGCTTGAGCCCGGTCGTGGACCAGCTATGAGCCCACATAGATCGGGGAGACCGACGATGACAGAAGAGCCTCGGCAACCTGGCAGCGGTAGCGAGCCGGCTGGTTTCGGACAGCAGCCTGGTTACGGACAGCAGCCGGGTTACGGACAGCAGCCGGGTGGTGAGCAGCCCGGTTACGGCCAGCCGCCGATGAGCGACTCGACCTACACGCCGCCAAGCTACGGCCAGATGCCCGGCGAACCGGGTGTGGGCCAATCGGGTTTCGCACAGCCGGGGGTCGGGGTGCCTGCCGTGGGCCCGTCCGGTGGCGGCGGCCTCGGGGCGCTGCAGGGTTTCGACCCCAAGAGCGTCAACCCGCTGGACTGGGGGATCATCGCTGCCGGCCTGGTGGCCTTCATCTTCTCGACGTTCAACTTCTTCACCTACAAGATGCAGATCGGGACGTTCTCGAGCACGGCCTCGCTCAGCGCCTGGAATGGCGCGCTGGCACCGATCGCCATCCTGCTGGCGATCATCGCCGCGGTGCTGCTGGCAGCGCACGTGATCGCCAGGGTGCAGCTGCCGGTCCCGATCCGGCTGCTGGTGCTGGCCGCCTTCGCCCTGGCGTCGCTGCTGTTGCTGCTCGCGCTCTTCGTGGTGCCGGGCAACACCGCCGGCGTTGGCGCCGGCGTGTTCGGGTTCAAGATCGAGAAGGGCCACGGCATCGGCTACTGGGTCAGTTTGCTGGCCGTGCTGGCCGGCACCGCCATGGCCTTCAAGCGGTTCACCGACACCGGCGGGACGCTGCCGGCTCGCAGCTGATTCGGCTCGGCCGGTCGTCTGAAGACGGCCGCCCGTACCCCGGCGGCCCGTGGCGCTGACCCGCCACGGGCCGCCGCGCCATGTCATCGCCTAGATTCAGGCCATGAACTCCCTCGATCAGCTCGCTGCCGGAGCCCTGGTCCGCGCCAGGCCGTGGGACGTGGCGGGCGCCGCGCTCGGCGCTCCGATGGTGCTCTGGGGTTTTCTGGGATGGTTCGGCACCGTCGGCGACTCGGGCGGCGGCACGTCGGGGTTCTATTCCGGCGCTGGCGCGGCGGGGATCGCCCTGGTGCTGGCCGCCAGCGCGCTGGCCACCAACCAGGTTCTGGCCGGCCGGGCGCACCAGGCCGAGAGCCCGCCGGTGGCCGCCATGCTGGCCGGCGCCGCCGCCGTCATCGTGCTGGGCGGGATGATCGCCAAACCGGACAGCGCCACCGTCCAGGCGGGCTCGGTGGCGGGCCTGCTGACTGCGGCGATCCAGGCCATCGCGCTGGTGTTCGGCTGGCTGCGCGGCAGCAACAAGTCGGTGCGCGCCGAACGGGTGCGGGCGTTGCAGGCCCAGCAGGCAGCCGCGGACTACGTGGCCGCGGGGCAGACCTATCCCGGCTACGGCCAGCCGCCCTACCGGCAGCCCGGCTTCGGCCAGCCGGGTTTCGGGCAGCCCAGTTACGGTCAGCCGCCGTACGGGCAGCCTGGTTACGCACAGCCGGGTTTCGGGCAGCCCGGTTACGGACAGGCGCCGTACGGTCAGCCGCCGTACGGACAGCCCGGTTATGGACAGCTCGGTTACGGGCAGCCATCGTCTGGCCAGCCTGGCTTCGGCCGTCCCGGCTATGGCCCGCCCAGCTACGGCTCGGCCGGCTCCGGCCAGCGCCCCTACCCGCCACCCGGGTACGGCCAGCCGACGCAGTACGGCCAGCCGACGCAGTACGGCCAGCCCGCGTCCGGGCAGCCCGGCTGGCAACCGGCGGCCGGTCGATCCGAATGGGGGCAGCCGGTGGCGGGCCAACCGGCTCAGCCGGCGGGCCAACCGGCTCAGCCACCGTCCGGGCCGCCCAACCAACCCGGTCAGCCCAGTCAGCCGGCTCAGCCCAGCCAGCCCGGTCAGCCCTCCCCACCCCCTCCACCCGGGGAGCAAGACCAGTCCGGCCAATGGCCGCAGTCACCGCCCTAGCACATGGCAGACACATCGGCAGTCACGCGCTAGCCAGCGTGCGATAGTCGCCACCCCGGCGCGCCTGGTCCGACATCGGCGCCCGCTTTGCGAGCCTGGAAGCGTGAGTGCCACCGATCAGGAGTACCCACCCGGCTGGCTGACCCGGTTTCGCCAAGGGGTCATCGCCGGGGTGGGCCTGCTGCTGATCGCCCTGGGCTGCTGCGTCATCCCCACCTTCCTGGCCTGGCTGATGCCCGGCGCCGACACCACGCCGGCGCTTTCGGCGCTCAAGGCAGCGGCTCTGGTGCTGCTGGCCGGCGCGCACGGCGGGGTGGTGCTGGCCGGGACCGAGGTCACGCTGGCGCCGCTGCTGGTGACCGTCCTGCTCGGCTGGCTGGTGGCCGGGCACGCCCGGAAGCAGGACTCCTGGTCCGGTTTCGCCGGCCTGACGGTCGGCTACGGAGCGGCCTCGGCGGTCCTGGCCGGCTGGTCGCGGCTGGGCAGCACCCATGCGCCGGTGTTGCGCAGCACCCTGGCAGCGCTGCTGTTCGTGCTGGCCGTCGGCGCCAGCGCTCGCTCTGCCGAGCACCTCTGGGTCAGGCTGCCTGCCCGGTGGCAGCAGGTGTCCCGGGCGGCGGCCCTGGTGGTGGCCGGCTACCTGGCGGCGGGAGCGCTGCTGTCGGCCGGCATGCTGCTCGCGCACTTCTCCGACGCGGTGGCCCTGCAGCGGCAGCTGGCGCCGGGGGCGGCCGGGCTGCCGGTCGCGCTGCTGGGGATCGCGGCGACACCGAACGCGGCACTGGCCGGCGTCAGCTACCTGACCGGGCCCGGCTTCGACGTCGGCGCCCATACCTCGGTGTCGGCCTTCTCGGTCAGCTCCGGCCGGTTGCCGGTGTTCCCGTTGCTGGCCGGGCTGCCCGACCAGCGGCCGGCGGCGTGGATCGGATCCCTGGTGATCGTCGGCCTGGCCCTGCTGGCCGGCTGGGCGGTGCAGCGCACGCTGTCCGCAGCGCGGTCCTGGCAGCACCGGCTTGCCGACTGTGCCGCGGTCGCGGGGATCGCCGGCGCCACGCTGGCGGTGCTGACCGGGCTGGCTGCCGGCAGCCTCGGCCCGGGCGCGCTGCGCGGCATCGGAGCGGCGTGGTGGGCGGTGGGCCTTGCTGCCACGCTGCTGGTGCTGCCGGCAGCCGCGCTCTGGCTGGGGGTCGAGCTGGTGCGCGCCAGGTTCGCCGAGCAGCCCCGCCCCGGCCTGTACGCGCTGGCCTCCCAGCCGTCCCAGCCGTCCCAGCCGTTTGAGGAGGGCGAGGAACCCGACTCGGACGAGCCGGAACCGGTTGTCGAAGCCCCGGTCCGCTCGCGCACCGCCAGCTGACACCCCCGTCCGGCAGGACCGAGGCCGCCGGACGGCGCCAGTAGGGTAGGCGCGTGACCGTCCGGCTCGTCGTCCTCGCGTCCGGGTCGGGAAGCACCCTGCAGGCCGTCCTGGACGCCGCCGCCGACCCCGGTTTCGGAGGCCAGGTGGTGGCCGCCGGCACCGACCGGCCCGGTTGCCCCGCCATGGCCCGGGCGGCCGCGGCCGGGGTGCCGACCTTCGCGGCGCCGCTCACCGACTACGCCGACCGCGCGCAGTGGAACGCCGCGCTGGCCGAGCAGATCGCCGGGCACCGTCCGGACCTGGTGCTGCTGGCCGGGTTCATGAGAGTGCTGGACGCGGCCACCGTGAGCCGGTTCGAGATGATCAACACCCATCCGTCGCTGCTGCCGTCCTTCCCGGGTGGGCATGCCATCGCCGACGCGCTGGCGCACGGGGTCAAGGTCACCGGCGTCACCGTGCACCGGGTGGATGCCGGGGTCGACTCCGGGCCGATCCTGGCCCAGACGGCCGTCCCGGTGCTCGACGGCGACACCGTCGACACGCTGCGCGAGCGCATCCAGGCGGCGGAGAAGCCTTTGTTTCTCGACACGATCCGCCAGCTGTGCCTGCGATCCCGGCGGCCATGAGCACCGCGTCCATGAGCACCGCGTCCGTCAGCACCGCGTCCGTCAGCACCGCGTCCCCCGAGGAGATCTCGTCCATGACCCGAATTCCCGTCCGCCGCGCGCTGGTGAGCGTCTACGACAAGAGCGGGTTGGCCGAGCTGGCGAGGGGCCTGCACGAGTCCGGCGTCGAGATCGTCTCGACCGGATCGACCGCCGCCCTGATCGCCGAGCTGGACGTCCCGGTGACGCCGGTCGATTCGGTGACCGGCTTTCCCGAGATCCTCGGCGGCCGGGTGAAGACCCTGCACCCACACGTGCACGCCGGCCTGCTGGCCGACCAGGGCAATCCCGAGCACCTGTCGACGGTGCGAGAGCTGGGCATCGACACGTTCCAGCTGGTGGTGGTCAACCTCTACCCGTTCCGCGAGACGGTCGCCTCAGGCGCCTCGGAGTCCGAGATCATCGAGCAGATCGACATCGGCGGCCCGGCGATGGTGCGGGCCTCGGCGAAGAACCACGGCTCGGTGGCGGTGGTGGTCGATCCGGCCGGCTATCCCGACGTGCTGACCGCGGTCGCGGCCGGTGGGTTCGACCTGGCGGCCAGGCAACGGCTGGCCGGCCGGGCCTACGCGCACACCGCCGCCTACGACGCCGCGGTCGCCAACTGGTTCGGCGAGCGGAGCGTCCTGGCCGAGGCCGAGACCTCCAGCCCCGACGAGGCGCCGCAGGAGCCGTCCTGCTGGTCGCCCTATATAGGAGTCGCCCTCGAACGCGCCGAGGTGCTCCGCTACGGCGAGAACCCGCACCAGCGTGCGGCGCTCTACATCCAGCAGGGCGCCGAGCCGGGCATCGCGCAGGCCGAGCAGCTGCACGGCAAGGCGATGAGCTTCAACAACTACGTCGATGGCGACGCCGCGTACCGAGCGGCCTTCGACTTCTCCGAGCCGTGCGTGGCGATCATCAAGCATGCCAACCCGTGCGGCATCGCGCTCGGCTCCGACATCGCCGAGGCGCACGCGCGGGCGCACGCCTGTGACCCGGTGTCGGCATACGGAGGCGTGATCGCCAGCAACCGGCCGGTCACCCCCGCCCTGGCCGAGCAGGTCGCCGAGATCTTCACCGAGGTGATCCTGGCGCCGGCGTTCGAGCCGGCCGCGCTGGAGATCCTGATGGCGAAGAAGAACCTGCGAGTGCTGGTGATCCCGGGTCCGCGGTCCCGCGGACCGGAACCGCGGCCCATCTCCGGCGGGGTGCTGATGCAGGATGCCGACGCGCTGGACGCCCCCGGTGACGTGCCCGCGAACTGGACGCTGGCCTGCGGGACGGCGCTGGCGCCGGCCGAGCTGGCGGAGCTGGAGTTCGCCTGGCGCGCGGTGCGCACGGTCAAGTCCAACGCGATCCTGCTTGCCAGGAACCGGGCCACCGTGGGGGTCGGCATGGGCCAGGTCAACCGGGTGGACTCGGCGAGGTTGGCGGTGGCCCGGGCGGCCGAGCGCGCCGCGGGCAGCTACGCCGCCTCGGACGCCTTCTTCCCGTTCCCGGACGGCCTGCAGGTGCTCATCGACGCCGGGATCCGGGCGGTGGCGCAACCGGGCGGTTCGATCCGGGACGCCGAGGTGATCGCCGCGGCCGAGGCCGCCAGCCTCACCATGTACTTCACCGGCACCCGGCACTTCGCGCACTGATGGCGACCGAGCATCGCAGCGAGCGCCAGCGACCGAGCATCGCAGCGAGCGCCAGCGAGCCGGGAGCGGAAGGAGTGCGGCGATGAGCGCTCGCGCGAAGAGCCCCGAAGACCAGCCAGGCGCCGAGCTGCCAGGCTGGTTCGCCGAGGTGTTGGCCGGCGGGCCCGAGGTCGCGGACGAGGACTTCGTCGGCACCGACCTGCGGGAGCTGTCGCTGCGGCGGTTGCACTTCAGCCGCTGCCGATTCGACGAGGCGTCACTGGACGAGCTGAGCACCGAGGCGTGCAGCTTCACCGACTGCAGCTTCGACCGGGCCGAGCTCACCGGCTCGACGCACCTGCGCACCGCCTTCGTGGCGTGCTCGTTCAACCGGACCCGGTTCACCGGCGCGACCCTGACCGAGTGCAAGCTGACCGGCTCGGTCTTCGCCGACACCCCGCTGCGCTCGGTCACCGTCGCCGGCGGCGGGGACTGGAGCGCGGTGTCGCTGGGTGGCGCGGACCTGCGCGAGCTGGACTTCTCCGACGTGAAGCTGGTGGGGGCCAATGTCACCGGGGCGAAGCTGGATCGCTGCCTGTTCGCCGGGGCGAACCTGAGCGGGCTGCGCTGGGGGCAGGCCTCGCTGCGCGATGCCGACCTGCGCGGGGCGGTGATCGAGGGGCTCGATCCCAGGGTGGTCGACCTCACCGGCGCCCGGGTCGAGGTGGAGCAGGCGCTGGCCTTCGCCCAGTACCTGGGGCTCCGGATCGGCTGAGCACGGGCCGCCAGCCCGGCGGGCGCCTTCGTAGGCCGCGCCACCGCCGAGGAATTGGCTGCTGCAAGCCGTCCCTGTCGGATGCTGCAGACGCCTGCCCGGCCTGCGGGTCGAGGTATCCCTATTCGGCGAGTAACAGGCCACCGATAGTAGGAGAAACAACAGCGAATCAAATTGAGTGCGCCCCACACGGGGTGAATGCGCGTCCGGAAACCGAATCAAGATCAGTCCGGGAACCGGAAACAGGCCAGGCGTGATTCGACTTCAGTTCTTCTTCAGCGATCCTTCAAACCGCAGGTCAAGACTCCACCTATGGATCTCGCACCGGGCGGATCGCCAAATAAGGAGAAGGATGATGAGAACAGTTAAGCGAGTGGTCTCGGTATTCGCAGGCCCCACGAGCATCAGCGCAGGCACAGCGGTCACCGCACTCATGGACGGCTCGTATCCCTCACTCCGACCGCGGTAGCCAATTCCGGTCGCGGACCTTCGTTCCACCCTCGAAGCTCACTGCCTGGTCGGGTCAATGGGCAGGGTCGGCGCGTGCGGCGACAACGCTGCTATGAACTCCTTCTTCACCCTGCTCCAGAAGAACGTGCCGAACCGGAAACGATGGAAGACCCGCCACGAGCTACGGCTACGTAACAGCGAGACACCGCCCGCCGACTTGGCAGCGGTCGCCCACTAGGAACTCCTCACCGCCACCACTGTGGCGACCCCACCCTTCACCTCGACAGGGTCTAATCAAAAGGGAGAAAAGAAATGAACAAGATTTTTGCGGTGGCTGCAGCAAGCCTCGCCACTTTCCTCGCGATCGCCGCCAACGCGCCGGCTGCGTCGGCGGAGAACAACGAGTTCCTGTACTCAGGGAGCGGCAACGTTCTTCGTGCGACGCTCTACGAGCACGGGAACATGGGCGGTCACGCTATCTACTACTTCGGGTCAGGCAACTGCACCACTACGACAACGGACAACGACTTCAGCAAGTCCTCGATGCCCGGATCTCTCTGGAACAGCTGGAACAACCAGGTCAGCTCCTACCGTGACTACGCCAACTGTGACGTCAAGTTCTACGACGGCACAAACTTTACCGCCGCCAACACCGGCTGGCTGAACGGCGGAAGCGCCGGCCGAAACCTCAGCAGTGTCTGGAACGACCGTGCCTCCTCCTTCAGGGTGTCCTGACTGCCACAGCGCACCACCGTCCACGCACGGCCGCCCGCGAGCAGCGGGCGGCCGTGCCCAACATCGAAAGCAGCCATGACATGAAACGTTTCGCCACACTTCTGGTCCTGACCGCAGCCCTCACCGGCTGCACCAGCGGGATCACGAAACCAGCCGAGCCACCACTTGGCCCCCTCGCGCGGGTGACGTCGGCGCATGACATACGACTACCCCTGCAGGGGTACGAACTAACCCCACCTCAGGCAGAGACGCTGCATCAGGCCCGCCTTACCCTCAACCGGATCTGCGCCAGCCGATTCGGCGCGCCCTACACCGACACCACACCACCAACTCTGTCCGTCTCGATCGACATAGCATCCCGCAGGTACGGCATCATCGAGGCAAGCCATGCCAGTCGTTACGGGTACCACACCCCCACCAACAGCCGAAGCCACGCTGCCGATACTGAAGGAGCCGGTCACCTGGGGTGGCGACCCGGCCGTCTTGAACTGTCGGTGCTTACCGGCAGAGCGTCCAATGGAAAGCCACTGACACCGCACGAGCGGCCGACTGACGAGAAGGGAATTCCACTAGCGTCTGGAGGTTGCCTGGCCGAGACCGAAAGCCAGCTCAACGCTGGCCTTAGTCGGGTTGACCCGCAGTTTCTGCCGCATCTGCAAGGCGAGTCCTTCCGGCTGGCCGAGTCCGACTCACGGCTGCTGACCGCGTGGAGCACCTGGTCGAAGTGCATGCTGGCGCACAAGCACCACTACCAGTCCCCCTGGCAGCCCAACGACGAGGCGACCGGCGAGAACATCAGCGCAACAGAAAAGAAGACTGCGACCGACGACGTGGCGTGCCGAGTTCGCACCCGAATGACTGACACGTGGATGGCAGTCGAGAGCGCCTATCAAACGAGAATGCTCAGCGAGCACAAGAAGGGTCTGACCGCCCTGGCTGACTACCAAGCCGCCCTGCTCGACCGTGCTGAGGCGATCGTCGCTCACTGAGAACGCGGACGTGGTGCGCGTCGCTGAGATCATCAGCATGCGCAGGTCGAACACTCGGTCGAAGGAGATGCAGCCAGCCGCTTAGCGCGATACGGCTGGGCGCTGTTGAATGTGATAGTGACCGGGTTGAGCGTTCGTCTGCTGGGCCCGATGCAGGTGCGGCGCGACGGTCGGCTGCTCGTGTTTGACGGGGTGAAGCCGAAAGCGCTGTTGGCGATGCTCGCCCTGAATGCGGGCCGGGTGGTGTCAATCGGTCACCTGATCGACGCACTGTGGGGTGAGGCGCCGCCGGAGACGGCGGTCAATGCTGTGCAGGTGTACGTGTCGACGATCCGGCGGGCGCTGGAACCCGTGCCGCCCAATGCCGGGCAGCGCCGCTGCGGCGGGGAGTTGAGGAGGTCCGCTGGGGGGTATCTGCTGGATGTGCTGCCAGAGGCGGTGGATGTGCACCGTTTCCAGCAGCTGGCCAATCAGGGGCGGCAGGAGCTGGCGCAGGGTGACGCCGAGGCTGCGGCCACGACGCTCGAGCTGGCTTTGGGTTTGTGGGACGGTCCGGCGCTGGCCGACTTCTCCGGGTTGGATTTCGCGGAGTCGTACCGGACCGGGCTTGAGGCGCGGCGAATGGCGGCGGTCAGTGACCGGATCGAAGCGGACCTGGGCTTGGGACGCAGCATGGCGGTCATCGGTGAGTTGGAGGACCTGGTGCGGCGTCACCCGTCACAGGAGCGGCTGCTTGGCCAGCTGATGCTGGCTTTGTACCGAACCGGTCGACAAGCTGACGCGCTCCGGGCGTACGCCCGCGGCCGCGACGCGCTGGTGGCGGAGTTGGGACTCGACCCGGGCCCGGACCTGCGCCGCCTCTACGAAAGGATCCTCCGCCAGGACCCAGCACTGGCGCCGCTTGAGAGTGCAGCAGCGCCGAAGCCACCTGCCCAGCCGTCTGAGGTGGCCGAACGCCGGTTTACGCCGGTCGCGTCGCTGCCGATGCCATTGACCTCACTCGTCGGGCGCGTCCGGGAGGTTGAGGAGACCGCGCAGCTGCTGCGATCAGGAGAGGCTCGGCTGGTGACCCTGTTGGGCCCCGGGGGAACCGGCAAGACCAGGATCGCTGTGGCTGTCGCTCACCAGCTGACAGAAGACTTTCCCGACGGTGTCGTGTTCGTCGGATTGGCGCCGATAGGTAACGCAGCCGATGTCCTGCCGGAGATGCATCGGGCCCTGGGCGTGCCCGAAGAACCTGGTCAAACTCCCGTCCACAGCTTGCTCAGCCATTTACGCGAGCGGAAGACGTTGTTGGTGCTCGACAACTTCGAACAGGTCATGGACGCCGCCCAACAGTTGATGGTCCTGCTGCAGGGCGCTCCTAGCGTGACCCTCTTGGTCACCAGCCGTGCAGCTCTCAACGTCACCGGCGAGCGAGCGGTACGGGTGAGGCCCCTGCCACTGCCGGCTCCCACTGTCCCTTTGAAGGGAAACGAGTCGCGAATATATGAGTTGGTTGAGAGCTCGGACGCTGTGCAGATGTTTTTGGACCGGGCGGCAGCGGCGTCCGGTCTACGGCTCACCGTAGCCAACGCCACCGCTGTCGCAGCGATCTGTTCACGACTGGACGGGGTTCCACTGGCGTTGGAACTGGCTGCCGCTCGCACCACCATCCTGACCCCGGAGGCGATGCTAACCCGGCTTGAACACAGCCTTGCCCTGCTCGTCGCCGGGCCGCGCGACCTGCCACCACGCCAACGTAGCCTGCGCGCCACCTTGGACTGGAGCTGGGAACTCCTCGACCCCATCGAAGCAACCACTCTGGCGCAACTGTGCTTGTTTCCGGACGGTTGGACTGTTGAAACTGCCGAAGCAGTATGCGAGCCCGGCGGCTACGAAGTCCTGGAGACCCTCGCCCGCCTTCTCGACAAGAGCCTAATCCAGCCCGCCGGAGCTGGCCGCTTCACCATGCTGCACATCGTCCGCGAATACGCCGTCGAGATCCTTCACACCCGCAAAGACGCCGACCAAATCCACCACCGCTTCATAACCTGGGCCGTCAACTTCGCAAACGACCTTGACAAGGCCAGCCTGACTTATCAGACGAGCTTCCGTCCGCAGGCCACCGCAGACTTCGAGGCTGAACTGGCCAACCTCACCGCCGCGTTGGAAGCAACCGAGCGATTGCGGGACGCGGAGAGGTTATCCTCCTTGGTCGTTGCTCTTGGAGTGTTCTGGTACGAGTCTGGCCGCCTCCTTCAGGGGGAACGCTGGTTTCATGCTGCCCTGAAGCAAGACACGGCAGCGACTGACCGCGCCCGGTTCCTTCACACGTTAGGGGGCTACGCCTTGGTCGCGCACGGGAACCCGCTGAAGGCGGAGCAACACCTTATAAGCGCTCTGGACCTGTATCAGCAAGGCGGCAACACCAATCGCGCCCTAGGGGCGCGTCACACACTCGTGAACGCCCTCCGCTGGCAAGGGCGCACAGTCGAAGCTCTTCATGAATGTGAACAACTGGTCACGAAGGCACGTCAGGCCGGTTGGAGCGATTTGGCACTCCGGGCGCTGGATGCCGACCTTGGCGAATTGCATGATGAACTGGGTGTCCCGGCGAAAGCGCGACCACTCACGCTCGCTTACTGGAACGCGGCCGAGGCGGACGGCAGCTTTGACGATCGGGCGTTTGTGACGGCACAATTGGCGTTGTTGGCTCTCTCTGAAGCCAGTGAGGCGGCAGGCGTGTTGATTGAGCGCTGCCTCCAATTGGTTCGACATGCTGATGTCTCTGCCGTCGCCCGTGCCGATGTGCTCGAGATGCTGGGGATAGCGCAGATCGGCCGAGAGCGCCCACAAGCAGCCGCGACACTGCTGCGGGAAGCGGCGCGACTTATGTTGGAGACCGGCTATCGACTGCCCCTTGCCGACACGCTATCGGCTTTGGGTATAACAGCCGTACGAGTGGAGGAGCCGGACCTCCAACGCGCCGCACAGTTATTCGGGGCCGCCGCCGACATGCGGCACCGCAACGGGCTCGGAATGGTCTATCGACAGCTTCGCGAGGCCTACCTAGAAGCAGGGCAGGAGGTCAACCGCATCCTCTCGCCAGACGCCGTCCAACATCACTGGCAGCAAGGCGCCACCGCCAGCCGGTCAACCGCCGGCATCGCCGCACTAATTCAAGACCGCTCCTGACCTGAGACGGGCGCCGCCGTGCTCGACAGCGGTTGCACGATGACGGCCAAGAGAAATTCACGTCGACCAAGTGGCAATGCCGATTCAGATTCCGCAGTGCGGCATGTCCCCTACATGACGGAACACCCCGGCTGAGCGGTGGAGTCCCGGCCGGCTGAGCCGTGGATGGCAAGATGAGCCGGGTGACGGCGACGATTCTGGACGGCAAGGCCACCCTCGCGAAGATCAAGTCCGAGCTGAAGCAACGCCTCGCCGCGCTGGCCGAGCGTGGTGTGGTGCCGGGGCTTGGCACCGTGCTGGTGGGCGATGACCCGGGCAGCAGGTGGTACGTCTCGGCCAAGCACCGCGACTGTGCCGAGATCGGGATCGCCAGCATCCAGCGCGAGCTGCCCGCCACCGCGACCCTGGCCGAGGTGCTGGCCGTGGTGGACGAGCTCAACGCCGATCCGTCCTGCACCGCGTTCCTGGTCCAGCAGCCCACCGGCCTGGACGAGTTCGCGATCCTGAGCCGGGTCGACCCGGACAAGGACGTCGACGGCCTGCACCCGTACAACCTCGGCTCGCTGGTGCTCGGCCAGCCCGGGCCGTTGCCCTGTACCCCGATGGGCATCATCGAGCTGCTGCGCCGCTATGACGTGCCGATCGCCGGGGCGCACGCGGTGGTGATCGGCCGGGGCCTGACGGTCGGCCGGCCGCTGGGGCTGCTGCTGACCAGGCGGTCGGAGAATGCCACGGTCACCCTGTGCCACACCGGCACCCGGGACCTGGCCGAGCAGGTGCGCCGGGCCGACATCGTGGTCGCGGCGGCCGGGGTGCCGGGGCTGATCACCGCGGACATGGTCAAACCCGGAGCTGCCGTCCTGGACGTCGGCGTGAGCCGGGTCGAGGGCAAGATCGCCGGTGACGTGGCGGCCGGCGTGGCCGAGGTGGCCGGGTGCCTGGCTCCGAATCCCGGCGGCGTCGGTCCGATGACCAGGGCGATGCTGCTGGGCAACGTGGTCGCCGCCGCCGAGCGCCTGGCCGCGAGCTAGGCCCGCCGGTATGGCCAGCTCGTTCTCCAGCCGCGATCTCAAGGAGATCCCGTTCGGCGTGGTGCTGCTCATCGAGCTGATCGCCGTGCTGTCGATATCGGTGTTTCCGCAGCACTGGCTACGGGCGGTCGGGGGGATGGTCTTCGGAGTCCTGGTGGCCGGGTTCTTCCGGCTGACCCTCACCGATCAGCAGGCCGGCCTGCTGCGGGTGCGCCGGCGGAGCTTCGACGTCACCTGTTACTGGACGCTGGCCGTCCTGACGGCCGTGGTGGCCCTACTCCTGCCCCGATGACCCAGCGAGTCATGATACATTTTGTATCATGACTCGGATGGCCGAGGAGACTGAGCACGCTCAGCTCGAATTGGGACGGCTGAGCTTCGAGCTCTCCCAAGCCCGGCTGCGTCTCACCGAGGCGGTGGTACGCGCCTCGGAGGCGGGGTTGAGCCAGCGCGCCATCGCTGCGGCGCTGGGAACGAATCAAGTCGCCGTGCATCGCATGCTGACCCGTCACCGCGACGAGGACGTCCGGCTGCCCGCCCGGGTCCACTACGACCGGGCGGATGCGCGCTTTCACTATGAGCTGCACCGGGGGATCGCCCGTCACGTCCTCGATGGTGAGGTGCGGCTCGAGCGTGCCGAGGCTGAGTTGGAGCGCATGCGCAGCGCCGTGCAGGGGCCCTCGGCCGACCGCTGGCTGCAGAGATGGGCTGTCATCCTGAGGTTGCCGCCCGAGCGAATGGTCGCCGCCTTCCTGGTCGGCGGCGAGGCGGGTGAGGACCTTCGTCAGGTGAGCCCGCTGCTGGGCATTGTCAGCGAGGACGAACGCACCGCGGCCCTGAACCGGGCCTACTCCAGGTGAACCGGGTCGATCTGCTCCATCTGATCCGCGCGGCGTGCGACGTCCTCGACGTCGACGAGGTGGTCGTGCTCGGTGGGGGTCTGCCCGGAGGCTCACGATCTGTGCGTATCCAAGCTCTGCGCCTTCCGCGAGAAGGATCGGGAATTCGTCGGCGCTCTGGTCGGCGCAGGCATCGTGGAGGCGTCTACGCTGCGCGACCGGCTCGCCACCGTGCCCGGCGTCGATCCGACCGCTCTGATCCGTGCGGTGACCTGGTTGGACACCCTGTCCCGGTGAGGACGACTGGCTCGCAGTCACCATCCAGGCGCGCGGTAAGGTCCCCGGCATGACGAAAACTCCCGTGAATGTCACCGTCACCGGCGCCGCCGGCCAGATCGGCTACAGCCTGTTGTTCCGGATCGCGGCCGGCCAGCTGCTCGGCCCGGACGTGCCGGTCCGCCTTCGGCTGCTCGAGATCGCCCCGGCTCTCAAGGCCGCCGAGGGCACCGCGATGGAGCTGGACGACTGCGCCTTTCCGCTGCTGGCCGGCATCGACATCACCGATGACGCCCGGGCCGCCTTCGATGGCGTGAACGTGGCGCTGCTGGTCGGAGCCCGGCCCCGCACCGCAGGCATGGAACGCGGTGACCTGCTCTCGGCCAACGGCGGCATCTTCAAGCCCCAGGGTGAGGCCATCAACGCCGGCGCCGCCTCCGACGTCCGGGTGCTGGTGGTGGGCAACCCCGCCAACACCAACGCGCTGATCGCCGCCTCGCACGCGCCGGACGTGCCCAAGGACCGGTTCACCGCGATGATGCGACTCGATCACAACCGGGCGTTGAGCCAGCTCGCGAAGAAGACCGGCAGCACGGTGGACCAGATCCGCAAGCTGACGGTCTGGGGCAACCACTCGGCCACCCAGTACCCCGACATCCGGCAGGCCGAGGTGGCCGGCAAGAACGCCGCCGAGCTGGTCGCCGACCAGGCGTGGATCGAGAACGAGTTCATCCCCACGGTCGCCAAGCGCGGCGCGGCGATCATCGAGGCCCGTGGCGCCAGCTCGGCGGCCTCGGCTGCCAACGCCGCCATCGACCACGTCTATGACTGGGTCAACGGCACCGCCGAGGGGAACTGGACGTCGGTCGGCATGGTCTCCGACGGTTCCTACGGCATTCCCGAGGGCCTGATCGCCGGCTTCCCGGCGGTGTCGGTGAACGGCAGCTGGCAGATCGTGCAGGGCATCGAGATCGACGACTTCTCCCGGTCGCGGATCGACGCCTCGGTCGCCGAGCTGGTCAGCGAGCGCGATGCCGTCACGGAGCTCGGCCTGATCTGAGTTCCTCGCCAAGCCTGCGCAAAGGCCCGCCGCAGGCTCAGAGCTCGTGGAGCACGGCCTGCCGCAGGATGTCCAGGCCGAGCCCGCCCAGATCCAGGGCCCGGCGGTGGAACGCCTTGAGGTCGAAGTCCGCTCCCTCGCGGGCCCGGGTCTCGTCGCGCAGCTGCAGCCAGAGCCGTTCGCCGATCTTGTACGACGGCGCCTGGCCCGGCCAGCCGAGGTAGCGCTCCAGCTCGTAGCGAAGGAACTCCGGGGCCATGTTGGCGTGGCGGGTCAGGAACTGCCACGCCTTGTCGTAGGTCCACGCCCCGCCACCCACCTCGGCCGGCGCCGGCAGCCCGCAGTGCACGCCGATGTCGATCACCACCCGGGCCGCCCGCAGCGACTGGCCGTCCAGCAGCCCCAGCCGGTTGCCGGGGTCGTCCATGTAGCCGAGGTCGGCCATCAGCCATTCGGCGTACAGCGCCCAGCCCTCGCCGTGCCCGGACACCCACGACGCCAGCCGCCGCCAGCGGTTGAGCAGGTGCTTGCACTCCACCGACTGGGCGACCTGCAGGTGATGGCCCGGCACTCCCTCGTGATAGACGGTGGTCAACTCCCGCCAGGTGGAGAACTCGGTCACCCCGGCCGGCACCGACCACCACATCCGGCCCGGACGGGAGAAGTCGTCGGACGGGCCGGTGTAGTAGATGACGCCGGTATGGGTCGGCGCGATCCGGCACTCCAGCCGGCGGACCTGCTCGGAGATCTCGAAGTGGCTCTTGCCCAGCGCCTCGATGGCGGCGTCGGCCCGCTCCTGCATCCAGGCCTGCAGCTGATCGGGGCCGTACAGCTTGCGGACCGGGTCGGCGTCCAGGACCTTGATCGCTTCGGCCACCGTGGCGCCGGACTTGATCTCATCGGCGGCCTCGGCCATCAGCCGGTCGATCCGGTCCACCTCGGTCAACCCCCAGGCGTAGGTCTCCTCCAGATCCACCGCCGCGCCGAGGAACTGGCGGGAGAGCACCGGGTACCGCTCCGCGCCGACGGCATCGGCAGTCGGCGCCTGGCTGAGCAGCTCCTGGGCCAGGAAGTCGCGCAGCCGCTGGTAACCGGCCCGGGCGGCGTCCGCGCCCCGGTCCAGGTCGGCCTGCAGCGCGTCCGAGACCTGCCCCGAGCCGCCCGCGCCCGCGACGAAGGTGGCGAAGAACCCGTCGGCGCCGAGGTTGTCCTCGCACTGGGTGATGCAGGCCTCGACCTGCCGGCGCGGCGCGACATCGCCGCGGCTGGCGGCCAGCCTGAGCGACTCCAGGTAGCCGTCGATCGCCGTGGGGAGCGCGCTGAGCCGGCTGGCGATCCGGGACCATTCCTCGGCCGTGTCGGTCGGCATCAGGTCGAAGACGTCGCGCAGGTTCTGCACCGGGCTGGCGATGTTGTTCAGCTCCGACAGTGACATGCCCTGCTCGTGCAGGTCGTCCAGGACGGTCAACCGTTCGGTCATCGCCGCGATGGTGACCTTGTCGGTCTCGTCCACGGATGTGGCCTGGCGCAGCTCGCGCAGCGTCTGCCGGTTCAGGTCGGCCTGCGCCTGCAACCCGTCCGGGGACAGGTCAGACATCCGGTCGTCGTACCCGGGGACGCCGAAGAAGGTGGCCGCGAGCGGATCGAGCTCGAGTTGGGCGTCCAGATGGCGTTCGGCGAGGGCGTCCACGGGGGTGCGGTCGCGAGCCACAGCGCCGGCGGCCCTGGCGTCGCCGGCAGATGAGGGGGTCATGCCTGTGAAACTAATACCCAGGGCGAATCGCAGCCAAGACGGCCCGGATGCGTGGCGAGGCCCGCCCGGGCTGCGGGCCAGGCCCGCCCGGGCTGCGGGCCAACTCTGCTCCGGCTCGCGCAACTCTGCTCCGGCCGCGGGCCAGGTCGTGCAGGGCCCACGCCAGCCGGATCGGCGGCAGGTCGATCACCTAAACTCACAACTCTCAGCGCTGCCGGAGTCTCCCGGCGCCGCGTGGCGAGCACTGGCGAGAGGCGATCGATGTCGAAGATCAAGGTGGTAGGTACCGTCGTCGAGCTGGACGGCGATGAGATGACCAGGATCATCTGGCAGTTCATCAAGGACCGGCTGATCCATCCGTACCTGGATGTGAACCTCGACTACTACGACCTGGGCATCGAACATCGCGACGCCACCGACGACCAGGTCACCATCGACGCCGCCGAGGCCATCAAGCGGCACGGGGTCGGCGTCAAGTGCGCCACCATCACCCCGGACGAGGCCAGGGTCGAAGAGTTCGGCCTGAAGCAGATGTGGCGCTCGCCCAACGGGACCATCCGCAACATCCTGGGCGGGGTGATCTTCCGCGAGCCGATCATCATGTCCAACGTGCCGCGGCTGGTGCCTGGCTGGACCAAGCCCATCGTGGTCGGCAGGCACGCCTTCGGCGACCAGTACCGCGCCACCGACCTGGTGGTGCCCGGTGAGGGCACCCTGACGCTGACCTTCACCCCCAAGGACGGTGGCGAGCCCACCGAGCTCAACGTCTTCGAGTTCCCGGGCGCCGGGGTGGCGCTGGCGATGTACAACCTGGACGCCTCGATCCGGGACTTCGCGCGGGCGTCGCTGAACTACGGCCTGCAGCGCAACTACCCGGTGTACCTGTCCACCAAGAACACCATCCTCAAGCGCTACGACGGCCGCTTCAAGGACATCTTCGCCGAGGTCTTTGAGTCGGAGTTCAAGGCTGACTTCGAGGCGGCGGGCCTGACCTACGAGCACCGGCTGATCGACGACATGGTGGCCGCCGCGCTGAAGTGGGAGGGCGGCTACGTCTGGGCCTGCAAGAACTACGACGGCGACGTGCAGTCCGACATCGTGGCGCAGGGGTTCGGCTCGCTGGGCCTGATGACCTCGGTGCTGGCCACCCCGGACGGCAAGACCGTCGAGGCGGAGGCCGCGCACGGCACCGTGACCCGGCACTACCGGCAGCACCAGAAGGGCCAGCCCACCTCCACCAACCCGATCGCCTCGATCTTCGCGTGGACCCGGGGCCTGGCACACCGCGGCAAGCTGGACAACACCCCCGAGGTGACCGGCTTCGCCGAGACCCTGGAGCGGGTCTGCATCGAGACCGTCGAGTCCGGCCAGATGACCAAGGACCTGGCGCTGCTGATCTCCAAGGACACCCCGTGGCTGACCACCGAGGACTTCCTGGCGGCCATCGACGAGAACCTCAAGAAGGCGATGGCCTAGGTCTTGTTCCGCGGCAGATGAGCCAGCCGGATCAGGACCTGCTGCTGTCGATCGACGGTCCGGTCGCGACGCTGACCATCAACCGCCCGGCCAAGCGCAACGCCCTGACGGTGGCGATGTGGCGGCGGCTCGCCGAGATCTGCGCCGAGCTGGACGCCGACCCGGGCCTGCGGGTGCTGGTGGTGACCGGCGCCGGGCCGTCCTTCTGCGCCGGCGCTGACATCAGCTCGCTGTCGGAGGACGAGGCGGTGCTGAAATCGGTGGTGGAGGCCGCCGAGCGGGCGTTGCGCGATCTGGCGGTGCCGAGCATCGCCAAGATCCGCGGGCACTGCCTCGGCGGCGGCAACCAGATCGCGGTTGCCTGTGACCTGCGGGTCGCCGACAGCACCACCAGCTTCGGGGTGCCGCCGGCCAGGCTCGGCGTGATCTACCCGGTCGGCTCGACCCGGGCGCTGGTCGAGCTCGTCGGCCCGGCGGCGGCCAAGCGGCTGATCTTCACCGCGCAGCCGATCGACGCGGCGCAGGCGTTGCGGATCGGGTTGGTGGAGCAGGTGGTCGAACCCGCTGAGCTGGACGCGGCGGTTGCCGAGCTGGTGGCGACGATGCTGCCGCTGGCGCCGATGACCCAGTTCGCGGGCAAGGAGCTCATCAACCTGATCGCCGGCGGCGGGGACGCCGACACGGCGTTCGAACGGTGGGCAGCCCAGTGGCGGTTGTCTGCCGACGGGACGGAGGGACCGCAGGCGTTCCTGGCCCGCCGGGCGCCGGTGTTCAGCTGGCGCCGGGAGCCGACCGATCCCGGGCCGCGGTGACTGAGCTGCTGGACCGGGCCGCTCACACCGCGCTACTCGGCCGCCCGCTCACACCGCGCTGCTCGACCGCCCGCTCAACCGTGCCGCATGGACGCGAAGCTGCCGGTTAGCTGAGGGTGCTCACCAGCCGGGATGACCCGTCGGGGTTGGGCCGGACCTGGATCTGGTCGGCGATCCGGCGCTTGATCTCCTCGACGTGGCTGACCACCCCCACGGCCCGGCCCCCTTCGCGCAGGCTGTCAAGCACGGCGAGCACCTGATCGAGGACATCCGGGTCGAGGCTGCCGAACCCCTCGTCGATCAGCAGGGTGCCGAGGTCGACACCACCGGACTCGGCGCGCACGATGTCGGCAAGCCCCAGGGCCAGCGACAGCGAGACGTAGAAGGTCTCGCCGCCGGACAGCGTGCCGGGGTCCCGGGTCCGGCCGGTGTGCAGGTCCAGGATCCGCAGCCCCAGACCGGAGCGGGAGTTGCCGGTGCGCTCGGAGGTGTGCTCTAGCTCGTACCGGCCGCCGGAGATCCGGCGCAGCTGGGAATTCGCGGCGCTGACGATCTCGGTGAACCGGCGCACCAGCACGTAGGTGGTGAGTTCCATCTTGAGCTGGTTGTCGCCGAGGCCGGCCACCAGATTGCCGATCCGGATCGGGACGGCGGTCTCGGCCAGCACCCGGGCGCCACGGCGGACCGCCGCTTCGAGCCGTTCGGCGTGGCTGACGGCATCGGCGAGCCTGCTGGCGGCGGCGCCGTGCTCGGCGGATGCCGCCGCTTCAGCGGCCTCGGCCGACCGCAGCTGCTCGGTGAGCTGGGCGAGATCGGCCGGTGGCGCATCGAGCTGCGGGTCGGTCAGCTCGGCGGCGGACAGCCGGCCACCGACCTCGTCCAGCCGCTGCTGGTAGGCCCGGATCCGGGCTCGCAGCTCGGCCACTTCGGAGCTGCTGCGCCGGGCGCGGTCCCAGGCAGCCAGCTCGTCGAACTCGGCGTCGGTCAGCGCGGCCTGGAATCGCTGGCGCGCCTCGGCCTCGGCGACCGCCGCCGTGGCCACGGCCGAGCTGGCGGCGGCGGCCTCGTCGAGCAAGGCCAGCTGGTTGGTCAGCGCCGTCACTCGATCGGCCACGCTGGGGTAGTCCTCGCGGGCTTCGGTGACCACCTTCAGGTTCTCGGCGATGGTGTCTGTCAGCGCGGCGCAGCGCTCGGTCAGCCGGGTCTCGGCCACCGCCGCCTGGTGGGCCTGCTCAGCCTGGGCGGCTAGCTGCTCGGCGATCTCGGCGAGCTCCTCGTCCAGGTCGCGCTGTCGGTCGGCGGCCGCCTGGGCTGCTGCGAGACCGGCGTCGGCCTGGTCGAGCTTGGCCTGCGCGCGCTCGGGGGTCAGTTGGTCGGCCCTGATCTGGAGCTCGAGAAGCTCGCCCCGTTGCTCGGCCAGTTCCACCCGGCGGGTCTCCACCTGGGCGGTCAACCGGCGCAGCTCGTCCTCGGCGGAGTTGACCAGCTCCTGGCTGACGTGGCCATCGGTGGGCCGGGCCGGTTTCGGGTGCTCCAGCGAGCCGCACACCACGCATTCCTGGCCGCTCTGCAGAGCCATGCCCAGCTCGCTGGCGATGCTGGCTCGCCAGCTGAGCCGCAGCGCGTCCAGCCGGGCGCGCTGGCCCTCGGCGGCATCGAAGAGCTCTTGGGCCAGCTGTTGGTTCTCCGCCGCCACCTTGGCCGCGGCCACCGCCTGGCGCGCGGCGGCCAACCGGGTCTGGGCGCGGTCCCGTTCGGCGGTCAGATCGGCCAGCCGCCCGGCTGCCAGCGCCGCCTGGTTGCGGGTCTCGGTCAGCTCGGCCTGGCGGAGCGGCAGCTCGGCCAGCCGCTGCGCCGCCCGCTCGCGCAGCCGGCGTTGCGCCGCCAGGTCGTGCTGGAGCTGCTGGTGGTCGGCCTGCTGGCTGCTCAACCGCCGCTCCCGGCTTACCGCATCAGCGAGCGCGCCCAGCGTGGTCTGGCCGCGGGCAGCCTCGGCGCGCAAGCCGGCCCCCGGCAGCTCCCGCAGCGGTTCGGCCAGGCGCGCCCGGGCAGCGGCGGCCTCGTGCTCAGCCTGCTCGCACCGGGCGCCGGCCAGTGCCAGCGCCTCGGCGGCCGGCAGCACCCGCAACGCGCGTTCGGCCGCGGCGAGCTCCGCGCAGGCTGCCTGGTGCGCGTCTCCCTCGGCCAGCAACCGCTCCCGCTCGGCCCGCAGCTGCCCGCGCACCGCCCGGCGAGCAGCCAGGTCCTGGGCCCGCTGTACCTCCGCTGCCGACTGCGTCCGGGCCTGCGCCGCGCCCGCTCGCCGTTCGTCGGCAGCGGACACGACCGCCGCCAGCTGCTCTCGCACCCCGGCCAGCAGCGCAGTCACCCCCGCGCAGTCCCCGGACTCGCAGTGCCCGGCCAACTCCCCGACCACGTCCTCGGCCAGGCCGGTGGCGCCGGCGAGCGCATGCACCGCCTTTGCCACCGTGGCGTTGGTCGCCGCCCGTCGCTGCTCGGCGGCCCGGCGGCCCTCGACCAGCGCATCCTGGG
This sequence comes from Jatrophihabitans sp., assembly GCF_036388195.1. Taxonomy (GTDB): domain Bacteria; phylum Actinomycetota; class Actinomycetes; order Mycobacteriales; family Jatrophihabitantaceae; genus Jatrophihabitans_A. The sequence continues at coordinate 9,488 of NZ_DASVSG010000051.1, read as the reverse complement.
TGCGCGCCAGCAGCTCGGTGCCGAACAGCCTCTGCAGCAGGGCCCGCCGGTCGTTCGTGCTGGCCTGCAGGAAGTTGGCGAACTCGCCCTGGGGCAGCAGCACGGTCTGCACGAACTGCCCGTGGGTGAGCCCGACCGCCCGGGTGATCTCGTCCTCGGTGTCGCCGAGGTTGGCCGACAGCAGGACGCCGCCGTCCGGCTGGTCCAGGGAACCGAGCCGCCACAGCTTGACGGTCATGTGCGCCGGGGTCGTCCCGGCGCCCTTCTTCTTCGGTCGCTGATGGCTCGGGGTGCGCCGGATCCGGAACAGCCCGCTCTGGGTCTCGAAGATCAGCTCCACCACCGGCTCGCAGGACGGCGGCGCGTGCTGGGACTTCAGCCGCTCCACGGTGGCCGACCGCTGCGCCAGCTTGCCGTACAGGGCGAAGCTGATCGCGTCGAGGACGGTGGACTTGCCGGACCCGTTGGGGCCTTCGAGCAGGAACAGCCCGCCCGCGCCGAACTGGCTGAAGTCGATCTCGACGTGGTCGGCGTACGGCCCGATCGCGGTCATGCTGAGCCGGTGCAGCCGCATCAGCCACCGCCTGGCCGGGCCTCGGCGAGGGAAGCGGCCTGATAGGCCTGCTCGAACAGGTCCAGCTCGACCCCTACCGCCGCGAGCCCGGTGACGTGCTCGATGAAGTCGGCGCCGAGCTGGCGCGGGCTCGGCGCCAGCGTGGTGATCGGCATGCTTGCGCCGGCGGGCCGCGCGCCGGCCGGCTGGTGCAGCACCTGCAGGACGTGCGGGTAGTGCGACTTCACCCGCTCGAACAGCTGGTCCGGACGGGACCGGTCGGTGACGACCAACCGGACCCAGTCCTCGACGTGCCGGTCATCGGCCAGCAGCTCGGTCAACGTGCCGGTCAGCTCGGCCATCGCGCGTGGCTGGCGCAGCGGCGCCGCGGTGACCCGGGCCGGGACGCCGGGGGAGAGGTCGACCAGGGAGACCGATTTGGTGTGCGCCTGCTCGGAGAAGGAGTACCGCAGCGGCGAGCCGGAGTACCGCAGCACGACATCGGCCGAGCCACGTGGCTGCTGGGCGCCGTGCAGGTGCCCGAGCGCCACATAGTCCACGCCGTCGAAGGTGCTGGCCGCGACGCTGTCCACGCCGCCGACGACGATGGACCGCTCGCTCTCACTGGGCGAGCCGCCGACCACGAAGGCGTGCGCCACCACCACCGACCGGGTGCCCGGTGGCCGGCTGGCCAGGTCGTGGCGGACCCGCTCCATCGCCGCGGCCATCACCGCCTGGTGCGAGCGCTCCAGCGGCTGGTCGCCCGGCGCCAGCGCCACCCGCGCGGCATCGGGGTCGAGGTAGGGCAGCGGGTAGACCGCGACCTGCCCGGCGCCGTCCTCCAGCAGCACCGGCCGGCCCACGGACGCCAGGTCGGTCCGCAGCCGGAGCCGCTCGGTGAACAGCTCGGCGCCGAAGCCCAGCCGGATCGCAGAATCGTGGTTGCCGGCGGTGACGATCACGGTGGTGTGCTTGATCAGCTCGGCCAGCGTGCTGGCGAACAGCGCGACCGCCTCGACCGGGGGAACCGCCCGGTCATAGACGTCACCGGCGATCAGCACGGCCTCGATCGGAACGCCGTCGGGCGGTTGCGCGACCAGCCGGCAGATCTGGTTCAGCACGTCCCGCTGGGCATCGAGCAGGTCCACGCCGTGCAGCGTGCGGCCCAGATGCCAGTCGGAGGTGTGCAGGAACCGCATGCGAAGAAAGCTACAAGCGCCCCCCGACAGAATCGCGCAGCGACTCAGCCGGGCGACCCGGACACCGCCGGCGGCTCAGCCCTGGGGCGCGGCGTCAGGTCAGCCGGTGCGCGCCAGCCTCGGCCGTCACCGAGAAGCTGACCGGCTCGACATAGTCCCGGCCGGCGTAGGCCGCTGCCACCGCGAGCGCGCCGGCCCGGGCCTGGGCCGGTTCCATGAGCCCGATCACGCAGCCGCCGAAGCCGCCGCCGGTCATCCGGGCGCCGAAGGCGCCGAAGGCCAGCAGCACCTCCACGGCCAGGTCCACCTCGGGCACGGTGATCTCGAAGTCGTCGCGCATGCTGGCGTGCGAGGCGGTCAGCAGCGGCCCGATCTGGCGCAGCTGGCCGGTGCGCAGCAGGTCCGCGCAGGCCAGCGTCCGGTCGTTCTCGGTGATCACATGCCGGGCCCGCTTGCGCAGCGTCTCATCCGGCAGCCGGTCCATCGCCTCGCCCAGCTCCTCCAGGCTCAGGTCGCGCAACGCCGGCACGCCCAGCAGCCGGGCGGCCTCCTCGCAGGCAGCGCGGCGCTCGCCGTACAGGCCGTCGGTGAGCTGGTGCGGCGCCTTGGTGTCGATCACCAGCAGGGTCAGCCCGGCCGCCTCCAGATCGAAAGGGACCGGTTCCACCGCCAGCGTGCGCATGTCGCACAGCAGCACCCGGCCGCGCTCGCCGAAGATCGAGGCCAGCTGGTCCATGCCGCCGGTGGGGGCTCCGACGAAGTCGTTCTCGGCCTGCCTGGCCAGCGCCACCAGCTCCGGCCGGTCCAGGCCGAGGCCCAGCTGGTCGTTGAGCGCGGCGGCTACCGAGCATTCCAGCGCCGCCGAGGACGACAGCCCGGCCCCGGGCGGCACGTCCCCGTCGACGCTGATCGACAGGCCGGGCAACTGATGGCCGCGTTCGGCGATCGCCCACGCCACCCCGGCGGCGTAGCCGGCCCACTCGTCCGCCCCGGTCAGCACGCCGGGCCGCAGGTCGGCCAGCGCGATCTCCACCGGAGCGTCCCGCTGGGCCGACACCACTTCGAGCACCGGCTCGGCCAGTGGCGAGACGGTGGCGGTGCAACCCTGGGGGATCGCCATCGGCAGGCAGAAGCCGTCGTTGTAGTCGGTGTGCTCGCCGATCAGGTTGACCCGGCCCGGAGCCCGCCAGGTGGACTCGACCTGCTCGGCCGGTTCGGACGTGCTAGCCATTGCCGCTCCCTGTCGCGCCGGCGACCTCCGGGCGCAGTCGCTGGAAGAACTCCCAGGCGTCGGCGACCATCCGGTCCAGGTCCCGGGTGGGCCGCCAGCCCAGCTCGTCCGCCGCCTTGTCGTTGGAGGCGATCAACACCGCCGGGTCGCCCGGCCGGTTGGGCGCGTCCACCGCCGGGGTGGGCCGTCCGGTGATCCGGCGTACCGACTCGATGACCTCGCGCACCGAGGAGCCCGACCCCGAGCCGAGGTTGCAGATCAGGTGGCTGCCCTGGCCGTCGCCGGCCCGGGCGCTGGCCCGGTCCAGCGCGCGCAGGTGGGCATCGGCCAGGTCCAGCACGTGGATGTAGTCGCGGACGCAGGAGCCGTCCGGCGTCGGGTAGTGCACCCCGTTCACCTGCAGCTCCGGACGCAGGCCGGCCGCGACCTGCAGCGCGATCGGGATCAGGTGGGTCTCGGTGGCGTGCCGCTCGCCGTAGGAGCCGGCCGAGTCGTCAGAGGCGATCCGGGCGCCGGCGACGTTGAAGTAGCGCAGGCTGACAGCGGAGAACCCGTGCGCAGCGGCATAGCTGGTCAGCATGTGATCGACCGCCAGCTTGCTCGCCCCGTACGGGTTGGTCGGCCGGGTGGGCGAGGACTCCAGGATCGGCACCGTATCCGGCTCGCCGTAGGTCGCCGCGGTGGAGGAGAACACGATGGCGCCGACGTCGTGGCGGCGCATCGACTCCAGCAGCGCCAGGCTCCCGGCGGTGTTGTTCTGCCAGTACAGCTCGGGCGCGGTGACCGACTCCGGCACCAGCGACTTGGCCGCGAAGTGCACCACCGCGTCGAACTGCCCGCCGGCCAGCACCGGGTCGGCCTCGGTGATGCTCGCCTGGACGAACTCCGCGCCGGCCGGAACCGCGTCGGCGTGCCCGGTGGACAGGTTGTCCAGCACGGTGACCTGATGGCCGGCGTCGAGCAACTCGGCCGACACCACGCTACCGATATATCCGGCGCCGCCGGTGACGAGTACACGCATGGTGGTGCCGGCTTTCCATTCGGGTTATCGGTGACATTCGACCCTACACTCGCAGAAGTTGCCCGGCGAAGACACCGATGAGAGCCAAGGAGCGCCCCCAGCGATGAACAGCATCGTGCTCAATATCTGCATCGTGCTGGGGCTGATCATGATCGAGGGGCTGTTCGTCAGCGCCGAGATCGCGCTGGTGTCGCTGCGCGAAGGCCAGGCCAAGGCGATGGCCGAAGCCGGCCGGCGCGGCCAGGCGGTCACCCGGTTGCTGGCCGACCCGAACCGGTTCCTGGCCGCCGTGCAGATCGGGGTCACTACGACCGCGCTGCTGTCCTCGGCCTTCGGCGCGGTGACGCTGTCGGAGTCGGCCAAGGACGCGCTGGTTCGCGTCGGTGTCGGCCAGACGCTGGCCAGGGTGATCGGCATCGTCGGGGTCACCATGGTGATCTCCTTCGTCACCCTGATCGTCGGCGAGCTGGCCCCCAAGCGGATCGGCCTGCAGCGGCCGGAGGGCACCGCGTTGCTGTTCGGGCCGACCCTGGACCGGGTGGCGATGCTGTTCCGGCCGCTGATCTGGCTGCTGTCGAAGTCCACCGACCTGGTGGTCCGGGTGCTGGGCGGTGACCCGCACGTCGGCCGCGACAGCATCAGCGAGGAGGAGCTGCGCGGTCTGGTGGCCGCGCACGAGTCGCTGACCACCGACGAGCGGCGGCTGATCGACGACGTCTTCGCCGCCGGCGAGCGATCGGTCAGCGAGGTGATGATCTCGCGTACCGAGGTGGTCTTCCTGGAGGCCGGCATGACGGTCAGCCGCGCGGTGAAGCTGATCGGGGACTCGCCGCACTCCCGCTATCCGGTGATCGGCGAGAGCAATGACGACGTGCTGGGCTTCGTCCACATCCGGGACCTGATCACCGGCGGTCCGGGGGTGGATCCCTCGGCGGACCGGTCCCGGGTGGTCGGCGAGCTGGTGCGCGAGGTCAAGGTGCTGCCCGGCTCGAAGAAGGTGCTGGTGGCGTTGAGCGAGATGCGCCGCGAGGGACACCACCTGGCCATCGTGGTCGACGAGTACGGCGGCACCGACGGCATCGTCACGCTGGAGGACCTGATCGAGGAGGTCATCGGCGATATCCGCGACGAGTACGACTCCGAGGACTCCTCGGCCCGCCGGCTGACCGGCGGGATCGTCGAGGTGGACGGCCGCTGCAACCTGGACGAGTTCGCCGAGTACGCCGGCTTCGAGCTGCCCGATGGCCCGTACGAGACGGCCGGCGGCTTCCTGATGGCCCGGCTCGGCAAGCTGCCCGCGGTCGGTGACCGGGTGGAGATCAACGACCACCTGGTCCAGGTGCTCGAGGTCGAGGGGCGGCGGGCGTCCCGGCTGCGGGTCGAGCCGCTGCCCGATCCCGAGGCTGCCACGGCGGCCAGCTGACGGGGCTGACCCTGAGGCTGACCCTGAGGCTGACCTTGAGAACCGCCCGTACGCGGTGGCGGTTCGGGCGACTGAGGTGCTTAGGTGGCATGTGCCGCCCGCGTAGAAATTGGCTCTCGCAATCGCTGGTGAACTGGCGCCCCCCGGCCGATGATAAGAACTGGATAGCCTGAAAAAGCAGCAACGCCAGCGTTCTTGATGAGGAATTTTCTGTGTCACAACCGCGATACGCCCCTCGCCGGGCGCGTCTGAAGTTGTCGCTGACCCGAACCGTCACCAGTGCGGCCACGCTCGCGGCGTTGGCTCTGGTCTGCGGCCCGGCGTTGGAAGCCTCCGGCGACGGCTCCGTCACCCAGGCGGCAGCCATCAGCACACCGGAGGCCACCGGCAGCGTCACCGGCAGCGTCACCGACGTCCCGGCCCAGGAGCCGGCGCGCTGGAGCGGCCTGCTGCCGATCCGGCCGTCCCGGATCGCGAAGGTGACCCCCGGCAGCACCACCGACGCCCCGGTTCTCAAGGCCGCCGTGCTCGGCCCGCCCGGTGTCTCCGGAGCGCTCGGCATCCCGCTGATGGTGCTGCGGGCCTACCACCAGTCCGCCGACCGGCTCGCGGTCGAGCAGCCGTCCTGCAAGCTGCCGTGGTGGCTGCTGGCCGGCATCGGGCACACCGAGTCCGGGCACGCCGAGTCCGGCCGGCTGACCGCTGACGGCGCCACCCGTGGCCGCATCCTCGGCCCGCGGCTCAACGGCGGCATCCCCGGCGATGCGATCATCACCGACACCGACAAGGGCCACTACGACGGCGACAAGGTCTATGACCGCGCCGTCGGCCCGATGCAGTTCATCCCCTCGACCTGGGTGCACTGGGGCGCGGACGGCAACGCCGACGGCAAGATCGACCCGAGCAACATCTTCGACGCCACCCTGGCCGCCGGACGCTATCTCTGCGCCCACGACCGCGACCTGGCCACCCCGGCCGGCCTGCGCGCCGCCGTGCTGAGCTACAACCACTCCGCCCCGTACCTGGCCACCGTGCTGGCCTGGGGCACGGCCTACCGGGACGGCGCCTCGGCGGTGCCGAACAGCCCGCTGCCGGTCGTCAGCGACGTCACGCAGGTCCGGCCGCCGAGGTCCAGCCGGCCGCCGAAGCCGACCACCAACCCCAGCAAGCTGCCGAGGCCCGGCCACACCTCGACGCCGACGAGCTCGCCGCCTGCCGGATCGTCCTCGGCCGGCACCAGCCCGTCCGGCTCGACGTCCGGTTCGGCCACCGCCAGCCCGTCGGGGACGGCCAGCTGCCCGTCGGCCAGCCCGTCGCCGACCGGGTCGGAGTCCAGCACCAGCGCCGGGGCGGAGTCGACGGCCACCCAGCCGCTGACCGGCTCGACGTCCGGTTCGGCCACCGGCAAGACGGCCACCGCGACCTCGAGCTCCAGCCCTGCCGGCAAGGCGAGCGCCGCGACGTCCAGCAGCCGGGTCCAGTCGGCCACCGCCCAGTCGAACACCGGCCAGTCATCGGCCCAGTCGTCCGCCTCGGCCACCGGCAGCGCGACCGCCTCGCCCAGTGCGAGCAACTGCGCGCCATGACCTTTCCGCTGGCCGGGCGCTCAGCGCGCCCGTCCGGATGGAATGATGTGGTTTCGTGAGCAACCAACCGCGCGTCCTGTCGGGCATCCAGCCCACCGGCGAATCCATGCAGCTGGGCAACTACCTCGGCGCGGTGCGGAACTGGGTCCAGATGCAGGACGGCTTCGACGCCTACTACTGCGTGGTGGACCTGCACGCGATCACCCTGGACCCACCGGAGCCCGCGGCGCTGCGGCAGCGGACCCGGATCGTGGCCGCCCAGTTGCTCGCCGCCGGCCTGGACCCGGATCGGTGCGCGCTGTTCGTCCAGTCCCACGTCCCGGAGCATCCGCAGCTGTCCTGGGTGCTGGAGTGCCTGACCGGCTTCGGCGAGGCCAGCCGGATGACCCAGTTCAAGGACAAGTCGGCCAAGGCCGGCGTTGACCGGCAGGGGGTCGGGCTGTTCACCTACCCGATCCTGCAGGCCGCCGACATCCTGCTCTACCAGGCCGATCAGGTGCCGATCGGCGAGGACCAGCGCCAGCACCTGGAGCTCACCCGCAACCTCGCCCAGCGGTTCAATGCCCGCTACGGCCAGACCTTCGTGGTGCCCGAGGCCTACATCCCCAAGGGGGCGGCCAAGATCCTGGACCTGCAGGACCCGACCGCGAAGATGTCGAAGTCCCGGCCCGAGGCCGGCACCGTCTACCTCTCCGACGAGCCGGCGGTGATCACCAAGAAGGTGCGCCGGGCGGTCACCGACACCGATGGCGAGATCCGGTACGACCCCGAGCGCAAGCCGGGCCTGTCCAACCTGCTCGCCATCCATGCCGCGTTCACCGACGCCGGGATCGACTCGGTGGAGAAGGAGTTCAGCGGGCAGGGCTACGGCGCGTTGAAGAACGCCGTCGCCGAGTCGGTGATCGCGTTCGCCCAGCCGTTCGCCGCCCGCAGCCGCGAGCTGCTGGACGACCCGGCCGAGCTCGACCGGATCCTGGCCAAGGGCGCCGAGCGGGCCCGGGCGCTGGCCTCGGTCACCATGGCCGACGCGTACGCCAAGGTCGGGTTCCTGCCGGCAGTCGTAGGCTGACTCGGATGGGTAACCGGATGACGGTGGGCGTCGCCCTCGCGATACCCGAGCCGCACGCCGCTGTGCTGGCCGGCTGGCGCCGCCGGATCGGGGACCCCGAGGCCGACAAGGTTCCCCCGCATGTGACCTTGCTGCCGCCCACCGAGATCGAGGCCGATCAGCTCGAACTCGTCGAGAAGCACCTGGCCGAGGCCGCCACCGCGGTGTTGCCGTTCACGATGAGGCTGTCGGGCACCGGCTCGTTCCGGCCGGTCTCGCAGGTGGTGTTCGTGCAGGTCTCCTCCGGCATCGCCCAGTGCGAGCTGCTCGAGCGCGCGGTGCGCCGCGATCCGATCGTCCGCGAGGTGGAGTTTCCCTACCACCCGCACGTCACGGTCGGCCACGATCTCGCCGACGAGCGCCTCGACGAGGCGTATGAGGGGCTGCAGGACTTCGTCGCCCAGTTCCGGGTGGAGGCGTTCACGCTGTACACCCAGAACGGCGACGGCGCCTGGCGTCCGCATCGCGAGTACCCCCTGACAGGTTTGTAGAGCCGTGCCGCTTCCGGCGGCGCTGACCCGGCTTCGCTCCGGCGGCGCCCGGCGTTGGGAGGCGCTGCGGGCCAGGCCCGGCATCGCCCACCTGGTCGCCGCCTATCAGCACTACCAGCGCAACCATGGCAACGACCTGGCGGCCGCCATCACCTACTTCAGCTTCCTGGCGCTCTTTCCGCTCGTCCTGCTCGGTGTCTCGGTCACCGGGTTCGTGCTGGCGTCCCGGCCGGACCTGCAGAGCGAGCTGTTCAGCCACCTCAGCTCCGACCTGCCCGGCGCGTTCGGCGACACGGTGCGCCAGACGATCCAGGGCGCCATCGACAAGCGGGCCGGCGTGGGGGTGATCGGCCTGGCCGGCGTGCTGGTGGCGGGCCTGGGCTGGATCGGGAACCTGCGCATAGCGATCGACGCCGTCTGGGGCCTGCCGTTCACCAAGCGTCCCTTCCTCCGGTCCAAGGCAGCCGACGCCCTGGTGCTGGCCGGCCTGGGCATCGGGGCTGCGATGTCGGTGGCCGTCACCGCTGGCGGCACGGCGGCCAGCAGCCTGGTGCTGCGCAGCCTGGGGCTGGACGGCGTCCCGGGCGCCGGGACCGCCACCTGGTTCCTGGGGATCCTGCTGGGCATCGCCGGCAGCATGGTGATCTACGGCTGGCTGATGATCGAGCTGCCCGAGATCCGGGTGCCCCGGCGGATCGCGTTGCGGGCGACCCTGCTCGCCGCGGTCGGTTTCGAGGTGCTGAAACTGGTCGGGACGTTCTACATCGCCAGGATCACCGGCTCGCCGGCCGGCGCGGTGATCGGGCCGGTGGTCGGGGTGCTGGTCTGGATCTACCTGGTCGCGCGCTACCAGCTGTTCTGCGTGGCCTGGGCCGC
>NZ_DASVSG010000050.1:0-31793 GCF_036388195.1 Jatrophihabitans sp. | reverse complement strand
CGACCCGCTGCTGATGGCGCGCGCCATGCGGCTGGCGGTCCAGGCCGGGCGCGATGCCCTGCTGGCCGGCCGGATCCCGCGCCGCTGGTGGGCCGAGGCGTCCTCGCCGTACGAGGGCATGCTCGATCCACCTCAGCTCAGCGCTGACTGAGGACGTGCATCCAACATTCTCGATTCGAGACTCGTGAATGCCCTGTCAGCTGGCGGGTGTCGGATCAGCCGCCCTGCACGGCGGTGACCACATCGACCCGATCACCCGGCTGGACGGCAGTGCCGGGCCAGCTTCCGCGCGGCACCACCTCGCTGTTGACGGCGACCGCGATGCCGGTGTCGCGATCGCTGATCTCGCGCACCAGGTCGGCCAGGCTCAGCCCATCGGCCGCTTCCCGCGACTGCCCGTTCACCGTTATCTGCACGCGGGATTCCTAACGGATCAGGCCGGCCGCAGCCGGTTCGGCGGGAGCGGTTCGTGGTGGATCTGCGGAGAACCGGCCGGGGGAGAACGGGGCCCACACCGGGGCCGGCGGCTCGCCGGCGACCAGCGCGACTACGGCGTCCGCTGTCAGCGCAGACAGCAGAATGCCGTTGCGGTAGTGCCCGGTGGCCAGCACCAGCCCGTCGGCGAGCCGGCCGAGGATCGGGCCGTTGTCCGGGGTGCCCGGACGCGACCCGGCGCGGGCCTCGACGAAGTCGAACTCCGAGCTGATCGGCAGCAGCTCATAGGCGTTGCGCAGCAGCTCATAGACCCCGCCCGCGGTCACGCCGGTGTCATGGCCCTGCTGCTCGGAGGTGGCCCCGACCACCACCTCGCCGCCGGGACGGGGGACCAGATAGATCTCGCCGCCGCGCACGATCCCGCGCACCGTGCGGGTCAGCACCGGCCCGGCCGCCCGTAGCCGCTCGGGCACCGCCAGCCGCAGGATCTGCCCCTTCACCGGGTGCACCGGCACGTCGGCCAGCGTCCCGGTCGCGGCGCCGCCGCACAGCACCACGGCGCCGGCGGTGAGTTCGGCGCCGGTCGCGGTCCGGACTCCGCTGACCCGGCTGCCGCCGCGCAGCAGCCCGGTGACCTCCGCCGCGACGAAGCGGACCCCGGCGGCCTGCGCGGCCTGGCGCAGCACGTCCAGGTAGCGCCGGTTGTCGACCGAGAGGTCATCGGCTGCCAGCACCCCGCCCCGGACGCCGGCGGCCAGGTACGGCTCCAGCGCGCGGGTGGCGGCGCCGCTCAACCGCTGGGTGCTCAGGCCCAGGCCGGTGCGAAAGTCGGTCAACCGGTCCAGCGCGGCCCGGTCGTCGGAGTTGAAGGCCACCGCCAGGGTGCCCTCGGTCCGCAGACCCACCGAGTGGCCGGTCCGCTCCTGCAACTGCGCGACCAGCCGCTGGAACACCGGCACCGCGGCAAGGTTCAGCCGGGTCAGCTCGTCCTCGCCGAAGGCTGCCTCGGTGACCGGAGCGAGCATTCCGGCTGCCGCCCAGCTTGCCCCACGACCGCCGCTGGCATCGACCACCTGGACGCGGGCGCCCCGTTCGGCGAGCCGGTAGGCCGCCGCCAAGCCGATCGCGCCCCCGCCGACCAGCAGCACATCCGCCGGTTGCGCAGCCATGCTTTCAAGCTAGCCGAGCCGGGTCAGCCGGCCGATCAGCCGCTACCCGAGCAGGGGGGCCTGGCTGTCCGGCCGGCTGTCCGGCCGCGAACCGGCCGAGCCCCGCTGGGCCGCCGACCGGCTGGCGTCGATGGTGGTGCCGGCGCTGGCCACCACCACCATCACGATCGCGACGGCGGTGCGCAGCATCAGCTGCTGGTCCAGCACCAGCACACCGGCCATCGCCGCGACGGCCGGCTCCAGGCTCATCAACAGGCCGAAGGCCGCCGCCGCCAACCGACGCAGCGCGATCAGCTCCAGCGAGTAGGGGACCAGCGTGGACAGCACCGCCACCCCGAGCCCACCGAGCAGGACGCCCGGCCGCAGCAGCTCCGAGCCGCCCTGCGCGACGCCGGCCGGAACCATCACCAGCGCGCCGAGCGCCAGGGCCAGCGCCAGGCCGTCCAGCCCGGCGGAGCTGGAGCCGACCCGTTGGGACAGCAGGATGTAGGCAGCCCACAGGGCGCCGGCCAGCGCGGCCAGCAGCAGCCCGAACGGGTTCAAGCCGCCCTGCGAGCCACCCAGGGCCAGCAGCGCCACGCCCCCGCCGGCCAGCGCGACCCAGAGCAGGTCGAGCAGCCTGCGGGAACCGGCGATGGCCACCGCGAGCGGCCCGATGAACTCCACCGTCACGGCCGGCCCGAGCGGCAGCCGGTTCAGTGACTCGTAGAAGCTCCAGTTCATGCATGCCAGCACCAGGCCGAAGCCGGCCACCGCCAGCAGGTCACGGCGGCTCCGGCCGGCCAGCCGGGGACGGGTGAGGGCGAGCAGCACCAGCGAGGCGAACACCAGCCGCATCAGCACCACGCCGGCCGGGCCCACCTCGGCGAACAACGTGTTGGCGAAGGCCGCGCCGAACTGCACCGAGATGATGCCGACCAGCAGCAGGACCTGCGGGGGAAGGGCATCGGTCCGTCCGCGTGCTGGCACGCTGCCATGCTCGCATCCCCAGCTGGCGCCTCCCGGCCGCGGGCCTGCCGGGGCGAGCGGAGCGATGGTTGGATGAGGCAATGACCAAGCCCTCGCTGGCAACGGCCCGGCTGTACCTGTGCACCGACTCCCGTCGCGAGCGCGGTGATCTGGCCGAGTTCCTCGACGCGGTGCTCGCCAACGGGGTCGACATCGTCCAACTGCGTGAGAAGAACCTCGAAGCAGCCGACGAGCTGGCGGCGCTGGAGGTCTTCGCCGATGCCTGCCGCCGGCACGCCGTCCTGCTGGCGGTCAACGACCGGGCCGATCTGGCGGTCGCCGCCGGGGCGGACGTGCTGCACCTGGGCCAGCGTGACCTGGCGCCGGTCACCGCCCGCCGGATCGTCGGCCCGGACGTGCTGATCGGGCTGAGCAGCCACAGCACCGAGCAGGCCCGGGCGGCCGCGACGGCAGCCGAGGTCGACTACTTCTGCCTGGGCCCGGTCTGGGCGACGCCGACCAAGCCGGGACGACCGCACACCGGTCTGGAGCCGGTCGCCGCGCTGGCAGCCGAGCAGCCGTCCCGGCCGTGGTTCGGCATCGGCGGCATCGACGAGACCACCCTCGACCCGGTGCTCGAGGCCGGGGCCCGCCGGATCGTGGTGGTACGGGTGCTGACCGAGGCCGAGGACCCGGGGGCCACGGCGGCCCGGCTGGCCGAGCGGCTGGCGGCAGCCGGCTGAACCGCGCCGGCGGCTGGCGCTGTGTAGCGTCTGGCTCGTCAACACCGAGGGAGCAGGCCGGACATGGATGGCGCCGCGCAGCGATGGTTCGACTCGCGCACCTTCGACGCGGCGCAGTTCCAGGCCGCGGACCTGATCGGCGCCAAGCAGCGATCAGGCCAGACCGTCAGCGTGGTGATCCCGGCGCGCAATGAGGCGGCGACGGTCGCGGCGGTGGTCTCCCAGATCCGCCAGGCGCTGCTGGTCAGCGGGCTGGTGGACGAGCTGGTCGTGCTCGACTCCGATTCCACCGACGACACCGCGGCTATAGCCCGGGCCGCCGGCGCCACCGTGTTCGCCGCCCGCGACATCGACACCGGCACGCCGCTGAGCCCCGGCAAGGGCGAGGCGTTGTGGAAGTCGCTGTTCGTCACCAGCGGCGACCTGCTGGTCTTCATCGACGCGGACCTGACCGAGTGGGGCCCGCACTTCGTGACCGGCCTGCTGGGGCCGTTGCTGTCGGAGGAGCCCTCCGATGAGGGCATCCTGCTGACCAAGGGCTTCTATGACCGGCTGGCCGACGACCTGCCCGCCGACCCGGCCGCCGCGCTGCCGCAGGGCGGGCGGGTCACCGAGCTGGTGGCCAGGCCGCTGCTGAACCTCTACTGGCCCGAGCTCGCCGCGGTGGTCCAGCCGCTGGCCGGCGAGTGGGCGGTCCGTCGCTCGCTGATCGAGTCCCTGCCGATCCCGGTGGGCTACGGCGTCGAGTTCGCCAGCCTCACCGACACCTGGCGCTGGCACGGCCTGCCGGCGATCGCGCAGGTGGACCTGGGCCGGCGCGGGCACCGGCACCGGAACGTCCATGACCTGGGAGTGATGGCCGCCGAGATCCTGGCGACGGCGATGCGCCGGCTGCCGGTGGGCGCCATGTCCGCCAGCCCGCCGGTCGCTGCCAGGCTGCCGGCGGAGGCGGGGCTGCCGAGCCTGCAGCAGTACGACCGCCACGCCCCGCAGGGGTGGCGAAGCCGCCCGGTGCCGGTGGCCGAACGCCCGGCCGCCCGGACCAACGGGCGCTACACGAACCGGACGATGACCTGATGCTCGAGCTGGCCGGCCGGCGCTTCGACCAGAACGCCCTGCTGATCATGGCGATCGTGAACCGGACGCCGGACTCCTTCTACGACCGGGGCGCCACCTATGCCTTCGACAAGGCCCTGGAGCGGGTGGCCGAGGTGGTCGCCGCCGGCGCTGAGATCGTCGACATCGGCGGGGTCACGGCAGCTCCCGGCGACGAGGTCGACGCGGCCGAGGAGATCCGGCGCACGGTGGACTTCGTGGCGCGGGTGCGCGCGGAGTTCCCGGAGCTGATCATCTCGGTGGACACCTGGCGCCACGAGGTGGGACGGGCGGTCTGCGAGGCCGGCGCGGACCTGCTCAACGACGCCTGGGGTGGCTATGACCCGCGGCTGGCCGAGGTGGCCGCCGAGTTCGACGCCGCGCTGGTCTGCACGCACGCCGGCGGCGTCCGGCCTCGGACCAGGCCGCACCGGATCTTCTACGACGACGTGCTGGCCGACGTGCTGAGCCGGACGGTGGACCTGGCCGAGCGGGCGGTCGAGCTGGGGGTCTCGCGCGAGAGGGTGCTGATCGATCCGGGGCACGACTTCGGCAAGAACACCTGGCACTCGCTGGAGGTGACCCGGCGGCTGGGCGAGATGGTGGCGACCGGCTGGCCGGTGCTGGTCTCGCTGTCGAACAAGGACTTCGTCGGCGAGGCGCTGGACCTGCCGCTGGAGCAGCGGTTGCTCGGCACCCTGGCCACCACTGCCATCTGCGCCTGGCAGGGCGCCACGGTGTTCCGCGCCCACAACGTCGCCGAGACCCGGCAGGTGCTCGACATGGTGGCCGCCATCCGCGGCAGCCAGCCGCCACGGCGGGCCGTGCGGGGCCTGGCGTGATCACCGCGGTGGCCGGCTGCCCTCATCCACCGCTGCTGCTGCCCGGCATCACGGGCCGTCCGGTCGCCGAGGTGGAGCAGCTGCGGACGGCCTGCCTGACGGCGATCGGCGAGCTGCTGGCCGCCGGGCCGAGCCGGGTCGTGGTGGTCGGCGGCGCCGGCCCGGACGAGGACGAGAAGGCGCTCAGCATCGTGATCGGCCGGCGGTTGCTGACCGAGGCGGGCTGCCGGCTGCCGGTCGAGCACCTGGTCGTCGCGGCCCAGAGCCCACCGGCGGACTGCCTGGAGGCCGGCCGCCGGCTGGCCGCCGAGGACGACTCCACCGGGCTGTTGGTGATGGCCGACGGCTCGGCGTGCCGGTCGCTGAAGGCGCCGGGCTACCTCGACCCGCGGGCGGCGGGGTTCGACGCGGGCGTCCAGGCGTGCCTGGGGTCCGGCCGGCTGGACGGGCTGGCCGAGCTGGACCCGGTGCTGGCCGCCGAGCTGCTGGTCGCCGGCCGGGCGGCCTGGCAGGTGCTGGCCGGAGCCGTTGCCACCGCCGGCCGGTGCCGCCTGCATTACAGCGACGACCCGTTCGGCGTCTGGTACCCGGTGTTCAGCTGGGTGCCTGCTGGCTGAGCTGTGCAAACTGCGCGGTATTATGCGCAGTAGGCCTGTCACGATGTGCAACGATGCCAACTTGGAGTAGGCATGTTGCTGGGCACGGTGCCACAGCGGCATCCTGCGAGATGTGGCCTGAGCCGGCCTGACCGATGGAGTGCAGGAGGACGATGTTGACTACCACCGATGTGGCCCTGACGCCCGCCGAGCGCGATGCCGATCTCAACCTCGAGCAGCTCAAGCAACTGGTCGGGCTGGTGCCCTACGACCAGAGCACCGACCCGTTCCCGGTCACCGGCTGGGACGCGGTGGTGTTCGTGGTCGGCAACGCCACCCAGACCGCGCACTACTACCAGTCCGCCTTCGGAATGGACCTGGTCGCCTACTCCGGCCCGGAGACCGGCAACCGCGACCACAAGTCCTACGTGCTGCGCAGCGGCTCCTGCCGGTTCGTCATCTCCGGCGGGGTCAGCCCGGACAGCGCGCTGCTGGACCACCACCGCGCGCACGGCGACGGGGTGATCGACATCGCCCTGGAGGTTCCCGACGTCGACCGCTGCATCGCCCAGGCCCGCAGCCAGGGCGCCACCATCCTCGACGAGCCGCACGACGTCTCCGACGAGTTCGGCGTCATCCGCACCGCGGCGATCGCGGCCTACGGCAGCACCCGGCACACCCTGATCGACCGCTCCGGCTACACCGGTATCTACCTGCCCGGCTACGTCCCGCAGCGCTCCGGCTACGTCAAGCGCGAGGGCGCGCCGAAGCGGATGTTCCAGGCGCTGGACCACGTGGTGGGCAACGTCGAGCTGGGCAAGATGGATGACTGGGTCGGCTTCTACAACAAGGTCATGGGCTTCGTGAACATGGCCGAGTTCATCGGCGACGACATCGCCACGGACTACTCGGCGCTGATGTCGAAGGTGGTGGCCAACGGCAACCACCGGGTCAAGTTCCCGCTCAACGAGCCGGCGATCGCGAAGAAGAAGAGCCAGATCGACGAGTTCCTGGAGTTCTACCAGGGTCCCGGGGTGCAGCATCTGGCGCTGGCCACCAACGACATCCTGCGCAGCGTCGATGCGATGCGGGCCGAAGGGGTGGAGTTCCTGTCCACGCCGGACTCGTACTACTCCGACCCCGAGCTGCGGGCCCGGATCGGCAATGTCCGGGTGCCGATCGAGGAGCTGCAGTCACGCGGCATCCTGGTCGACCGGGACGAGGACGGCTACCTGCTGCAGATCTTCACCAAGCCGGTCGGCGACCGTCCGACGGTGTTCTTCGAGCTGATCGAGCGGCATGGCTCGCTGGGCTTCGGCAAGGGCAACTTCAAGGCGCTGTTCGAGGCGATCGAGCGGGAGCAGGACAACCGCGGCAACCTGTAGGCCGCGCTGGGGGGTGCTGTGAGCAGGCGGGAGCTCGACTCGCTCGACGTGGCGATCCTGGCCGCGCTGCGAGACACCCCGCGGGCCGGCTATCTGGAGCTGTCGCGGCTGTTGCAGGTGTCCCGGGCCACCATCCAGGCCCGCCTGGACCGCCTGGAACGCGACGGGGTGGTCTCCGGCTACGGCCCGGACGTCGACCTCGCCGCGGCCGGCTACCCGGTGCTCGCCTTCGCGACGCTGGAGATCGCCCAGGGCCGGCTGGAGGAGGTGACCGCGGCGATGGCGGCGATCCCGTCGGTGGTCGAGGCCTTCGCCACCACCGGGCCCGGTGACGTGCACTGCCGGTTGGCCGCCAGCTCGCACGAGGATCTGCAACGGGTGCTGCTGGAGGTCTCCCAGATTCCGGGGGTGGCCCGCTCGACGTCGGTGATCGCGCTGACCAGGCTGGTGCAGCACCGGCCCGTCGAGCTGCTCGAAGCCGCCGACGTGCCGCCGGCCAGCCGCACCGGCAGCCGCTGACTTCAACCCGGCGACCGCTAGGCCGGCTGCCGCTCGCGCCGGCGGGTCAGCAGAACTCCCACGACGCCGTCGGCGTCCTGGTCCACCAGGATCCGAGCCAGCGATGATCGTCGCCGCTGGCCACGCCGCCGCTGTCGAGGGGCTCCAGGTCCAGCCAGGCTGACTCCACCCGCCGGCCGGCAGCGCGGCAGTAGCCGGCGGCCAGTCGTTGCTGCTGTTCGGCGAACTCGGCCGGGGCATCGGCGCACCGCGCCAGGGTGAGCGTCATGGCGAGCAGCTCACCGGCGATCCGCCCGGCCGCGATCAGCGCCGCCTGCTGGTCGAGGAGCTCCCGACGGTCGGGGTAGCGGCGTGCCAGGTCGCCGAGTGCGTGGGAGAGCCGGTGTGCCTGGGTGCCCAGGTCAGCGAGGCGCCGGGCATTGGCGCCGGTCAACCGCGGGTCATGCAGCGGCGCCTCCGGCGCCTTGCCGGCAGCCTCCGCTGCGTCACCCAGGCCGGTGACCAGCGCCTCGCCGGCCCACAGATCCACGGCGAAGTCCACCCCGCCGGCGACCAGCAACACCCGGGCATCCCGGAACAGCTGCTCGGCCGGCAGGGTAGCTGCCTTCCGCTGCTGCTTGCTGGCCGCGGTCTCCACTCCCTCGGCGGCCAGCAGTGAGAGGGTCGCGTCCACGATCCGCCAGCAGGCTCTGGTGGTGAGGTTCTTGGCCGCGACCCGGTCCCGATGCCGGCCGATCAGCGCATCGTCGCCGAGCAGGCACCAGCGGGTCACGGTGTCCAGGGCGAAGAAGTCGGCGAGACTGCCGCCGATCAGCTGCTGGACGGCCGGGTACGCGTTCAGCGGCCGGCCGTCGATCGTGCGGCGGCAGGCGAAATCGCGCTGGATCGCGAGGCACCGGCGCGCGATCGCCAGCGCCGCGCCGGCCACCAGGTAGATGCGGCCGCGGGAGCTCACCGCGTCGAGCAGCGCGCTGTCACGCCAGTGCACGCCGGGACCGTCCAGGACCCGCACCGCCGGCACCTCCACCCCGTCCAGGTTCAGCGCTCCCAGCGGCAGGGCCTTGAGCCCGATCACCTCCTGGGTGCTGCGCACCCTGAAGCCTTCGCTGTGGGTGTCGACCAGGAAGAGGCACGCGTCAGGGGAGTCCGACGTCCCTGCCCGCCCCGGGACGACCGCGGACACGATCAGCTCGTCGGCGATCGGCCCGTTGCCGATGAACACCTTCTCGCCGGTCAGCCGGTAGCTGCCGTCGGCGCCAGGCTCAGCCAGCGTGGCCGGCAGGAGGTTGGCGGCTCCGCCCGGTTCGGTGTCCGCCCAGCCGGAGACGGCGCCGTCGGCCAGCCGGCGCAGGATCAGCTCGCGCAGCTCGCCCGGCCCGGTGGTGGGCAGCAGCGCGGGCAGCCCGATCCCGTTGTGGACGGCCAGGGCGAAGCCGGCGGCGGTGGAGTGCTCCGCGGCGGCGGCGAGAACCCGGAAGGTGCCGTAGTCCGACAACCCGAGACCGCCGTCGGCCGGATCCACCTGGCAGCGCAGGAACCCGCCCTGGTGCAGGGCCAGGAATAAGCGCGGCGGCAGCTTGCGCTGCTGCTCGGCCTGCTCGGCGTTCAGGCAGGACTCCAGCAGCGCGTGGAGCCTCGTGACCGCCTCGTCGGTCCTCGCCCGGTCCTGCGGCGCCTCCCTCGGAAAGGCGCTCATCAGGCGCCAGGGCAGCCGCCCGGCTGCCAGCTCGACCACCAGGCTGCCGGGTAGCGATTCCGACGTCACAGCAGAACTCCGCAGGTGAGGTCGGCGATGATCTCGAGCACCTCATCGGGTCGCTCCAGCAGGTAGTGGTGATCTCCCGGGACCATCGTGACCTGGAACCGGGACGAGGTCTGCCGGCGCCAGCCGAGCAGGTCCTGCTCGCTCCAGTAGTCCTCCAGCCCGCTGACCACGGCAAGCGGGCAACTCAGCGGCCTGCCAGGCTGGTACCGGTAGGATTCGACGAGCTCCAGGTCGCTGCGCAGCATGCGGTAGGACAGCGCTACCAGCTCGGGATCCTCGGCCAGCTCCGCCGGCAGCGGGGGATACCGCCGGGTGATCTCGGCCCGGAACTCGTCCTCGGACAGCCCGGTGATGGGCGGGTCCTCGGGCGGCCGGTGGGGCGGCCGGTGTGCCGAGACGATGACCGCCTGCGGTCCGGGGCGGCCGGCAGCCTCCAGCGCCCGTGCGGTCTCGAAGGCCAGCAGGCCGCCGAGGCTGTGGCCGAACAACAGGTAGGGCGGTGTGAAGGCGATGTCGCGCAACAGGGCCGCCACGTACTCGGGCACCCGGGTGAAGGGCGTTTCCTCGAAGCGCCTGCCGCGGCCGGGTGGCAGCACCCCCCAGACCTCGAGCTCCGGCAGCCGCTGCTCCCACTGCAGGTACGCCCCCGGCGAGCCGCCGGCGAACGGGAAGCAGTAGATCCGGTGTGAGGCGTCCGGACGACGGGACCGGCGAACCAGCCAGTCATTCACCGGGCTGCACCCGAATGGCCGGACCGGTGGCCGACTCCGTGGGGGTCAGGGTCTCCAGGCTGTGCTCGGGCCCGCTCGGCAGGTCGTGCATGCTGCGGATCCGGGACAGTATCAGCGGGATGGCCGGCAACAGACTGCCGACCGCAGCCACCCAGAGGGTCGGGCGAAGCCCGATGGTCTCCCCGAGCAGGCCCCCGACGAAGGCGCCCAGCGGGATCGGTCCCCAGTTCAAGAATCGCACCGTGGCGTTCATCCGGCCGAGCAGGGGCGCCGGGGTCGCCGCCTGCCGCAGGCTGATCTGGGCGATGTCGTAGATGCACGCACCGAACTCGCCGATCAGCACGCCGACGGCCAGCATCACCAGCGCGGTGCTGGGATTGGCCAGCGCCATCATCACGATCGCCACTGCGGAGATCATCGAGCCGAGGATCATCACCCGTCCGAACCGCCAGCGTTGCAGCACCCGGTCGGCGACCAGCGAACCGAGGATCGCCCCGAGGTTGCCCACCGCCAGCACTGCGCCCAGCAGCGCGGGTGACAGATGCAGCACCCGGATCGCGTACAGGGCAAGGATCGCGCCGGTCATGCCGAACAGGTAGAAGAAGTTCGCGGTGCCGGTGGCAAGCGCCAGCGGCCGGATCAACCGATGTCGCCAGACGAATCGAATCCCTTCCATGATGTCGCGGCCCAGCCCGCGCAGATCGGTCCGCCCAGGTGGGGCCTCAGGTGCCGGTTGCCCGTCCTCGCGCCGGATCAGCAACAGCAGCACGGCCGAGCCGAGGTAGCTGAAGGCATCGACCAGGATCGCGATCGGAGCGGTCAGTACCTGCACGAGCACCCCGCCGATGCCGGGCCCGGCGAATAGCGCGCCGGAGTAGGACAGCTGCAGCTTGGTGTTGCCCTCGACCAGCTGATCCGGCTCGATGATCGCCGGCAGGTAGGACTGCTGGGTGACCTCGTTGAACACGCTGAGCACGCCGACCGTGAAGGCCACCGGGTAGAGCAGCGCCAGGCTCAGGTAGTCGAGCCAGGCGGCCACCGGCACCGCCATCAGCAGGGCAGCCCGGGCCACGTCGGTGCTGACCATCACCGGCAGCTGGGGCAGCCGGTCGATGATCGCCCCGGCGGGCAGCGTGACGAGCAGGAACGGCAGGAACTGCATGGTGCCGATCAGCCCGATCTGCAGCGGCGAGGCGTCCAGCTTCAGGATCGCGGTCAGCGGCAGGGCGAGCGCGGTGATCTGGGTGCCGACCAGGCTGATGGTTTGCGCCGTCCAGAGCTTGAGGAAGTTGCCGTGCCGCCAGAGACCGGCCGGGCGGCCGGCGTCAGCGGTGGCGGTCATCGGACCGGTTCCGCGGCGCGGCGGGCACTTGCCGGACGCAGGTCGGTCCATACCTCGGCGATGTGGGCCAGGCACTCGCTCTTGGTCCCCGCGACGCCGGTGGCGATCCAGCCGCGGGGGATGTCGAGTGTCTCGGGCCAGATCGAATACTGCTCCTCGTCGTTGCGCACCACGGCATACCTGCGCTGGTCCTCGTCATCGAACATGCTCAACCTCCTGCGGGCGGTCTGGTGTTTCGGCCGGCTCGAAGGCCTCGATCCGGCTGGCCAGGGTCTCGACGGTGTGGGTGGTGAAGATCTCCCGGACTGTCACTGGCATGCCGTACTCATGCCGGATCCAGGCGGTCAGCCGGGCGGCGATCAGCGAGTCGCCGCCCAGGTCCAGGAAGCTGTCCTGTGCGCCGACCCGGGCAGTGCCGAGGACGCGCTCGAAAGCCGCGGCGACGGCCTGCTGGACGGCGCCGCGCGGCTCGACGTAGCCGTCGGCGTCGGCTTCGACATCGGTGTCCGGACGCACCGCCGGCTCGATGGTGACCGGCACTGCCGGATCGGGATCGATCCGGAACCGCAGGCGCTGGAAGGCGGCGGTGGGCAGCGGCACCCGGCGGTGCCGCTCACCCTCGTTCAGCCCGGCCCAGTCCAGCTCGCGGCCGGCCTGCCAGAGCTGGCCGGCGGCCCGGAGCAGGTGGGCGGCTTCGGGCTCGTCCTCGACGGCGTGCGGCAGGCTGGTCAGCAGCAGGTCACCGGCCCGGTGCGCAGGATGCCGGCGCGCCAGCGAGGTGAGCGTCCGGCCGGGCCCGACCTCGATCAGCGCGTGCCGGTCGGCATCACCGACCAACTCGGCCAGCACGTCGCCGAACCGGACGGTGGCCCGTAGGTGAGCGGCCCAGTACGCAGGATCGCAGGCCTGCTCGGCGGTCAGCCAGCGGCCGGTGTGGTCGGAGAGCATCGGCAGCGACGGCGGGTTCAGCCGCAGCGTTGCGACGGTGTCATGGAAGTTCCTGACGACGGGCTCGACCAGGCTGGAGTGGGCGGCGGCGGTGATGTGCAGCAGCCGGACCTCAAGGCCTCGCCCTGCCAGGTCGGCCGCGAACCGCGTCACGTCGTCGCGGGGGCCGGATACGACGCACTGGTCAGGACCGTTCACCGCCGCGATGCTCAGCCCCGGCTCCAGCAGGGTTCGCAGCTCCGCCTCCGGAAGCGATACCGCGATCATCGCCCCCGGCGGCAGGGCGTCGAGCAGCCTGGCCCGATCGGCGACCAGCGCCACCGCGTCGGGCAGCTCGAAGACCCCGGCGATGCAGCCGGCCGCATAGGCGCCCAGGCTGTGGCCGGCCACCGCGTCCGGCGCCACGCCCCAGCGTTGCCAGAGCGTGGCCAGGGCGTACTCGGCGGTGAACACGCAGGCCTGTGCCATCGGCATCGCCTGCAACTGGCCGGTGGCCACCGGATCGCCCGAGCTGGCGTAGAGCACCTCGCGCAGGTCCCTGCCCAGCGCCGGCTGGAACAGCCGGGCGCAGTCGGCCACCGCCTGGCGCAGGGCGGGTTCTGCTGCTGCCAGCTGCGCGGTCATGCCGACGTACTGCCCGCCCTGGCCGGGGAAGAGGAACGCCAGCGGTTGCCGGCCGGTGCTGGCCGGCCCGGCGCCCAGGTCAGCCGAGGCCAGGGCGGCGGCCAACCCGGGGATGTCCTGCGCCACCGCGAAGCCGCGGTAGGCAAGGGGACGGCGACCGGTCTGCAGCGTCCACGCCAGGTCGGCCAGCTCAGGGGCTGGCTCGGTGGTCAGTTCGCTGGTCAGGGCGGCCGCTACGGTGGCCAGGGCCTGCCGGGTACGACCGGAGAACGGCGCCACCCGCCAGGACCTGCTCAGCTGCGTGGGCCGGCCGCCGCCGGGCGCCTCCTCCAGGACGACGTGCGCGTTGGTGCCGCCGATGCCCAGGGAATTCACACCGGCCCGCAGCGGGCCCGGCGCCGTCCAGTCCCGCAGCCGGGTGTTGACCTCGAACGGGGTGGCGGCGAAGTCGATGGCCGGGTTGGGCGTCTGGAAGTGCAGGCTGGGCGGGATCTGCCGGTGGCGCAGCGCCAGCACGGTCTTGATGAACCCTGCGACGCCCGCCGCGGCGTCGGTGTGGCCGATGTTGGTCTTGACCGAGCCGATCCAGCAGGCGCCGTGCCGCGGCGCCGAGCTCCCGGGCACGGCCCGGAATGCCGAGGCCAGCGCGGCAATCTCGATCGGATCCCCGAGTGGGGTGCCGGTGCCGTGGGTCTCGATGTAGCTCACCGAGTCCGAGGTGATCCCGGCCAGCCGCAACGCGGCGTGCACCGCCTCGGCCTGCCCGGACACGCTGGGCGCGGTGTACCCGATCTTGTCGGCGCCGTCATTGTTGATCGCCGAGCCGAGGACCACGGCGTGCACCGTGTCGCCGTCCTCGAGCGCGTCGGCGAGGCGCTTGAGCACCACGATGCCCGCGCCGTCCCCGCCGACGGTTCCGCCTGCTGCCGCGTCGAATGCCCGGCAGTGCCCGTCGGCGGACAGGATGCCCGTCTCGGAGTACTCGCCGGGGTAGGTCGGCACGTGCACCGTCGCGCCGCCGGCCAGGGCCATGTCGCATTCCCCCGCGAGCAGTGCCTGCCCGGCCAGGTGGATGGCCACCAGCGACGTCGAGCACGCGGTCTGGACGGTGACCGCCGGTCCGCGCAGCCCGAGCTTGTACGAGGCCCGGGTGGTGAGGAAGTCCAGCCCGCAGCCCAGTCGCAGCTCGAATTCGGCGACGTCGGCGAGCAGCTGGCTGTCCCGGCGGGCATGCAGCAACCCCGAGTACCCGGTCTGGCTGCTGCCGGCGTAGACCCCAATGGGGCCGGGATACCGCGCCGGGTCGTAGCCCGCGTGCTCCAGCGCCTCCCACGCGCATTCGAGAAAGAGCCGGTGCTGCGGATCGATGATGAGCGCCTCGCGGGGCGCGTAGCCGAAGAACTCCGCGTCGAAGCAGTCGGGGTCCTCCAGCACGCCACAGGCCGGGCGGTGCCGGGCGCCCTCGGGGGCCGGCAGCTCGACGATGGACTCGATGCCGCCGGCGAGGTTGCGCCAGTACTCGGCCAGGGTGCGGGCGCCGGGCAGCCGCACCGCCATGCCGATCACCGCCAGCTGGGCCTCGGTGTCCCGCTGCTCGGTATCCAGCGGCTGGCTGTCCAGCGGCTCGGTCCTCATCGGCGGGCTCGTTGCCGGCGGAGGCGGCCCCGGCCATCGGAGCGGGCAGCCGGAACGGATCCTGCGGCGGCCGGTTCGCCGGCCGGTGTCCCGTCCAGGTATCGCGCCAACGCGCCGATGGTGGGGTACTGGAACAGCGCTATCAGCGGCAGGTCGGGGCTCAGCTCGGTGGTGATCCGCTGGTGTATCCGTCCGAGCAGCAGCGAGTGGCCGCCGAGGTCGAAGAAGTTGTCCTCCGCGCCGACCCGGTCGAGCGCCAGGATGTCACGCCAGATCTCTGCAAGCTTGCCCTCGGTGGCGCCGATCGCCGGCCTGCTGCGTGGTTCGGCGTCAGGGCGGGGTTGCGGCAGCCGGCGGACGTCGATCTTGCCGCTGCGCGTCATCGGCAGCTCATCGAGCCACACGTAGGACGACGGCACCATGTAGGCGGGCAAGATCGTTCCCAGCTGCTGACGCAGGTCGGCAGGGGTGGGCGGGGCCGGCTCCGGCGCCCGAACCAGGTAGGCGACCAGTTGCGGCGTCCCTGACGCCATCCCGACCGCCGCCACGTGCGCCTGCTCGATGCCGGGCAGCCGGCGCAGGGCCGCGACGACCTCGCCCGGCTCGATGCGATGGCCGCGGAGCTTGATCTGCGAGTCGGTGCGCCCGAGGAAGTCCAGTGAGCCGTCATCGGCGCGGCGGACCAGGTCACCGGTGCGGTAGAGCCGCTGTCCCTCGCTGAACGGATCGGGCACGAAACGCTCGGCGGTCAGGTCCGCGCGGTTGAGGTAGCCCAGGGCAAGCCCGATGCCACCGAGATACAGCTCGCCGGGGATCCCGGTGGGCGCCGGCCGCATCCCGTCGTCGAGCACGTGCGCGCTGAGGCCGGGCAGGGGCCGACCGATTCCCGGCAGCTCCGGCCCGCTGCCGACCTCGGCCCAGGTGGAGGTCACGGTGGCCTCGGTCGGGCCGTAGGCGTTGATCACCGTGTACGGCGTGTCCGGCCGGCTGCTGGCGGTCAGCCGGTCCCCACCGGTGAGCAGCAGTCGCAGCGCGCCGGGCGGCTCGGCCAGCGCCAGCAAGGATTCCACCAACGTGGTGGGCAGGTCGACCACCGTGATGCGGTGCTCGGCGAGCCAGTCGCGCACCCGGGTGGGCACCAGCCGGACCTCGTCCTCGGGCACGTGCAGGCTCGCGCCGGCCGCGAGCGTCGGCCAGATCTCGCCGATGGAGACGTCAAAGGCCGGCGAGGCGAACAGCGTCGTACGGTCGGAGGCGGACAGGTCGAGCACGTCGGTGTACCAGCTGACCAGGTTGGCCAGCGCCGCGTGCGGGATCGCCACCCCCTTGGGCACGCCTGACGAGCCGGACGTGTAGATCACGTACGCCGTATCGCTCGGCGCGACTGCAGGCAGCTCCGCCATCAGGTCGGCCGCGGCACCGTCCGGTTCGCCGGCGTGGGGCACGGCCATCGTCGCCACCGTCGCCGGCAGCTCGCCGGCCCACTGCCCGTCGGTCAGCGCCCAGCGCACTCCGGCCTCGGCGCAGCAGAGTGCGATCCGCTCGGCGGGCGTGCTCCGGTCCAGCGGCAGGAACGCCGCGCCCGCGAGCAGCACCGCCAGTTCGGCCACCACCAGGCCCGGGCCGCGCGGCAGGAGCAGAGCCACCACGTCGCCGCCGCGCACCCCGCTCCGGCGCAGCCGGGTGGCTAGCCGGGACGCGCGGCGCACCAGCTCGCCGTAGCGCAACTGCTCGGCGGAGCTGGACACGGCGAGCGCATCGGGGGCCGCCGCGGCCCGGTCCAACACGGCACGGGTGACGGCGCGGAACGGGCGCGCCGGGCGGGCCGGCTGGCTCTCGCGCTGGCGGTCCGCCGCGCTGAGCAGCGGGAGATCGCCGACCGTGGTGGTGGGTGCGGTCACCACGGACTCGAGTAGCCGGAGGTAGCGGGCAGCCATCTCCCGCATGGTGCGCTCGTCGAAGAGGTCGGCGTTGTACTCCCAGAGCAGCAGGATGCGGTCATCCACCTGCCCGGCGTCCGCCGTCTGGCTCTCGGCCCGGGGAATGACCACCACGTCCAGCTCGGTCTTGGCCGAGCCGTTGCCGCGTTCGAAGATGGTGCCGGTGGCGCCGGCCAGGTCGAGTTCGGGCAGTGGGGAGTCGTTGACGCTGAACAGGATGGGCGCCATCGGTTGGACGGCGGCATCACGTTGCGGGTTCAGGGCCCTGACCAGCTCGACGAACGGCAGCTCCTGGTGCTGCGCGGCCTCGAACACCACCTCCTGCGCGCGCCGGGCGAGGTCGCCGAAGGCCAGGTCAGGGCTCACCTCGCAGCGTTGCACCACGGCGTTGACGAACATGCCGACGACGTCCTGGGTTCCGGGGATCTGCCGATTGGCGTACGCCGAGCCGATGCATACGTCCTGCTCGCCGGTGTAGCGATGCAGCAGCGCGGCGAAGGCCGCGTACATCGTGCTGAACAGGGTGAGCCGCTGGGCCTGGCAGAACGCGCGCAGCGCGGCCGGCAGCTGGGGAGGCAGCTCGATGCGCAGCGTCTGGCCCCGATAGGTCTGCACGTGCGGGCGGGGCCGGTCCGGGTGCAGCGTGAGTGGCGCCGGCATGCCCTCCAGCTGCTTGCGCCAGTAGGCCAGCTGGGTAGCGAAAACCGGGGCGGCGAGCTCGGCGACGGCCGGCTCGGCAGGGTCCGGGCCCATCCGCGCCAGCTGCTCCAGTTGCCAGGTGGCGTAGTCGTGATACTGCACCGAGGTCTCGGCCAGCGGCGAGGGCTCGGAGCGCGCATAGGCGTTGTACAGCGCCTTGAGTTCACGCATCAGCAGCGCGAAGGACCAGCCGTCGTGGACCATGTGGTGCTCGACAAGCACCAGCTCGTGCTCGTCCTCGGCGAGCCTGATCGCCGTCCAGCGCAGCAGCGGCAGGCTGCCCAGGTCGAACTGACGGTGCAGCTCCTGCTGGATCAGGTCTTCGGCCGCCGCGACGCGATCGGCAACCGGCACGTCTCGCAGGTCGACCCGGGTGGCGTGCGCTGGCGCCGATTCCTGGATCAGCTGCCACAGGCCGCCGTCCTGCTGGACGTAGGTGGTGCGCAGGATCGCGTGTCGGCGGGCGAGTTCGGAGATGGCCCGGTCGAAGATCTCCAGGTCCAGCGGTCCGACGACCCGGATCGTGGTCTGGGTGTGGTAGGCGATGCTGCCGGGGGCGAGCGAGGTGTGCAGCCAGACCTGTTCCTGCTGGCGCGACAGCGGCGCCCGGTGGCGGGCGCCGGGCAGCACCGGCGGCAGGGGCGCCCGGGTCTCCTCCCCGCGCCTGGTGACCAGTGCGGCCAGCTGCTCGATGGTGGGCGTCGAGAGCACCTCCACCGGTGAGACCGCCACCTCCTCCTCGGCCTGGATGCGGGCGGCGATGCGGGTGGCGGTCAGCGAATGGCCGCCGAGGGAGAACAGGTCTTCGGTCATCCCGACCCGGTCCAGGCCGAGGATGTCGCGCCAGATGGCGGCCAGCCGCCGTTCCAGATCGGTGCGAGGTTCGAGGTAGCACGCGTCGTCGCTGCGACGGGTGGCCTGCACCGTCGGCAGCGCTGCTCGATTGACCTTGCCGTTGGGCAGGCAGGGCAGGGCGTCGAGGATGGCGAAGGCCGACGGGACCATGTAGGCCGGCAGGTGCGCGCGCGCGTGCCTGCTGATCGATGCGGCGGTAGGCACGCGGCGGTCGTCGCGGGGCACCAGGTAGGCCACCAGCCGGCTGTCCCCGGCATCGCCGCCGGTGACCCCCTCGACGTGGGCCTGCAACACGTCGAGATGCCTGGTGAGCGCCGCCACCACCTCCAGCGGCTCTACGCGGTGGCCCCGGATCTTGAGCTGGCCATCATCCCGGCCCAGGAACCGCAGTCCGTCGGGCAGCTGGCGGACCAGATCGCCGGTGCGGTAGAGCCGTGCGCCGGGGTGAGCCGGGTCGGGTACGAACCGCTCGGCGGTCTGGTCCGCACGCCCCAGGTAGCCGCGGGCCAGCAGGGCGCCGCCGATGTACAGCTCCCCCGGCTCGCCGGCAGCCAGCGGCCGCATCCGGTCGTCGAGAACACAGACGACGACGCCGTCGATCGGGTGCCCGATCGGCAGCGGGTCGGCCACCGCGCCGGTCGTCGGGTCGAAACGAGCGGTGGTGGCGGTCACCGTCGTCTCGCTGAGCCCGTAGGCGTTGATCACCGGTGTCGCGCTGTGCGCCTGCCAGCGTGCCAGGGTGGCTGCGTAGCCTGCTTCGCTGCCGATCACCACCAGCCGCAGCGAGGGCGGCAACTGCCGAGGCCGCGCGTCGAGGTCGCGGGTCCACTGGGTCCAGTAGGACGTCGGCAGGTTCACCACGCTCACCTGCGACTGCCTCAGCTGCCGTTCCAACTCGGCCGGGGTAGGCAGCGAATCGGGCAGCACCACCACGGCGGCGCCAGCCGCCAGCGTCGGGAAGACCTCCTCGGCGAACACGTCGAAGGCGGGATTGGCGAACTGCAGCACCCGGTCGCGCTCGGTCAACCCGTAACACCGGGCGAGCGCTGCGGCATGGTGGAACAGCGCGCGGCGCGGCACAGCCACCGGCTTGGGCACTCCGGTGGATCCGGAGGTGAAAACCACGTAGGCCAAGTCTTCGGGGTGGGACGGGCTCGGCGCGGCCGGCTCGGGGGACGGCTGCCCGGCCGGGCCCCGCTGGTGGAGCCCCACCTCCAGCACCGTCGCGCCGGCTATCGCCTCGGCGATCGGGCGCCGGGCGGCGTCGGTGAGCACCCACCGGGCTCGTGCCGTCTCGGCCAGGCCGGCCAGCCGTCCCGGCGAGGCGCCTGCCACATCGAGCAGCAGGTATGCGGCGCCGCTGCGCAGCACTCCCAGCAGCGCGGCGATGAGCTCCGATCCGCGGGGCAGCAGCACTCCCACGACGTCGTCGGGCCCGACCCCGGCGGCTCGGAGCAGGCCGGCTACCTGGTGAGCGCGGTCTTCGAGCTCAGCGCGGGTCAACGGATCGTCGCTCAGGACGGCGGGCGCGTCCGGCGCCGCCGCCGTCCAGGAGGAGATGACGTCGCAGATATCGGGATGTGGCATGACTGCGCCCTCGTTTCGGGTACCAGGACGTGCGGCATGGCGACGCGTGACTGCCGGATCAGGGATCGGCTCAGGCACTCGGGCGCCGTGGGGTCTCGGCCCGTACCTCGAAAAGCGGACGCTCGAAAGGTACGGATCTGACAGCACGGTATTGAGCAATTTCGGACAAGTCAACCAAAAATTATATTTGGTAATGACTGCCTAACTTGCTAATAACATCTGAAACGGAATGGTTAGCGGGGAGCGGTGTCCCGCCGGTCGAGCTCGCCCTGGACCCTGATCAGCTCGTCGCGCAGCCGCCCGGCCAGCTCGAAGTCCAGCTCCGCCGCGGCGGCGGCCATCTCGGCGCCGATGTCGGCCAGCAGCTGGTCCAGCTCCCAGCGGGTCCGCGAGGCCAGCTGCACCGCCGCGGTCCGCGTCGAGGTCTCGACACCGTCGCCCTCCAGCACCGGCATCAGCCGCGGCGCCGCGCCCAGGTGGTGAACCCGGCCGGTGTCGGGCGCCTTGCGTGGCCGCCGCTTGCCCACCAGGTCACGAGCGCGGCCGGATCCGGCCGCGACCTGCCCGCCGTTCGCGTCGCTCATAACCTCATGGTATTGCTGGGGGACCCGGCTGCGGGGAGTAGCGCCAAGCCATGCCTACACTGGGATGCGACAGGTTCGTGAAAGTTTTCACGAGCGTGGTCGGCAAGGAGTGACCCGGGTTCGCCAGCTGCGTGCCACCGGCCAGGCAGCCGCGGACAGCGGGATGTGTTCCCAGCGGAGGAGGCCAGGATGACGGCGATCGCCGGTGACCTGCGCGGGTCCTCGTCGGCCTCCAACCCCTCCGAGGAACCCACCGAACCCACCGAAGCCACCGAACCCGGCCAAGCCACGCTGCCCGAGGACAGCCACTACGACGCCGACGTGATCGTGGTCGGCGCCGGGCCGTCGGGGTCGGCCGCCGCGTACTGGATGGCCACCGCGGGGCTGGATGTCCTGTTGCTGGAGAAGACCTCCTTCCCCCGCGAGAAGGTCTGCGGTGACGGCCTGACGCCGCGGGGCACCCGGGCGCTGGTCGAGATGGGCATCGACGTCAGCGAGGCGGCCGGCTGGCTGCACAACAAGGGACTGCGGGTCATCGGCGGCGGCCTGCGCCTGGAGCTGGACTGGCCGCAGCTTGCCTCGTTCCCCGACTACGGGCTGGTGCGTCCCCGGGCCGACCTGGACCACCTGCTGGTCCGGCAGGCGGTCAAGGCGGGCGCCCGGCTGCACGAGCAGACCTCGGTGACCGCCCCGGTGCTGAGCCGGCAGGGCCGGGTGGTCGGCGTGCAGGCCAAGGCCGGTCCCGACGGGGCCGTGCGCAGCTACCGGGCGCCGGTGGTGCTGGCCTGTGACGGGGTGTCGGGCCGGTTCGCCCTGGCGCTGGGCCTGCAGCGCAACGACCGGCGCCCGATGGGGGTGGCGGTCCGCCGCTACTACACCAGCCCGCGCACCAACGACGACTACCTGGAGTCCTGGCTGGAGCTGTGGGACGGCCCGCCCGGGGCAGACCACGCCAAGCTGCTGCCCGGCTACGGCTGGATCTTCGGTATGGGCGACGGCTCGGTCAACGTGGGCCTGGGCGTGCTGAACTCCTCGGCCGGCTTCCAGAAGACGAACTACCGCACGCTGCTGACGACCTGGCTGGACAACACCCCGGAGGAATGGGGACTGCGCGAGGAGAACGCGCTGTGCCCGACCCAGGGCGCTGGCCTGCCGATGGGCTTCAACCGGACCCCGCACTACCGCGACGGGGTGCTGCTGGTGGGGGACTCCAGCGGTTCGGTGAACCCGTTCAACGGCGAGGGCATCCCGTACGCGATGGAGTCGGGCAAGTTCGCCGCCGAGGCGGTCGTGCAGGCGCTGGCCCGCCCGCAGGGCCCGGGACGCGAGCGGGCGCTGGCCGGCTACCCGGCGGCGATGGCGCAGGAGTGGGGCGCGTACTACCGGCTGGGCGGCGCGTTCGTGAAGTTGATCGGCAATCCTGCGGTGATGCGGGCCTGCACCCGGCACGGCCTGCCGCATCCGAAGCTGATGAGGTTCGTCCTCAAATTGCTCGCAAATCTCTCCGACCCGCATGACGGCGATGCCAGCGACCGGATCATCACGGCGCTGACCCGCCTCACGCCGCCGCTGCGGTAGCCGGCCATGGCCAGCTTAGGTGAGCCTAACCGTCGACTCGAACCTCCGGCCGACTACCGTGGGAGTGCGTCTGTCAACACTGCCGCGGGCCCAGAACTACTGGACTGCAAGTGAGAAGGGAGGCAGGTCACGATGCTCGGGGCTTACCTGCCGATCGTGGTTCTTTTCGCGTTGGCCTTCGGGTTCGCGGTCTTCTCCGTGATCATCGCCACGGTGACCGGGCCAAAGCGGTACAACAAGGCCAAGCTGTCCTTCTACGAGTGCGGCATCGAGCCCGCGCCGATGTCGTCGGGGCCGAATCGCTTCCCGGTGAAGTACTTCCTCACCGCGATGCTGTTCATCGTCTTCGACATCGAGATCATCTTCCTGTACCCCTACGCCGTCGCCAGCCGCGAGCTGAGCCTGTTCGGACTGATCGAGATCTTCCTGTTCCTCGCCACCGTGTTCGTCGCCTACGCCTACGTCTGGCGCCGCGGCGGCCTGGACTGGGACTGAGATGGAGCTGACCGGCGCCGAGCCGGGAGCGCCGAGACCGATGCCTGCCCCGAGATCCCCAGACACAAGATTGGCCCGCTGACATGGGTTTAGAAGAGAAGCTGCCGGACGGGATGCTGCTGGCCACCGTCGAGTCGGTGGTGAACTGGACGCGCAAGTCCTCGCTGTGGCCGGTGACCTTCGGGCTGGCCTGCTGCGCCATCGAGATGATGACCTTCGGCGCCCCGCGGTTCGACTCGGCCCGGTTCGGCATGGAGGTCTTCCGGCCGTCGCCGCGGCAGGCGGACCTGATGATCGTGGCCGGCCGGGTCAGCCAGAAGATGGCCCCGGTGGTCCGCCAGATCTATGACCAGATGGCCGAGCCGCGCTGGGTGATCGCGATGGGCGTCTGCGCCTCCTCCGGCGGCATGTTCAACAACTACGCCGTCGTGCAGGGGGTGGACCACATCATCCCGGTCGACATGTACCTGCCCGGCTGCCCGCCGCGGCCGGAGATGCTGATCGACGCGATCCTCAAGCTGCACCACAAGATCCAGAACGAGCCACTCGGGCCCAAGCGCGCCCAGCGGCTGGCCGGCCAGAAGGTCGAGCTGATCCCGTCGAGCCAGCGGTTCGCCAAGTGACCACCGGCCCGGACTTCGACCCCGAGGTGCCGCTCGGGCAGCTGTCGGGCAGCCTGCCCGCCGACGCCAGCCCGCCGGGCATGTTCGGCGTCACCGGCTCCGGCGACACCTCCGGGTTCTCCGGCCTGCAGCGCCAGCCGTGGCTCGAGCTTCCTGCCGAACGCCCGTACGGCGGCTACTACGACGAGGTGATGGACGCCTTCGCCGAGGCCTATCCCGAGTACGAGGCCGCGGTGGAGAAGGTGGTGCTGCACCGCGGCGAGCTGACCGTGTACCTGCGCCGCGAGCACATCGCCCGGGTCTGCCAGGTCTTCCGGGACGACCCGGCGCTGCGCTTCGAGCTGCTGTCGGGCGTCTCCGGCGTGGACTACCTGGCCCGCGAGGGCGCGGAGGGCGCGCGGCTGCACGCCGTCTACCACCTGACGTCGATGACGTTCCGGCGCCGGATCCGGCTCGAGGTCGGGGTCACCACCGCCGATCCGCACATCCCGTCGGTCACCGGCGTCTACCCGACCGCGGACTGGCAGGAGCGCGAGACCTGGGACCTGCACGGGATCGTCTTCGACGGCCACCCGGCGCTGACCCGGATCATGATGCCCGACGACTGGGACGGCCACCCGCAGCGCAAGGACTACCCGCTGGGCGGCGTGGCGACCGATTACAAAGGCGGCGCGAGCATCCCGCCGCCGGACGAGCGGCGGGCCTACCGATGAGCACGCGGCATGCAACGCACTGCGGCACGGAACGCCCGGCGCCACGGCGAGCGCGGCACGAAACTGGAGGGCACCGGCGGTGACGACATCTGACTTCTACAGCCCGTCCCGGGAGACCACCGAGGGCCGGATCTACAACGTCTCCGGTGGCGACTGGGACTCCGTGCTGGGCAACGAGCCGCTGCACGAGGAGCGGCTGATCGTCAACATGGGTCCGCAGCACCCGTCCACCCACGGGGTGCTCCGGCTGGTGCTGGAGCTGGAGGGCGAGACCGTCACCGACGCCCGGGTGGTGGTCGGCTACCTGCACACCGGCATCGAGAAGAACGCCGAGTTCCGCAACTGGACCCAGGGCAGCACCTTCGTGACCCGGTGCGACTACCTGTCGCCGTTGTTCAACGAGAGCGTCTACTCGATGGCGGTCGAGAAGCTGCTCGGCATCGAGGTGCCCGAACGGGCCAACCTGATCCGGCTGATGATGATGGAGATCAACCGGATCTCCTCGCACTGGGTGTGGCTGGCCACCGGCGGCATGGAGCTGGGCGCGCTGACCGCGATGACCAACGGCTTCCGCGCCCGCGAGCGCTGCCTGGACATCCTCGAGATGATCACCGGCCTGCGGATGAACCACGCCTACATCCGCCCCGGCGGCCTCGCCCAGGACCTTCCCGAGGACGCCCTGCCGAAGATCCGGAGCTGGATCTCCGAGACCGACACCGAGATCACCGGCGTCGACCGGCTGCTGCGCGGCCAGCCGATCTGGATCAACCGGCTCAAGGGCGTCGGCTGGATCGGCGTCGAAGGCTGCCTGTCCCTGGGCGTGACCGGGCCGCTGCTGCGGGCGGCCGGCCTGCCCTGGGACCTGCGCAAGACCGAGCCGTACCTGGGCTATGAGACCTATGACTTCGACGTCCCCACCGACGACGGCGGCGACTGCTGGAGCCGGTTCGTGGTCCGGGTCGCCGAGATGCGCGAGAGCCTGCGGATCATCTCCCAGGTGGTGGACCGGATCGAGCAGACCCCCGGCCGGGTGATGGTGGACGACCCCAAGATCGCCTGGCCGGCGCAGCTGTCGATCGGCTCGGACGGCATGGGCAACTCGCCCGCGCACGTCAACAAGATCATGAACGGCTCCATGGAGGCGCTGATCCACCACTTCAAGCTGGTCACCGAGGGCTTCCGGGTGCCGGCCGGGCAGGTCTACGTGCCGGTCGAGGGCCCGCGCGGTGAGCTGGGCGCGCACGTGGTCTCCGACGGGGGCACCAGGCCGTACCGGGTGCACCTGCGCGACCCCTCCTTCATCAACCTGCAAGCCGTCGCGGCGATGTCGATCGGTGGCCAGATCGCCGACGTGATCGCCTCGGTGGCCTCGATCGACCCGGTGATGGGTGGGTGTGACCGCTGAATGAAGATGACAGCGAGTGAGGATCGCAACGAGCGCCAGCGAGTGAGGACCGGAGCGAGCGTGGAGTCGAATCATGGCTAGCAACCAGCGACTGAGCCTGATCGACATCGGCCGGCCCGGGGACCCGACGGTCTTCGACGACAGCGTCCGGACGGCCGCGGCCGAGATCATCGCGCGCTACCCGGAGGGGCAGTCCCGGTCGGCGCTGCTGCCGATGCTGCACCTGGTGCAGTCCGAGCAGGGTTACGTCTCCGCCGACGGCATCGCCTTCTGCGCCGACCTGCTGGAGCTGACCAAGGCGCAGGTGGCCGCGGTGGCCACCTTCTACACGATGTACAAGCGCTCGCCCACCGGTGAGTACCTGGTCAGCGTCTGCACGAACACGCTGTGCGCGATGCTCGGCGGCGATGAGATCTACCAGGCGCTGTCGGAGACGCTGGGCGTCGGCATGAACCAGACCGCCGGCACTCCCGGCGCGCCCGGCTCGATCACCCTGGAGCACGCCGAGTGCCTGGCGGCCTGCGACTACGCCCCGATCGTGACGGTGAACTACGAGTTCTTCGACAACCAGACCGTGGATTCGGCGCTCGGCCTCGTGTCGGAGCTGCGCGCCGGCAACCGGCCGATGCCGACCCGGGGCGCGCCGCTGTGCAGCTTCCGGGAGATCTCGCGGCAGATCGCCGGCTTCGTCGACCAGCGGCCGGCCGCCGTCCGGGCGACGGCGACCGGGCCGCAGACCGAGGCAGGGGTGCGGCTGGCCCAGGAGCGCGGCCAGCAGGCGCCGGGGTACCCGCCCGGCGACGACGCCGGCTCCAGCTCCGCCGACGCCGAGGCCCGGGCTGCCGACAACACCGGCAAGCCGGACTACACCAGCTCCAACGATGCCCCGCTGAACACGGTCAAGAGTGACCCGGCCGCGGCCTCGCCGACCGGCGGCCAGAGCGAACGAATCGACAAGACCGGCCCAGCCGATGTAGTCGACAAAGCCGATAAGGGAAAGTGATATGCCGCTCACTCCGGTCCTGACCAAGCGGTTCGGCGCCAACGCGCCGTGGCTGCTGGACAACTACGAGAAGCTGGACGGCTACGCCGCCCTGCGCAAGGCGCTCGGCATGCAGCCGGACGAGTTGATCGCGCTGATCAAGGACTCCAACCTGCGCGGCCGCGGCGGGGCCGGCTTCCCGACCGGGATGAAGTGGCAGTTCATCCCACAGGCCAAGCCCGGCGAGGTCGCCAAGCCCCACTATGTGGTGGTCAACGCCGACGAGGGCGAGCCGGGCACCTGCCGGGACCTGCCGCTGATGATGAACGACCCGCACTCGATGATCGAGGGGATCATCATCGCCTGCTACGCGGTGCGGGCCCAGCGTGCCTTCGTCTACATCCGCGGCGAGGCGGTGCACGCGATCCGCCGGGTTACCCAGGCGGTGAACGAGGCCTACGCCAAGGGCTACCTCGGCGACGACGTGCTCGGCAGCGGGCTGCGGTTCGACATGACCGTGCACGCGGGCGCCGGCGCCTACATCTGCGGCGAGGAGACCGCGCTGCTCGACTCGCTGGAGGGCAAGCGGGGCCAGCCGCGGCTCAAGCCGCCGTTCCCGGCGACCAACGGCCTCTATGACGCCCCGACGGTGGTGAACAACGTCGGCACCCTGGCCAGCGAGCCCTACATCGAGCTGGGCGGCGCCGCCTGGCACAAGCAGATGGGGCCGGACGGCTCGCCCGGGACCTCGATCTACTCGCTGTCGGGCCGGGTGGCCAACCCCGGCCAGTACGAGGCGCCGATGGGCACCACGCTGCGCGAGCTGCTCGACCTGGCCGGTGGCATGAGCCGGGGCAAGCCGCTGAAGTTCTGGACCCCGGGTGGCTCGTCGACCCCGCTGTTCACCGCCGAGCACCTCGACGTCCCGCTGGACTTCGACTCGGTGGCCAAGAGCGGCTCGATGAACGGCACCTCGGCGGTGATGGTCTTCGACGAAGACGACAGCGTGGTGCAGGCGGTGCTGAAGTGGACCCAGTTCTACGAGCACGAGTCGTGCGGCAAGTGCACCCCGTGCCGGGAGGGCAACTACTGGACCGCCCAGATCCTGGAACGGATCTGGCACGGCCAGGGCACCCTGGCCGACCTGGACACCCTGCTCGACGTCAGCGACAACATCCTGGGCCGCTCGTTCTGCGCTCTCGGCGACGGCGCGACCAGCTGCATCACCTCCTCGATCCAGTACTTCAGGGACGAATACATCGCCCTGATCGAGAAGAACCCGAACAGCGGCGTCCAGCCGGCCACACCTGCCCTGACCGGAGCCCCCGCATGACCGTCGCGCCCGAGAAGTCCGCAGCCGGCCAGCGCCCCGCCGAGGACCTGGTCACCGTCACCATCGACGGCATCGAGATCTCGGTTCCCAAGGGCACCCTGCTGATCCGGGCCGCCGAGCAGCTGGGCATCCACATCCCGCGGTTCTGCGACCACCCGCTGCTGGACCCGGCCGGCGCCTGCCGGCAGTGCCTGGTCGAGGTGACCGACATGGGCAACGGCCGCGGCATGCCCAAGCCCGCCGCGTCCTGCACCACCACCGTGATGCCCGGCATGGTGGTCAAGACCCAGCTCACCTCGGTGGTGGCCGACAAGGCCCAGCAGGGCGTGATGGAGCTGCTGCTGATCAACCACCCGCTGGACTGCCCGGTCTGCGACAAGGGCGGCGAATGCCCGCTGCAGAACCAGGCGATGAGCAACGGCCGCGCCGACTCCCGGTTCGGCGAGGTCAAGCGCACCTTCGCCAAGCCGGTCGCGGTGTCCAGCCAGGTGTTGCTGGACCGCGAACGGTGCGTGCTGTGCCAGCGCTGCACCCGGTTCTCCGAGCAGATCGCCGGCGATCCGTTCATCGACCTGCTCGAGCGGGGCGCCCAGCAGCAGATCGGCACCTCCACCGACACCCCGTTCCAGTCCTACTTCTCCGGCAACACCGTGCAGATCTGCCCGGTCGGCGCGCTGACCGGGGCGTCCTACCGGTTCCGGGCGCGGCCCTTCGACCTGATGTCGACGCCGAGCGTGTGCGAGCACTGCTCCTCCGGCTGCGCGCTGCGCACCGACTGGCGGCGTACCAAGATCACCCGGCGGCTCGCCGGCGAGGACGCCGAGGTCAACGAGGAGTGGAACTGCGACAAGGGCCGGTGGGCCTTCCAGTACATCAACCAGCCGGACCGGCTGCTGACCCCGCTGGTGCGCGACCGCTCCGGGCGGCTGGTCGAGGCGTCCTGGCCGGAGGCCCTGGAGGCCGCCGCGGCGGGCCTGGCCCGGGCTCGGGACAACGGCGGGGTGGGCGTGCTGCCCGGCGGCCGGCTCACCGAGGAGGACGCCTACGCCTACGCCAAGTTCGCCCGGGTGGCGCTGGGCACCAATGACATCGACTTCCGCGCCCGGCCCAGCTCGGACGAGGAGCTGGCGTTCCTCGGCGCGGTGGTGGCCGGCAGCACGCCGGAGACCGGAGGGGTCACCTACACCGACCTGGAGCAGGCCGGCACGGTGCTGCTGGTCGGCTTCGAGCCCGAGGAGGAGTCGCCGATCACCTTCCTGCGGCTGCACAAGGCGGTCCGCAACGGCAGGTGCTCGGTGTACTCGATCGCCGCGCTGGCCAGCCGCGGGCTGGACAAGCTCGCCGGCCGGCTGCTGCCGGCCGTACCCGGCGCCGAAGCCGCGGCGATCGCCGCCGTGGACGGCGAGCTGCGGGCCGCGCTGGCAGGCGGGATCATCCTGGTGGGCGAGCGGATGGCGGTGGCTCCCGGAGCGCTGAGCGCGGTGCTGGAGCTGGCTGCCAGCACCGGCGCCCGGCTGGCCTGGGTGCCCCGGCGGGCCGGCGAGCGCGGCGCGGTGGACGCCGGCGCGCTGCCGAACCTGCTGCCCGGTGGCCGTCCGATCAGCGACGACGCCGCCCGGGTCGAGGTCGAGCGGGTCTGGAACGCGCACGTGCCCACCACGCCCGGCCGCGACCTGCCCGGCATGCTGGCGGCGGCGCTGGCCGAGGAGGCGCCGCTCGGTGGCCTGCTGGTCGGCGGCGTGGAGCTGGCCGACCTGCCGGATCCGGCGCTGGCCGAGGCTGCGCTGGCCGCGGCCGGCTTCGTGGTGAGCCTGGAGATCCGGCAGTCGGAGGTCACGGCGCACGCCGATGTGGTGCTGCCGGTGGCGGTGACCGCTGAGAAGGCCGGCCGGTTCGTCACCTGGGAAGGCCGGCGGCGGCCGTTCGACCTGACCCTGACCAACACCGGCCAGCTGGCCGACGGCCGGGTCCTCAACGCCATCGCCGACGAGCTCGACGTCAACCTGGGCCTGCCGGCGCACCAGAGCGCGCAGGCCGAGCTGGCCGCCCTGGGCGTCACCGGCTCCCGCGGCCGGCGGCCCGAGCCGTCCCGGTCCCGTTCGCATCGGGACGAGTCCGGCGCCGGCCTGGTGCTGGCCACCTGGCACGAGCTGATCGACGGCGGCCGGCTCACCGACGGCGAGCTGAACCTGGCCGGCACCAGCAAGCCGTTGCGGGTGATGCTGGCGGCGGCCACCGCAGCGGAGCTGGGCATCACCCCCGGTGACCTGGTGACCGTCAGCACCGCGCACGGCTCGCTGACCGCGCCGGTGGTGCTGGCCGAGCGGGCCATGCCCGGCGTGGTGTGGCTGCCGAGCAACCACCGGGACGGCTCGGTGCGTAAGGTGCTGCGCGCCGTCCACGGTGATCCGGTCACGGTGACGGGCGTCGTACCCGGCACGCCGCGCGACGTTTCCGCCGAGTGGAGGTAGCCATGACCAGCCTGCTGGCCGAGACAGCCGACCCGAACGCGACCCTGGCCGGGTTCGGGCACGACCCGTTCTGGCTGATCGTCCTCAAGGTGCTCGGCGTGTTCGTGTTCCTGGTCGCGATGACGCTGTTCTCGATCGTGTTCGAGCGCAAGGTCGTCGGCCGGATGCAGAACCGGATCGGGCCCAACCGCACCGGCCCGTGGGGCATCCTGCAATCACTGGCCGACGGGGTGAAGCTGGCCTTCAAGGAGGAGATCATCCCGACGCTGGCGGACAAGCCGGTGTACTGGATCGCCCCGGTGGTCTCGACGGTGCCGGCGTTCCTGGCGTTCTCGGTGATCCCGTTCGGCCCGGAGGTCTCGATCTTCGGCGAGCGCACCATGCTGCAGCTGACCGACCTGCCGGTCGGCGTGCTGGTGATCTTCGCCTGCTCCTCCCTCGGCGTGTACGGCATCGTGCTGTCGGGCTGGGCCTCGGGCTCGACCTACCCGCTGCTCGGCGGGCTGCGCTCGGCCGCCCAGATGATCTCCTACGAGGTCGCCATGGGGCTGTCGATGGTGATGGTGTTCCTCTACTCCGGCACCATGTCCACCTCGGGCATCGTGGAGTACCAGCGGGACCACCTGTGGAACGCGATACCGCTGTTCGTGTCCTTCGGCATATACATGATCGCCATGGTCGGTGAGACCAACCGGGCGCCCTTCGACCTGCCCGAGGCCGAGTCCGAGCTGGTCGGCGGCTTCCACACCGAGTACTCCTCGATGAAGTTCGCCCTGTTCTTCCTGGCCGAATACATCAACATGGTGACCGTCTCGGCCCTTGCCACCACGCTCTTCCTCGGTGGCTGGCGGGCGCCGTTCCCGCTGTCGCTGTGGGAGGGCGCCAACTCCGGCTGGTGGCCGGTCCTGTGGTTCACCGCGAAGGTGATCGCCTTCATCTTCTTCTTCGTCTGGCTGCGCGGCACGCTGCCCCGGATGCGTTACGACCAGTTCATGCACTTCGGCTGGAAGGTGCTCATCCCGCTCAACCTGGTGTGGATCCTGGCCATCACCACCATGCGGGTGCTGCGTGACCGCGGCTGGAGCTCCGTCGCCGTGATGCTGCTGG
This sequence comes from Jatrophihabitans sp., assembly GCF_036388195.1. Classification (GTDB taxonomy): domain Bacteria; phylum Actinomycetota; class Actinomycetes; order Mycobacteriales; family Jatrophihabitantaceae; genus Jatrophihabitans_A. Next base: position 644 of record NZ_DASVSG010000050.1, on the reverse strand, counting down.
TGGGCCTGCCGATCCTCGCGCTGATCGGGTTGTGGGCCGTGCTGGACCTCCGCCGCTCCAAGCGGATCGAGGCCGAGCTCGCGGCCGAGGACGCCGAGGAGGCCGCCCGGCCGGCGGCCTTCCCGACACCGCCGATGGACCTGGTGGTGCCACCCTCCCCCCGGCTGGTCAGCGCCGGTGTCAGCTCGCCGGCCTTGCCGGCTTCCGAACACTCCCTGACCGAAGGGCCTGCCAATGGCTGACCAACCTGGTCCGCGGCCGTCCGCGGACGACGCCGCCGGACCGACCGGGGCTCCCGCGCCGATCGTGCGGGGCAGCGATATCCCGATCGACCGGGAGGCTGCGCTACCGGCGGTCCGCGACGGCCTGCCGGCGACGTCGGACATCTCGGCCAGGGCGCTCAACGAGGACGAGTTCAACCACCCGAACTCCACCCTGGGCGGCTTCGCCTCCGGCTTCGGCCTGACCTTCTCGACCATGTTCAAGAAGGTCTACACCCAGCAGTACCCGTTCGAGGTCTTCCCGACCGCTCCGCGGTATCACGGCCGGCACGTGCTGAACCGGCATCCGGACGGCCTGGAGAAGTGCATCGGCTGCGAGCTGTGCGCCTGGGCCTGCCCGGCGGATGCGATCTATGTCGAGGG
>NZ_DASVSG010000049.1:0-11166 GCF_036388195.1 Jatrophihabitans sp. | reverse complement strand
GCCCCCAGGACGCCAGCCACGAGGTGTCCTGCTTGCCGTACACCTCGGCGGTGCCGGTCTTGGCGCCGATCAGCGTCTTGATCGGCGAGCCGTCGAAGGCGATCGCGCCGGAGACCGAGTGGCTGTCCTCGAAGTGCAGCGAGTCGGCGATGAAGCTCAGCACCTTCTTGTCGACCGGCACCTTGCGCACCACCTTGGGAGTGATGGTGCGCACGGTCTTGCCGGCCGCGTCCACCACGCCCCAGCCCAGCGTCGGGGCGAACAGCGTGCCGCCGTTGATCATGGCCGAGTACGCGGTCGCCAGCTGCAGCGGCGACATGGTGGTGTCGCCCTGGCCGATCGCGTTGTCGGCGTTGTTGCCGGCGAAGAATCGCCAGCCGTCGGTGCAGTTCTCCGACGCCAGCTGGGTCAGGTAGGCCCGGTCGGCGAGGTTGTCCACGTCCGGGTAGCCCTTCTTGGCGGCCGCGCAGTAGTCGGCCCTGTTCGCCTTCCAGCTGGCCATCCGGTTCGCCCGGCTGCCGATCGAGCCGCTGGCCTGCTCGTCGGCCGGCAGGTCGATGCCCGGCCGCTGCGCCACCCCGAACGCCCGGGCCATCGCCTGCAGCTGCTCCCGCGGCTTCTTGCCGTCCTCGACGCGGCGTTGGTCTGCCTGCCACTCCGCGACCGCGGGGGCGTAGAAGAACGTGTCGCAGGAGACCTGCAGCGCGAACCGCAGGTCGATCTCGCCGAAGCTCTCGGACTCGTAGTTGGTCTTGGTGCGCCCGTCGACGTCGAGCGAGCCGGGGCACGGGTAGTGGCCGTCCAGGGTGATCGCGCCGGTGGCGATGTTGTCGGCGGTGCTGATCAGCTTGAAGGTCGACCCGGGCGCGTACGCGCCGGCGATCGCCCGGCCGACCAGCGGGTCACCGGCCTTGGACGCGGTGAGCCGGGCGTAGTCGGTGACCGAGATCCCCCCGACGAACGCTGCCGGATCGTAGGTCGGGTAGCTGGCGGCGGCGATCACCCGGCCGGTGTGCGGATCCATCACCACCAGCGCCCCTGACGGCGCTGCCTTGCCCTTGGCGCGCGAGGCCGCGATCTGGCCGGCCAGCGACCTCTCCGCCAGCGCCTGGACGTCGGCGTCCAGGCTGGTCACCAGGGTGCTGCCCGGCTGGGGCGCGATCGTGGCGTCCTGGGCGACCGCCTCGCCCCGGGGATCGAGCTGCACCCGCTGCTCGCCGTTGACGCCGCGCAGCACCGAGTCGTAGGACTCCTCCAGCCCGCTGCGGCCGATCGTGTCGGCATCGACCAGCGCCTTGTTGGCCTTCTGGTCCTCCGGGCCGACCGCGCCGGTGTAGCCGAGCAGGTGGGCGGCCAGGCTGCCGCCGGGATAGTGCAGGACGGTCTGGGTGCTGATCTTCACACCGGGGAACTGCTCGGCGTGCTCGGACACCGCCAGGATCACCGACGGGTCCACCCCGGTCGCGACCGGAACCGGCTGGTAGGGCTGGCCGGTCCAGCACGGCGCGGGGACGTCCACCCCGCACGGGGTGATCTCGCGGCGCAGGTCGGCGGCCGTGGTGGAGAGCACCGGGGCCAGCCGCGCGAGCACCGCCGCGCCGTGATCGTCCTGCTGGTCCAGGGCCGAGCGGTCCACGGTGAGCACGTGGGTGCTCTGGTTGCCGACCAGCACCCGGCCCCGGGAGTCGAGGATCTCCCCGCGCGGCGCGGGCACCACGATCGCGCCGAGGTGGGTGATGCCCGCCGACTGCCGGGGCTTGTGCTGGTCCAGCATCTGGACGAACGACAGCCGGGCCAGCAGGGTCAGCAGCAGCGACGCGATCAGCAGCCGCAGCACCGACAGCCGGGTGCGGTGCAGGCCGGGGCGCAGGTCAGCCGAGCGCATACCTCAGACCCGTCCGGACGGCGCGGTGTCGATCAGGCGGGCCACCGGGCGTGGCGAGCGGATGCCCTGTGCCTGCAGCAGGGTCCGCACCAGCGGCGCCAGCAGCAGGCCCAGCAGCGCGTCGGTCAGCCCCACCGGGATCAGGTAGCGCGCCGCCAGCAGCGCGGTCGCCGCGTGCGAGCCCAGGATGGCCAGCACCAGGCCCACCACCCCGGAGGCGGCCGCGCCCAGCAGCGCCGCGAGCCCGGCGACGCCCCGGGCGCCATAGCCCCGCTGGGTGGCCAGCCCGCCCAGCATCCCCGCGACCAGCCCCGCCGCCAGCCAGCACAGCGCCTGGACGCCGGCCGGATGGTCCGAGCCCAGGTCGGCCAGCAGGCCGGTGGCGAAGCCGAACCCCATGCCGATCCCGGGGCCGGCGTAGATGCCGACCACGATCACCAGCAGCGCCGGCAGCGACACCGGCACCGGAAAGGTCAGCGGGCCGATCAGGGTCGCCTGCACCAGCAGGGCGGTGAGCACCCCGGCGACCGCCGAGGCGATCCGGGACGCGGTCACCGGTTGCTGCCCGGGGCCGGTTCCAGCGGCAGGCGTGCCGTGCCGCGTGGCTCCTGCAGGATGATGCCGACCAGATCCAGGCCGAACTGGCTGGCGGCCGGGCGCACCCGCGCCGACACCGTGCCGTCGGCGGCGGTGGACACCGAGGTCACCACCCCCACCGCGACGCCGGCCGCGTACGTGGTCTTGCCGGCGGGCCCGGTCACCAGCCGGTCCCCCACCCGGATGTCCACCCGGTCCTCCAGCGCGCGGGCGCTCAGCTGGCCGCTGCCGCCTCCGGTGGCCAGCAGCAACGCCCCCGAGCGGGTGTCGCGGACGCCCACCCCGGACGTCGGGTCCGCGGCCAGCAGCACCACCGAGGTGGTGCTGTGCACGGCCACCACCCGGCCGACCAGGCCCAAGCCATCGGTCACCGTCTGGCCGACCAGCACGTTCTCGCGGCTGCCGACGTCCACCGTGACGCTCCACTGGAAGCCGGCGCCCGGGCCGGTGGCGATCACCCGGGCCGGCATCAGCCGCCAGTCCGCGGTGTCGGCCTGCAGCTGCAGCGCCCGCAGCTGGCTGGCGGTGGCCGCATCGGCCGCCGAGGCGGCGAGCTGGCGCTGCAGCTCGGCGTTGCGCTGCTTGAGCTGCGCGATCTCGCGCCGGTTGCCGCCCACGTTCGGCACACCCTGGACGAAGCGGCGGGCCGGTCCCAGCACCGCGTCGGTGCCCCGGTAGAGCGAGCCCAGCGCCCCGGTGGCGCCGCCGCGAGCGCTGCCCAGCGAGCCGCCGGCGAAGTCCAGGCTGATGAACAGCAGCGCGATCACCGCGAGCACCACGGCGGCCAGTCGCTGGCGACGGGTGAGCCTACGCATGACGGGCCGCCGCTACCCGCGCCGGCTCAGCCGGTCGGCAGGATGTCCGGCGGGCTTTCCGGTGGGCTTTCCGGACGTGACGGCGGTGCTCATCAGCGGCAGTGCTCGACGGGGCCGGGCCTCAACGGCGGTGCCCGTCGACGACGACCTTGTGCAGCGACTCGAACTGCTCGACCACGGTGGCGGTGCCCAGCACCACCGAGTCCAGCGGGCGGTCGGCGACCAGCACCGGGATGCCGATCTCGTGCTGCAACCGGGCGTCCAGGCCGCGCAGCAGCGCCCCGCCGCCGGTCAGCACGATGCCCCGGCTGACCAGGTCGCCGGCCAGCTCCGGCGGGCAGCGGTCCAGGGTGGCGCGGACGGCGGCCACGATCCGGTTGATCGGCGCGCTCATGGCGTGACGCAACTCCTCGGCCGACACCGCCACGTTGCGCGGCAGCCCGGTCGCGACGTCGCGCCCCCGGATCTCCGCGCGCACCGGCCCGGCGATCGGGAACGCCGACCCGATCGAGATCTTGAGCTCCTCGGCGGTGCGCTCCCCGATCAGCATCGAGAACTCCGCCCGGATGTGATCGACGATCGCCCGGTCCAGGGCGTCGCCGGCCACCCGCAGGCTGGTGCTGGACACGATGCCGGCGAGGGCGATGATGGCAACCTCGGTGGTCCCGCCGCCGATGTCGATCACCATCGAGCCGGACGCCTGGCTGACCGGCAGGCCCGCGCCGATCGCGGCGGCCATCGGCTCGGAGATGATGTGCACCCGCCGGGCGCCCGCGGCGTAGACCGACTCGCTGACCGCGCGCTGCTCCACCGAGGTGATCCCGCTGGGCACGCACACCACCACCCGGGGGCCGGCGAAGGCCCGCCGGCCGATCACCTTGCGGACGAAGTAGCGCAGCATCTCGGCGGTGATGTCGTAGTCGGCGATCACGCCGTCCTGCATCGGCCGGACCGCCCGGATGTGGCCGGGGGTCCGGCCGATCATCCGCTTGGCCTCGGCGCCGATCGCGACCACCGCCTTGGTGGTGGTGTCGACCGCGACCACCGACGGCTCGTTCAGCATGATGCCGCGACCCCGCGCATAGACAAGGGTGTTCGCGGTTCCGAGGTCCACCGCAAGGTCACCGCCGAGCAGGTCGCCGCCCAGCAGCGACATCGGGGTGAATGCCATGGGAACCCTCGTTTGGTATGCGCCGCCGGATGAAACCGGTGTTACTGATGTGAATGAACATCACGATCGTAGGGGCGTGGCTGCGCTATCGGCCGTTGCGACTCGCCCGAGCACGTGACGGAAAGTAGCGGCTTGCCCCTCGCGCCCGATTTCCCCGACGGATACGGCTGATCACCTTCGCGGCCGGCGCCGGCCAATCCGCCCGGCGCGGCGAACAGGCCGCCGAACTAAGCGGTTTCCGCGCCGGGCAGGTCGGAGAACCAGAGCCCGATCTCGCGGGCGGCCGACTCGGTCGAGTCCGACCCGTGCACCAGGTTCTGCTGCACCTTCAACCCCCAGTCCCGGCCGAGGTCACCGCGGATGGTGCCGGGCAGCGCGACGGTGGGATCGGTGGCGCCGGCCAGCGCGCGGAAGCCCTCGATGACCCGGTGGCCCTCGGCCATCACGGCAACCACCGGCCCGGACGACATGAAGTCCACCAGCGGCTGGTAGAACGGCTTGCCGACGTGCTCGGCGTAGTGCTGGGCCAGCAGCTCGGCGTCGGCCATCCGCTGCCGCAGCGCCACGATCCGGTAGCCCTTGGCCTCGACCCGGGCCAGGATCACACCGGTCAGGTTGCGCGCCACCCCGTCCGGCTTGATGAGGATCAGGGTCCGCTCGACAGCCGCTTCAGTCACCGCGCCAGCCTATCGGGCCGCCGGCCGCTCACGTGACCAGCATCCGCCAGCCCCGGGGCGTCCCGAGCCAGGTGTGCCTGGTGCGCAACAGGTAGAGCCACAGCAGCACGAACATCACCACCACCACGGCCACCGCCGGGATCAGCAGGATGGTGGCTGCCAGCGCCAGCTGCAGGAACGAGCCCAGGGCGATCCCCCACCTCCGGCCGAGCAGGAACGCCGAGCCCACCAGCACCACTGCCAGCCCTACCAGCAGCAGCGTCTTGGTCGTCGACACGCCCTCCTCGGTCTGGGCGATGCCGCGCGGCACCAGCAGCACCACGAAGGCCTCCAGGCACAGCAGCACAGCCAGCCCACCCCGGGTGGCGCGGTTGGCCCGCTGCAGCCGCTGGGCCTCGCGCTCGTCGGCGTACAGCTCCTCGCGCTCGGCGGTGGAGGGCCCTTCGCGGCCGGCGGTGGACAGCCCTTCGCGCTCGGCGGTAGCGGGCCCTTCGCGACCGGCGGTGGACAGCTCCTCGCCCCCGGTGGTGGACAGCCCTTCGCGCTCGTCCGCGGCAGGCTGCGGCGGACGGGCGCCGTCCGGGCCCTCCGGCCGCTCCGCGGCGGGCCCGCTCATCCTCGCGCCTCGCCCAACAACGTGCGGGCCTCGCCCGCGGTCACCACCGATCCGGTCACCAATACCCCCGCTCCCACCAGCACTCCGCCAGCGCTCTCCTCGGCCAGCCGCACCGCGGTCTCCAGCGCATCGTCCAGCCGCGGCTCGACGGTGACCCGGTCGGCGCCGAAGATCTCCACCGCCACCGCCGCCAGCTCATCGGCCGGCACCGCCCGGCTGGAGGAGTTCTGCGCGATCACCACCTCGTCCAGCACCGGCTCGAGGATCTCCAACGCGGTCCGGACGTCCTTGCCCGCCAGCATCGCCACCACGCCGATCAGCTGCCGGAAGTCGAAGCCCTCCGACAGCGCCTGGACGGTGGCCCGCATGCCGGCCGGGTTGTGGCTGGCGTCCACCAGGACGGTGGGCGCCGACCGGACCGGCTCCAGCCGTCCGGGCGAGCGGACCGCGGCGAAGGCGGCGCGGACGATGTCGGCATCCAGCGGGCCGGTCCTGGCGCCGGCGCCGAAGAACGCCTCGACCGCGGCCAGCGCGCAGGCGGCGTTCTGGGCCTGGTACCCGCCGTGCAGCGGCAGGAACACGTCCTCGTAGATGCCGCCGAGGCCCTGGATCCTCAGCAGCTGCCCGCCGACTGCGAGGCTGCGGTCCAGCACCCCGAACTCCATGCCTTCGCGGGCCACCGCCGCGTCGACCTCGGTAGCCCGGCGGATCAGCTCGGCCGCGGCCTCGACGGGCTGGACCGCCAGGATGGCCGAGGCCCCGGTCGCGATGATCCCGGCCTTCTCCCGGGCGATCTCGGCGACCGTCTCGCCGAGCAGCTCGGTGTGGTCGAGGTCGATCGGGGTGATCACCGAGACCTCGGCATCGAGGACGTTGGTGGCGTCCCAGGCGCCGCCGAGCCCGACCTCGACCACCGCCACCTCCACCGGGGCGTCGGCGAAGATCGAGAACGCCAGGCCGGTGACGGCCTCGAAGAAGGTCATCTTGAGGTCGGAGCCGGCGTCGACCATCTCCAGGTACGGCTCGATCTCGGCGTAGGCGTCGGCGAACACGCCGTCGGACACCGGCTGGCCGTCGAGCACGATCCGCTCGGTGATGTCGGACAGGTGCGGGCTGGTGTAGCGGCCGGTGCGCAGGCCGAACCCGCGCAGCAGCTCATCGACCATCCGGGCGGTCGAGGTCTTGCCGTTGGTCCCGGTCAGGTGGATCGCCCGGTAGCTGCGCTGCGGCGAGCCGAGCACGTCCATCAACCGGTCGATCCGGTGCCGGGACGGCCCGATCTTGGACTCGCCCCACCGGGCCAGCAGCTGGGCCTCGACCTGCTGGCGGCGGGCGCGATCGCGTTGGGCGGCAGCGACGCCGGGCTGCCTGCTGGCTCGATCGGCTGTGGTCATGACTGCGGCAGCCGGGACAGCGCCTCGTCGATGCGGCGCAGGTCCGCGGCCGCCGCCTCGTTGCGAGCCCGGACCGAGTCGATGACCTCGGGCTTGGCCTTGGCCAGGAAGGCGTCGTTGGCCAGCTTGCGGCCGGTCTGCTCCAGCTCCTTGGCCGCCGCGGCCCGGTCGCGGTCCAGCCTGGCCCACTCGGCGGCGACGTCGACCGCGGTGGACAGGTCCAGCTCGACGGCAGCTCCGTCGCTCAGCTCCAGCTGCGCGGTCGCGGTGAAACCCTCGGCGGGCTCGGTCAGCCGCAGCAGCCTGCGGATCTGCTGCTCGTACCCGCCGAGGCCGGTGAACCGGGCCGGGATGCGCTGGGCCGGCTTGACGCCCTGCCCGCTCAGGAACTGCCGGAGCTGCACCACGCGAGCCTGCAGCAGCAGGATGTCGTCCTCGGCGGCCTTGTCCAACCGGGACTCCTCAGCCTGCGGCCAGGCGGCGATCACCAGCGACTCGCCGCCGGTCAGCGCCGTCCACAGCGACTCGGTGACATAGGGGGTCAGCGGGTGCAGCAACCGCAACAGGCCGTCAAGCACCTCGCCGAGCACCCGCCGGGTCACCGCGGCCGTGCTCTCGGTGCTTCCAGGGGCCAGCGACACCTTGGCCAGCTCCAGGTACCAGTCGCACACCTCATCCCAGGCGAAGTGGTAGAGCAGGTCGGCGATCTTGGCGAACTCGAAGTCGGCGTAGTAGCCGTCGACCTCGGCGATCACCCGGTTCAGCCGGGAGATGATCCAGGCGTCCGCGCCGGTCAGCCGCTGCGGCAGCTCGCCCTCGGTGCTGGCGCCGTTGAGCAGCGCGAACCGGGTGGCGTTCCACAGCTTGTTGCAGAAGTTGCGGGCCCCGCCGATGTTGTCCTCCGAGATCGGCACGTCCGCCCCGGGGTTGGCGCCCCGGGCGAAGGTGAACCGGAGGGCGTCGGTGCCGTAGGCGTCCATCCAGGCCAGCGGGTCGACCGAATTGCCTTTGGACTTCGACATCTTCTTGCCGAACTGGTCACGCACCATGCCGTGCAGCGCGATCGTGCGGAAGGGCACGGCGCCACTGGGGTCCGCCTCGCTGCTGTCGTCAGCCATGGCGTACAGGCCGAACATCATCATCCGGACCACCCAGAAGAACAGGATGTCGTAGCCGGTCACCAGCACCGAGGTCGGATAGAACTTCGCCAGGTCGGCGGTGCGCTCGGGCCAGCCCAGGGTGGAGAACGGCCACAGCCCGGCGGAGAACCAGGTGTCCAGGACGTCCGGGTCCTGCCGCCAGCCCGGCCCGGTAGGTGGCTGCTCGTCCGGGCCGAGGCAGCGCACCTCGCCGTCGGGGCCGTACCAGACCGGGATCCGGTGCCCCCACCAGAGCTGCCGGCTGATGCACCAGTCGTGCAGGTTGTCGGTCCAGGCGAAGTAGCGCGGCGCCATCTCCGGCGGGCTGATCCGGACCCGGCCGTCGCGCACCGCGTCGCCGGCCGCCTTGGCCAGCGGCTCCACCTTGACGAACCACTGCAGCGACAGCCGCGGCTCGATGGGCTCGCCGGAGCGCTCGGAATGGCCCACCGTGTGCAGGTACGGCCGGCGCTCGGCGACGATCCGGCCCTGCTCGCGCAGCCGCTCGCGCACCGCGACCCGGGCGGCGAACCGGTCCATGCCGTCGAACTCGGTGCCGGTGGCCTCGATCCGGCCCTCCTCGTCCATGATCGAGATCATCGCCAGGCCGTGCCGGCGGCCGATCTCGAAGTCGTTCGGGTCGTGCGCCGGGGTCACCTTCACCGCGCCGGTCCCGAACTCCGGATCCACGTGCTCGTCGGCAATGATCGGGATCAGCCGGCCGGTCAGCGGCAGCTCGACCAGGCTGCCGATCAGGTCGCGGTAGCGCGGATCGGCCGGGTGCACCGCCACCGCGGTGTCGCCCAGCATGGTCTCGACCCGGGTGGTGGCCACCACGATCGAGGGCCCGGAGCCGTCCACCGAGCCGTAGGTCATCGAGATCAGCTCGCCCTCGACCTCGCGATGGTCGACCTCGGCGTCCGAGAGCACCGAGCGCAGCGCCGGCGACCAGTTCACCAGCCGCTCGGCGCGGTAGATCAGGCCGTCCTCGTAGAGCCGCTTGAACATGGTCTGCACGGCCCGGCACAGACCCTCGTCCATGGTGAACCGCTCGCGGGACCAGTCGACGCTGTCGCCGAGCCGGCGCATCTGGCCCAGGATCGCGCCGCCGTGCTGCTCCTTCCACTGCCAGACCCGCTCGACGAAGGCGTCCCGGCCCAGCTCCCGGCGGTTGGTCCCCTCCGCGGCCAGCGCCCGTTCCACCAGGGCGTGCACGGCGATGCTGGCGTGGTCCATGCCGGGCAGCCAGAGCGTCTCGAAGCCCTGCATCCGGGCGCGGCGGGTGAGGGCGTCCATCAGGGTGTGCTCGAAGGCATGCCCGATGTGCAGGCTGCCGGTGACGTTGGGCGGTGGGATGACGATGGTGAACGGCGGCTTGCCCGACCCGGCGTCGGCGGTGAAGTAGCCGCGCTGCAGCCACCGCTCGTAGAGCGGCGCCTCCACCGAGGCCGGGACGTACTGGCTCGGCAGCTCGGCGCCACCGGCCGGCTGGGTCTGCGCGCCGGCGGGCAGGGGGACGGTGTCGGTCACCCTCCAATCCTACGGATGCCGACGAAGCGAGATTGCGGTGCCGGTCAGGCCGGCTCGGGCTGCTGGTTGCCGGCCGGGATCGGCACCACGCTGAAGGCCACCCGGACCTGTCGCGTCCCGGTCGGCGCGTCGGCCGCCGATCGCCGTGGCAACCGGGCCACCAGCTCGGAGATGCCCTCGCTGAGCTGCTTGGCCTCGTCATGGCTGAGCGAGAAGACGCCGCTGCTGATGACGGTGGAGTCATACCAGGCCGCTGCCGCTTCGTCCTGACCGGAGATCCAGCCCAGGATGTCGGCGCGCTGGCGATCGAGCTGCCGGGCAACCAGCACCGCCTCGCCCGCCGCCGATGCTCGCGGTTCGGCGGAGTCGACCATCAACCCCTCCCCGGCCGCCTCCCAGGGCCGTTCCCGGCCGTCGCCGGTCGCCTCGGACCGGCGGACGATCCCCCACTTCTCCAGGGCGCGAAGGTGGTAGCTCATCGCGCTGGCGCTGAGGCCGGCGATCTCACCGCATTCGGTGGCAGTCAGCTTGCGGCCGGCGAAGAGCTCGTCGATCACCGCGAGCCGGGCCGGATGGGCCAGCGCCTTGATCGCCCGGGGATCGCGCAGGATGACCAGGTCGAGCGGGCGGGCAGCGCTGTGCGCCTTGGCGGAGGACCGGGCGGCAGCCATCTGCCCAGGATAGGGGCGGTCAGGTCATTGACAGGTAAAGTGTGAAGCCTTAACTTCGAAGCATGTGTTTCACGTTCCTGCCGGCCGGGTTCCTGTGGCGGGTTCGGGACCTGCGCATCGCCGTGCTGGCGCGGGCCATCTCGCTGCTGGGCGACGAGCTGGCGCTGGTCGCGCTGGTGCTGCGCACCCAGGGCGAAGGCGACGGCGCCTGGCCGGTGGTGGCGCTGCTGCTGGCCGGCTGCCTCCCCTTGGTGCTGCTTGCCCCGCTGGTCGGCCGGCTGGTCGACCGGATCGACAGCCGGCGGCTGTTGGTGGTGTCGGGCTGCGGGCAGCTGGCGTGCTGCCTGGCGCTGGCCTGGTTGCCCAGCCAGCCGGTGATGCTGGCGTTGGTGGCGGCGATGGGCGCCGGTCAGGCGGTCAACTCGGCCACCTGGCAGGCGCTGCTGCCCAGTATCGCCGGTCTCGACCGGTTGCCGGCGGCGATCGGCATGTCCCAGGCCACCAGCACGGCGGCCGCCATCATGGCGCCGGTGATCGGGGGACTGCTGACCGGTCTGTACGGAGCACGGGTGCCGCTGCTGCTGGACGCGGTGAGCTTCGCCGCGGTCACCGTGGCCGCGCTGGCGATCCGGACCCGGCGCGGCAGCCCGGCCGGCCGGGCCAGCGACCCG
>NZ_DASVSG010000048.1:0-9956 GCF_036388195.1 Jatrophihabitans sp. | reverse complement strand
CCGGTTCGTGGTGGTGGGCATGGTGGAGCAGGCCGGGACCGGGTCCTCGGCGGCCGCGCCCATGGTGCGCAAGGTGTACGAGGGCCTGCTCGGGGCGTACGGCTCGCCGATCGTGCCGGGCGCGGTTCCGGCCAGCAAGCTGCCGACGGTGACCAGCCGGACCCCGGTGGCCCACTCGGCGCCGGGGCTGCCGAAGATCACCAGCTCCGCGAGCAGCTCCAAGTCCGGCTCCCCCTCCGCGAGCGGCTCCAGGTCCGCGAGCGGCTCTCCCTCCGCGACCGGTTCTCCCTCCGCGAGCGGCTCCTTGTCCGCCACCGGTTCTAAGTCCGCCACCGGCTCCTTGTCCGCCACCGGCTCCAAGTCCGCAAGCAGCTCACCGTCCGCGAGCCGCTCGCCGACCCGTCCGGCCGCCGTTCCGAGCGGCTCAGCGGCGCCGACCCCGAGCGGCTCGGCCAGCACCACCCGCCGGACGGCCGGCCGATGACCGGGCTGGTGATGCCGGCCCGGTGGCCGCTGCGGGCGCTGGCCGATTCGCGCCGGCTGCGCTCCTACGACATCGTGCTGCTGGTCGCCGCGCTGCTGCTGTGCCTGATCGGGGCGTTGCTGGTCTGGTCGGCGACCCGGACCCGGATGCAGCTGGCCGATGCCAACCCGCAGACCTACCTGGCCAAGCACCTGCTCAACACCGCGCTCGGCGCGGTGCTGCTGTTCTGCGCCGCCCGGGTGGATTCCCGGGTGCTGCGGCTGATCGGGCCGTTGCTCTACCTGGCCAGCATCGTCGGGCTGCTCGCGGTGTTCGTGATCGGCTCCACCATCAACGGCGCCCATGCCTGGATCGTGGTCGGCGGCGGCTTCGAGGTCCAGCCGTCCGAGTTCGCCAAGCTGGGCCTGATCGCGGCGCTGGCGGTGCTGTTCGGCCAGCACAGCGCGCGGCGGGCGGCGGGCACCCCGCCCGGTGTCCGGGAGCTGGGTCTGGCGCTGGCGTTGCTGGCCCTGCCGCTGGTCCTGATCATGCTGCAGCCAGACCTCGGCTCGGCCCTGGTGCTGACCGCGGCCACCTTCGGGGTGCTGATCGCGGCGGGCGTCCGGGCCCGCTGGCTGATCGGGCTGATGGCCCTGGGTGTGCTGGCCGCGGTGCTGGCCATCCAGGCCGGCGCGCTGGCCGATTACCAGCTCGCCCGGTTCGCCGCCTTCACCGATCCCGGCCGGGACCCGCAGGGGATCGCCTACAACATCAACCAGGCGCACATAGCCATCGCGCACGGCGGGCTGTTCGGCCAGGGGCTGTTCCGGGGCGCGCAGACCCGCGGCGCGTTCGTGCCCGAGCAGCAGACCGACTTCGTCTACTCGGTGGCCGGCGAGGAGCTGGGCTTCGCCGGCGCCGCGCTGATCATCGCGCTGTTCGCCGTCCTGCTCTGGCGCGGCCTGCGGATCGCCACCGCGGCGACCGGCAGCTCGCGGCTGGTGGCCGCCGGGATCGTCTGCTGGCTCGGCTTCCAGGCGTTCCAGAACATGGGGATGAACCTCGGGCTGACCCCGGTGACCGGGCTTCCGTTGCCGTTCGTGTCCTACGGGGGATCGTCGATGTTCGCCCAGGGGCTGGCCCTCGGACTTCTCCAGGCAATTCATCGCAGATCGGCATCTTGAACGAGTTTTCGCGTTTTAGCACCTCACGATGACTTCACATGATTCACTCTCCGTAAGAACGCCCGTTACGGAGAGTGAGAGATCAGGTGACCACCACCTTCTGGCCCACCATCGCGGACGCGGTGCGGAACACCGTGCCCACCGCGCGGGCGCCGTTGGCCTGGCAGCCGGCCTGCCTGCTGATGTCGCGGTTCGGCTTCGGCATCGAGACCAAGACCCAAGCCGACATCACCCACTACGGCCTGGACGGCTGGTGGAAGTTCCAGCTGGCCTTCAGCCGCGGCGCCGGAGCCGGCTACGCCGGGCATGCCGGGGTCGCCGCCCAGGGCCCGCTGCTGACCCAGAGCCCGGCCCAGGTGCGGGCGTGGCTGGCGGCCAACGGCAACGAGTACGGCTGGGAGGCGATGGACCAGCTGACCCGGGTCACCCTCGGCCTGCAGGCCTGGAGCCGCGGCCAGGTGTACGAGACCGCGGTCGACTTCTTCGCCAACCACCTCAACGTCGCCAACCACAGCGACGGCGTCTGGACGACCCGGCACACCATGGACCGGGACGTGATCCGCAAGCACGCGCTGGGCAGCTACGAGAACATGCTGCTGGCCTCGGCACGGAACCCGGCGATGTTGCGCTACCTGAGCCTGGCCTCCTCCACCAAGAGCGCGATCAACGAGAACCACGGCCGTGAGCTGCTGGAGCTGCACACCGTCGGCATCGGCAACTACACCGAGGCCGACGTGCAGAACTCCGCGCGGATCCTGACCGGCCGCTCGCTGGACGCCGACTTCAACTACCTCTACAAGCCCGAGAAGCACTGGGTCGGCCCGATCAAGGTGATGGGCTTCAGCCATCCCAACGACTCCGCGGCCACCGGCGAGGCCGCCGGCGACGCCTACCTGCGCTACCTGGCCCGCCACCCGGCGACCGCCAAGCGGCTGGCCCAGAAGCTGTGCGTCCACTACGTCTCGGACAACCCGTCGCCGACCCTGGTCGCAGCGGTCGCCAAGATCTACCTGCAGACCGGCACCCAGATCGCGCCGATGCTGCTGGCGATCCTGCGCTCGACCGAGTTCTGGGCCAGCCGCGGCGCCAAGGTCCGCCGGCCGGCGGAGAACCTGATCGCGACGGTGCGGGTGCTGGGAGTGGGGCCGGGGACGCTGAGCAGGTCCTTGCAGCACCTGCACTGGATGAGCTCCTCGGTCGGGCAGGTGCCGCTGGACTGGTCCCCGCCCAACGGCTACCCGGACGTGGCCAGCGCCTGGCGCTCGTCCGGCTCGTTGCTGAACCTGTGGTCCTACCATCGCGGCCTGGCCCAGAACTGGTACGACGGCTTCGCCCCGTTCGATCCCACCTCGCTCTACTTGGCGGTCAAGCCGAAGACCAGCGGCGAGGCGATCCACCAGCTGTGCGTCAGGGTGAGCGGAAGACGGTTCCCGACCGCCCACGTGGCGGCGCTGCAGACCTTCCTGGGCGAGCCGGCCAGCACTCCGATCGCCGCCTCCCGGCTGCGGTGGTACCTGCACCACCTCGTCCCGCTGATCCTCGACGCGCCCCAGCACGCGCTGCGATGACCGCCGACCCGCAGGACCGGCCGGCCCAGGGCCGCCCCGTGACCACCAACCGAGAGGACGTCATGACTCAGCCGCAGCAACCCGGCGTCGAGCACCCCGCCATCGAGCGGGTGCTGACCCGGCGGGCCGAGCAGGTCAGCGCCGAGCTGGCCGCCCAGGAGGCCGGCTGGGGACGGGGCTTCACCCGCCGCAGCTTCCTGGCCGGCGCCGGCATGGTCGGCGTCGCCGCGCTGGGCAGCCAGCTGGTCACCACCAAGGCTGCCTACGCCGCGACCGGGGTCAGCAACGGCAACACTCTGATCACCATCTTCCTGCGCGGCGCCGCCGACGGCCTGCGGATCCTGGTGCCGGCCTCGTCCGAGCTGGGCGTGGACTACCTGCGCACGGTCCGGGCCAAGCTGGTGCCGGACGCGGCGGGCCTGGCGCCGCTGACCGGCGCGCCCGGCTGGGCGCTGAACACCGCGCTCAACCCGCTGTTGCCGTTCTGGGGTACCGGCGAGCTGGCCTTCGTCCCCGCGGTGTCGGCCGCCGGGGTCACCCGCAGCCACTTCCAGGCGCAGCAGTGCCTGGAACGGGGCTCGGACACCGCGACCACCGGCTGGCTGGACCGCGCGCTGCAGCAGCTGGGCCCCGGCACCACCTTCCGGGCGGTCACCCAGGGCTCGGCGCTGCCGGCCGCGCTGACCGGCAACCAGACCAAGCTGGTGATGAGCTCGCTGAAGAACTTCAGCTTCCCCGGCTGGGACGGCGTCTCCGCGCAGAGCCAGACAGCGCTGCGGGCGCTGTACCGGGGCCTGCCCGGCCCGCTGGGCGTGGACGTCCCCACCACCCTGGCAGCGCTCGGCACCGCCGCCGCCGCCCGGGCCAAGGCCGGGCCGCAGAACGGCGCGGTCTATCCGAAGGGCAACTTCGGCACCGCGCTGGCCGACCTAGCCACCCTGCTGCGCGCCGAGGTGGGCATGCAGGTCGCCACCGTGGACGTCGGCGGCTGGGACACCCACACCGACGAGGCCAACCAGCTCGACCGCCAGCTCAGCTCGGCCGCCACGGCGCTGGCCGCGTTCCTGACCGACCTCGGCGCGGCGCGCCGCAAGCGGGTGACGGTGGTGGTGATGACCGAGTTCGGCCGCCGGGTGCAGATCAACGCCAACGGCGGCACCGACCACGGCCACGGCAGCGTGATGTGGCTGCTCGGCGGCGGGCTGGCCGGCGCGGGGGTGTACGGCAAGTGGACCCCGCTCTCGGCCGGGGTGCTGGATTCCGGCGACGTCCCGGCCCTGAACGGGGCCTTCGACGTGCTCGGCGAGGTGGCCCAGAAGCGGCTGGGGGTGGGCTCGCTGAGCGCGGTGTTCCCGGGGCGCACGTTCGCCCCGCTCGGACTGGCCAAGGTCGGCTGAAGGCAGCCAGCCGACCTTGGCCTTCCGGTCTGCCGGGTCGCGATCCGGGTTGCAAGGCAGTGATCGCCGGGCGGTTGCCAGGACGCGGCTAGCGACCGTCAGGCTCGGCGGCGACCAGCGGACTGCTCAGGCCGGCCTCCGAGCCGGCGGGCGGCGGGGCCACGTCCGTGCGCAAGTCGGTGCCCGGCTCGGCCGTGCGCAACTCGTCCCACTGCACCAGGGCGACCCCGCCGATGATGAACACGCCGCCGATGAGCTGCGGCAGGCCGGGCAGCTGGCCGAGCAGCAGCCAGGCGAACAGCACCGCGAACAGCACCTCGCTCAAGCCGAGGAAGGAGGCGAGCTTCGCCCCGAGCGTGCGGGCGGCGGTGATCCCGGCCACGTAGGCGAAGACCGCGGCCACCAGCGAGATTCCGAGAACGGGCACCAGCCAGCTCGTCCGGTGATCCAGGAAGACCACGTCCTTGGTGCTGGCGTGGATCGGCGCCACCCCGAGGATCCCGACGGCCAGCAGGCAGAGGCTGCCGACCGCCATGCCGACCCAGGCCATCACGATCGGGCGCAACGCGGTATCGGCCTGCGCCGACACCACGAAGTACACCGCCAGCCCGACCGCGGCGCCGAGCCCCCACAGCACGCCGATCGGGTCGAGGCGATGGCTGCCGGTCACGTTCAGCACCAGCGCCAGCCCCACCAGCGCGGCAGCGCCACCGGCCACCGTCAGCGGCCGCGGGCGGCGGCCGTGCCGTAGCCAGAGCCAGCCGACGACCAGCAGGATGCCGAGGTACTCCAGCAGCAGGGCCACCCCCACCGACAGCCGCGCGACCGCGTTGAAGTAGCACAGCTGCGCGCCTCCGATGGCGATCACGCCGTAACCGGCGATGCTGCGCCCCTCCCGGGCCAGCGCGCCGAACTGGCCGCGAAGCACGATCAGCGCCGGAATGGTGAGCACCACCGCGGCGACCAGCAGGCGGGCGGTCACCGCCGCGGCGGGGGACCAGCCGGAGTCGATCAGCGCGGTGGCGAAGGCCCCGGAGGTGCCGAAGGCGGCCGAGGACAGCAGCGCGAGGCCGAGGCCGGCGCGCTGCCGGTGTGCGAGGTGCATGGAACCGGTCCGTTCGTTGTCCACCGAGGTCCGTGACGAACGTCCCTGCGGCTGAGCTGGTGTAATAAGCAATCGGCGCTATGCTCATTACGTGCCACGCTAGTCGAGCGGCGGTAAGGAGTCAACATGGTTTTAGCCCATGACACAGAGCGGGCGCTGGCGGCTGCGGCGGGACTGGTGAACACCTCCCGCAACGGCGCGGATCAGCTCACCACCGTCGATGAGCTCGACGAGCTGGTCCGCACCTGGCAGTGGACGGGACCCCGGACCGGTGACCAGGCCGAGCTCGCCGCGGTGCGGGAGCTGCGACCGACCCTTGCCCGGTTCTGGTCTGCCGACAAGGACACCGTGGTCGACATCGTCAACCAGGTGCTGGCCGACCGCCGCGCGCTGCCGCAGCTGGTCAAGCACGACCAGTGGGACTACCACGTGCATGCCACCGCTCCGGACGCGCCGCTGGCAGACCGGATGGCTGTCGAGGCCGCCATGGCGATGGCCGACGTGATCCGGATCGACGAGCTCGGCCGGCTACGGGTATGCGGCGGCGATGACTGCGAGGACGTTTACGTCGACCTGTCGAAGAACCGCTCCCGCCGGTTCTGCGGCGCCGCCTGCGGCAATCGCGCCAACGTGGCCGCCTACCGGGCCCGCCGGGCTGAGCCGGTTGCCGGGGTAGGGCTGGGACTGCACTAGTTGCCGGGGTAGGGCTGGGACTGCGCTAGCGGTGGACCGGGCCGGTGTCGACCGCTTCGAACGCTGAGCCCGGCACCCTCTTGAGCTGATCGAGATCGGTGTCGTTCCAGCCGCTGTCGGTGGCGCCGGACAGGAACCAGTTCGAGCCGTTGTCGGCCACGAACATGCCGTACGTCTTGAGGCATTGCAGGATGACCCGGGCTGCGCCGTGGTACGGGCTCAGGTCGAAGGACGCCTTCAACCGGAACCGGGCGCCCATCGGGGCGACGTTCGGATCGGTGGTGGAGCCGGCCTGGTGGGTGGCCGGATTGATGTAGCCCCGCTGGGTGGTGGCGATGGTGAACCGCAGGGCGTGGTCGATGCGCCCGGACAGCACCTCGTCCCGGCGGACCAGGCCGGGCAGGATCGGCAGGCCGGCCGCATCGGCCGAGGTCCAGCCAGCCGGCCGCAGGGCGTTGGACCGCAGGTCGAAGACCGCGCCGGACCGGGCGGTCCAGCCGCTGCCGCTGCGGGCCGCCCCGTAGAGCTCGTAGAGATGGCAGTCGCCGGAGGCAACCAGCACGTGCGCGTCCCCGCCTGCCTCGATCCGGGCGCCGGACGGGATCGGGTACGGGCCGGGGTCGCTCTCATCCGCGTAGTCGGTGAAGCGGATGGCCACCTTCGGCTGGCTGGCCGGCACCACGCTGTAGGGAATGCCATAGGACGGATCGGAGCCGAAATCCGGGTGCAGGAACCGGCTGCCGCCGATGTTGGCCACCCAGGCTGCCGAGCGCGGGTTGAGCGGAGCGCTGGAGATGACGCGCCGCCACGGGTTGTCCGGCGGGAACAGCGGGCAGCCGGCGATGCTGGCCGAGCCGGTCAGCTGCGAGCGCACCAACGGCGACCGGCCGGGGCGAACCAGCACCGGCCGATCCGCCGAGTACCGGGTGCCGGCCGCCGCGAGCCGGACACCGCTGCTCGCCGGAGCGCTGCCGGCCGCCGCCGGAGCGCTGCCAGCCCCCCGAGCGCTGCCAGCCGCCGCCCCGGCGCTGCTGCCCGCCGCCACTGAGGTGGCCACCACAGCAAGCGCGAGGACGCATACCGTCACTCGCGATCGTGCTCGCACCGCGGCGGCTGGTCGCATGTCGCCATTATGTCGGGTTCGCGCCGGTCAGCCGGGCCGTATCATGAAAACTCGTGAGTAACAGTCCCGAGAACCTGTTCGATCGGCTCGAGCCCCTGCTGACCCAGGTGAGCAAGCCGATCCAGTACGTGGGCGGCGAGCTGAACGCCCGCACCAAGGACTGGGACTCGGCCAGCGTCCGGTGGGCGCTGATGTACCCCGACGCCTACGAGGTCGGCCTTCCCAACCAGGGCGTCCAGATCCTCTACGAGGTGCTCAACGAGCGCGCCGACGCCCTGGCCGAGCGCACCTACGCGGTGTGGCCGGACTTGGAGAGGTTGCTGCGCGAGCACGGCCTGCCCCAGTTCACGGTGGACGGCCACCGCCCGGTCGGCGCCTTCGACGTGCTGGGCATCTCGTTCTCCACCGAGCTCGGCTACACGAACATGCTGACCGCGCTGGATCTGGCCGGCATCCCGTTGCACGCCGCCGACCGGGACGACAGCCATCCGATCGTGCTGGCCGGCGGGCATGCCGCGTTCAACCCCGAGCCGATCGCCGACTTCGTGGACGCGGCGGTGCTCGGCGACGGCGAGCAGGTGGTCGGCGCAATCACCGACGTGATCGCCGCCTTCAAGGCCGAGGGGTCACCCGGCGGCCGGGACGAGCTGCTGACCCGGCTGGCCGAGACCGGCGGGGTGTACGTGCCGCGGTTCTACGACGTCCGTTACTTTCCCCTCGGGACCGAGGGCGGCGCTGCCGCCGGCCAGCTGGCCTCGGTGACCCCCAACCGGGACCGGGTCCCGGAGCGGGTCCGCAAGCACACCGTGATGGACCTCGACGCCTGGCCCTACCCCAAGACGCCCCTGGTGCCGCTGGCCGAGTCGGTGCACGAGCGGATGTCGGTGGAGATCTTCCGCGGCTGCACCCGCGGCTGCCGGTTCTGCCAGGCCGGCATGATCACCCGTCCGGTGCGGGAGCGCTCGATCGAGGGCATCGGGCAGATGGTCGAGTCCGGCCTGAACGCCACCGGCTTCGAAGAGGTCGGCCTGCTGTCGCTGTCCAGCGCCGACCATTCCGAGATCGCCCCGCTGGCCAAGCAACTGGCCGACCGGTACGCCGACTCGCGGGTGTCGCTGTCGCTGCCGTCCACCCGGGTGGATGCCTTCAACATCGACCTGGCCAACGAGTTCTCCCGCAACGGCCGGCGGTCCGGGCTGACCTTCGCGCCCGAGGGGGGCTCGGAGCGGCTGCGCCGGGTGATCAACAAGATGGTCAGCCACCAGGACCTGATCAACACCGTCACCGCCGCGTACTCCCAGGGCTGGCGGCAGGTGAAGCTCTACTTCATGTGCGGGCTGCCCACCGAGACCGACGAGGACGTGCTGGAGATCGCCACCATGGCCCAGGACGTCATCCGGGCCGGCAGGCAGGTCACCGGCTCGCGCGACATCAAGGCCACCGTGTCGATCGGCGGCTTCGTGCCCAAGCCGCACACCCCGTTCCAGTGGGCCGCGCAGGCCGCGCCCGAGGTGGTCGACGACCGGCTGCGCAAACTGCGCACGGCGATCAACTCCGACCGCTCGCTCGGACGCAACATCGGCATGCGCTATCACGACGGCCAGCCGTCGCTGATCGAGGGACTGCTCTCCCGCGGGGACCGCCGGGTCGGCGCCGTGATCGAGCGGGCCTGGCGGGACGGCGCCCGCTTCGACGGCTGGAGCGAGCACTTCTCCTACGCCCGGTGGATCGCCGCCGCCGAGGCGGAGCTGCCGCCGCGCGGGGCGTCCATCGACTTCTTCACCACCCGGGAGCGGTTCGCCGACGAGGTGCTGCCCTGGGACCACCTGGACTCGGGCCTGGACAAGCAGTGGCTCTGGGACGACTGGCAGGACGCCCTGACCGGCTACGAGCAGGACGACTGCCGGTGGACGCCGTGCTTCGACTGCGGCGTCTGCCCGACGATGGGCACTGACATCCAGATCGGGCCGACCGGCAGGACGCTGCTGCCGCTGGCGGTCAGGCCCGCCCCGGCCGGGCAGGACTGAGGGCGGCATGGCGCGCAGGCAACCCGAGGGGCCGGCGCACGTCCCACCGGTACAGCGGATCCGGCTGGAGTACGCCAAGCGCGGCCGGCTGAGGTTCTGCTCACATCGTGACTTCGCCCGGGCGTTCGAGCGCTCGCTGCGGCGGGCGGAGATCCCGATGGCGTACTCGGCGGGCTTCCACCCGCATCCGAAGATCAGCTATGTCGGCGCCGCGCCCACCGGGGTGGGCTCGGAGGCGGAGTACCTGGAGATCGCGCTGGCCCGCCGCTGCGAGCCGGAGTCGGTCCGCGCCGCGCTGGACGCCGTGCTGCCCGAGGGCCTCGACATCCTGCGGGCCGTCGATGTCGAGCACTGCCCGCCCGGCTCGCTGGCCGAGCAGATGCAGGCCTCGGTCTG
>NZ_DASVSG010000047.1:0-25121 GCF_036388195.1 Jatrophihabitans sp. | reverse complement strand
GTGCCCCGCCCCTTCTCTGCCGTCTTGTGCCGGCCTGTCAGCTATCCCGGCCTTCCAGCTATCCCGGCCTTCCAGCCGTTCTCGGCCTTCCAGCCGTTGTCACATCCCGCGGCCGTTCCACCCGGGCCATCAGGCCGGGGTGGTGTCCTCCAGCAGGTTGCGGGTCCGCAGCGTGTCCACCGGGATGCCGGGGCCCATGGTGGTCGAGAACACCACCTTCTTCAGGTACTTGCCCTTGGCCGAGGATGGCTTGGCGCGCAGCACCTCGTCCAGCGCGGCGCCGTAGTTCTCCACCAGCTTCTCCGGGGAGAAGGAGGCCTTGCCGATGATCAGGTGCAGGTTGGACTGCTTGTCCACCCGGAAGGTGATCTTGCCGCCCTTGATGTCGGTGACGGCCTTGGCGACGTCCGGGGTGACCGTGCCGGTCTTGGGGTTGGGCATCAGGCCACGCGGGCCGAGGATCCGGGCGATCCGGCCGACCTTGGCCATCTGGTCCGGGGTGGCGATCGCGGCGTCGAAGTCGAGGAAGCCGTCGGTGATCTCCTGGATCAGGTCGTCGCTGCCGACCCGGTCCGCTCCCGCGCCGCGCGCGGCCTCGGCCTGGGCGCCGGTGGCGAACACGATGACCCGGGCGGTCTTGCCGGTGCCGTGCGGCAGGCTGACGGTGCCACGCACCATCTGGTCGGCCTTGCGGGGGTCGACGCCGAGCCGCATCGCCACCTCGACCGTCGCGTCGAACTTGACCGGTGAGCTCGCGATGGCGACCTTGGCGGCCTCCAGCGGGCTGTAGATCTTGGTCGGGTCGATCAACTTGGCGGCGTCGGTGTACGCCTTGCCGTGCTTTGCCATGGGACTTGCTCCTTGAGTTATCCGTGGTCCGACGGCCGCCGACGGTCGGCGGCCTCCCACTTGGTGGTGCGGTCGGGCTTGGGGGTGCCAGCGCTGGTGGCTGACCCCGCCCGGTTGAACGACTAGTCCGAGACCGTGATTCCCATCGACCGGGCGGTGCCGGCGATGATCTTGGAGGCCTGGTCGAGGTCGTTGGCGTTGAGGTCTTCCATCTTGGTCTGGGCGATCTCGCGGACCTGGGCCATGGTGATCTTGGCGACCTTGGTCTTGTGGGGCTCGCCCGATCCCTTCTCGACACCGGCGGCCTGCAGCAGCAGCCGGGCAGCCGGCGGGGTCTTGGTGACGAATGTGAACGAGCGGTCCTCGTAGACCGAGATCTCCACCGGGACCACCTGGCCGCGCTGGGCCTCGGTCGCGGCGTTGTAGGCCTTGCAGAACTCCATGATGTTCACGCCGTGCTGGCCGAGCGCCGGACCCACCGGCGGCGCCGGGTTGGCCATGCCGGCCTTGATCTGCAGCTTGATGACCGCGGTGAGCTTCTTCTTCTTGGGAGGCATTCGTCGTCTCTTCTTCTGGATGGGCGGAGGGTGCTGGTCGGTGGCGCTAGATCTTGGAGACCTGGCTGAAGGACAGCTCGACCGGAGTCTCGCGGCCGAAGATCGAGACCAGCACCTTGAGCTTGGCGTGCAGCGAGTCGATCTCGTTGATGGTGGCGGGCAGGGTGGCGAAGGGCCCGTCCATGACGGTCACCGACTCGCCGATCTCGAAGTCCACCACCTCGGCCGGAGCCGATCCGGCTCCGTCGCCGGCGCCGGCCGAGCCGGACTTGCCCGCGGCGCCGGACTTCTGCACCGTCGGGGCGAGGATCTTGATGACCTCGTCCATGGTCAGTGGCGACGGCTTGGAGGTCGCGCCGACGAACCCGGTCACACCCGGGGTGTTGCGGACGGCGCCCCAGGAGTCGTCGGTGAGCTCCATCCGCACCAGGATGTAGCCGGGAAAGACCTTGCGGTTGACCTGCTGGCGCTTGCCGTTCTTGATCTCGACGACCTCTTCGGTGGGGACCTCCACCTGGAAGATGTAGTCCTCCATGTCGAGCGAGGAGATCCGGCTCTCCAGGTTGGTCTTCACCTTGTTCTCATAGCCGGCGTAGGAGTGCACCACGAACCAGTCGCCGGGCGCGCGGCGGAGCTGGGCCCGCAGCTCCTCCACCGGGTCTAGGGCGACCGGCTCGGCCGGCTCCTCACCGGCAGCGGGCTGCTCAGCCTGCTCGGCGCCCGCGCCTGCCGACAGCTCGGCGGCCGCCTTGGCCCAGGCCTCGTCGGCGCTGTCCTCGGCCGCCTCGTTGTACTTGTCCTCGGCGGTGACCCCGTAGACCTCGTCCTCGACGTCGAGACGGGGCAGGGCGACCTCGGCATCCGGAGCGGTCAGCTCGTCGGCGGTGCTGCCGTCAGCCGCCGCATCGTCCGCGGCGTTCTTGTCGAACTCGGTCACAGGCTCTCTTCCTTGCTATCGCGTAGTGCGGTCAGGTCTCGGTGCGGTCAGGTCTCGGTGCGGTCAGGTCTCGGCGCGCCGGCTGCCCGGGGAGCGGGCGGCGGCGGCCGGTCAGCCGAAGACGGCCAGTACCGCCTTGGCCAGCCCGAAGTCGAGCAGCGCCACGATCGTCACCATGATGATCACGAAGACGGTGACCACCACGGTGTAGGTGATCATCTCCTTGCGCGAGGGCCAGAGCACCTTGCGCATCTCGGAGACGGTCTCCCGGGTACGCCGCTGCAACGCCCGGATCAGCGCCGGCAACCACTGCCACAGGATGCCGAGCCCGCGGCCCGACCCCGGATCCGGGCGTGACGACGGAGCAGGTGCGGCCTGTGTCTCGGTCACCGGTTTTCTCCTCTCGGGCGCCGCCTCGTGCTCACCCGAGGTGAATCCGGTACGGCGCTGATGGCGCAGGGGCGGCAGGACTCGAACCTGCAACCGCCGGTTTTGGAGACCGGTGCTCTACCAATTGAGCCACGCCCCTTTGGCAGACCAGTCCGGGCGACCGGGCTGCCCTGCCAAAGTGGACCCACCCCACAACCGACGATGACGCCACCGCCACCGAAACAACTTCGATGCGCGCACGCTTACGCACGGCCCAACGTGGACCCGAAGAGCCAGTGTAAGGGGTCGTGTCGCTGCGGCCAAAAGCCGCCTTGCGCCCCGGCCTGCCCACCGGCCCGGAGCGGGGCCACCGCGGCGCGGCGGCTGCGGGCGTCTGGGACCATGAGGATATGGGTACCCGCATCTCAGACCGCATCGCAGCCATCGCCGAGTCCGCCACCCTCGCCGTCGATGCCAAGGCCAAGGCGCTGAAGGCCGCCGGCCGGCCGGTGATCGGCTTCGGCGCCGGCGAACCGGACTTCGCCACCCCCGACTACATCGTCGAGGCAGCCGCCGAGGCCGCCCGGCAGCCCCGCTATCACCGCTACACCCCGGTTGCCGGGCTTCCGGAGCTGCGCGAGGCGGTGGCGGCCAAGACCCTGCGCGACTCCGGCTATGCCGTCGAGCCGTCCCAGGTGCTGATCACCAACGGCGGCAAGCAGGCGGTCTACAACGCCTTCGCCACGCTGCTCGATCCGGGCGACGAGGTGCTGCTGATCGCGCCGTACTGGACGACCTACCCCGAGGCCATCAAGCTGGCCGGCGGAACGCCGGTCGAGGTCCAGACCGATGAGACCACCGGCTACCTCGCCGACGTCGAGCAGCTGGAGGCGGCCCGCACCGAGCGCACCAAGGTGCTGCTGTTCGTGTCCCCGTCCAACCCCTCCGGCGCGGTGTACCCGGTCGAGCAGGTCGAGGCGATCGGCGCCTGGGCCGCCGAGCACGGCCTCTGGGTGGTGACGGACGAGATCTACGAGCACCTGGTCTACGACGGGCACCGGGCCGTCTCGATCGCCACCGTCACTGCGTCGCTGGCCGATCGGATGGTGGTGCTCAACGGCGTCGCCAAGACCTACGCGATGACCGGGTGGCGGGTCGGCTGGCTGATCGGGCCGGCCGACGTGGTCAAGGCCGCCTCGAACCTGCAGTCCCACGCCACGTCCAACGTGTCCAACGTGGCCCAGGTGGCCGCGCTGGCCGCGGTCAGCGGCGACCTGTCCGCGGTGGCCGAGATGCGGACCGCCTTCGATCGTCGCCGCCGCATCATCGTGGAGATGCTCTCGGCGATCGAGGGGGTCCGCTGCCCGACCCCGGGCGGCGCCTTCTATGCCTATCCCCAGGTCAAGGGCCTGCTCGGCCGGCCGCTGCGAGGCCGGACGGCGGCCACCTCGGCCGAGCTGGCGAACCTGATCCTGGACGAGGTGGAGGTGGCCGTGGTGCCCGGCGAGGCCTTCGGCACCCCGGGCTACCTCCGGCTGTCCTACGCCCTGAGCGACACCGACCTGGTCGAGGGCATCGGCCGGATCCAGAAGCTGGTCGCCGACAGCTGAGACCGTCACGGCCGGGATCCGGCGGTGAGCCCCGAGCTAGGCCGCGGTGCTAGGCGTCGGCGACCAGGTCGGCGTACTCCGGATGCTTGCGGATGTAGGCGGCGACGAACGGGCAGGCCGGGTCCACCCGCAGCTGCTGGTCGCGGATGTCGTCCAGGCAGTACCGCACCAGGCGGCTGGCCAGGCCACGGCCGCCGAACTCCGGCGAGGTCTCGGTGTGCGGGATGAGCACCGTGTTCCCGCGGCGGTAGAAATCGGCCAGGCCGACCCGGCGGCCGCCGAGCCGGAGCTCGTAGCGGCCGGCCTCCTCGTTCCTGCTGATGCTGATGTCCTCGTCGTCAACGCTCATGCCGTCGCCTCCCAGGCTCCGACGCCGCTCGGGCGTGCCATCAGGGCGCCAGCCGGACGCGGACCCGGGCCTTGGTCAGGACCGTCTGGTCCGGCACCGACGCGGTCAGCTGGATCTCGGCGGTCTGGCCGGCCTCGTCCAGCGAGCGGACCACCCCGCTGACCTGCAGCGGCGTCGGCGCGTCGGCGGCCACCACCACCGGCCGGCTGAAGCGGACCTTGTAGTCGAGCACCGCGCCCGGATCGCCCACCCAGTCGGTCACCACCCGGACCGCCATCGCCATGGTCAGCATGCCGTGCGCGATGACGTCCGGCAGGCCGACCGCGACGGCGGTCTGCTGGTCCCAGTGGATCGGGTTGAAGTCGCCGGAGGCCCCCGCGTAGCGAATCAGCGTCACCCGCTCGATGGGAAAGGTCTGCGTCGGCAAGGTGGTGCCCACCGACACGTCGGCGAAGCGGACGCTCATGACCCGCTCCCGGCGGCGGCCTCGGTCGCGGCAGCGGCCTCGGTCCCCGTCTCGGCCCCGGCGGGGTCGACCTCGGCGGTGCCGCGAGCCACCAGCGTGGAGTAGGCGGTGACGACCAGCTCGCCGTCCAGGGTGGTGATGTCGCCGCGGGTGGTGATGAGGTCGTTGCCGGCCGCCACCCGGATCGATTCCACCTGCACGGTCACCTGCAGGACGTCGCCGGCCTGGACCGGCCGGGCGTAGCTGAACCGCTGCTCGCCGTGCACCACCTTGGAGTAGTCCAGCCCGAACTCCGGGTCCCGGACCACCTGGTGAGCCGCCCGCATCGACAGGACGATCGGAAAGGTGGGTGGCGCGATGACGTCGGAGTACCCCAGCGCCTTGGCGGCGGCCTGGTCGCGGTAGACCGGATTGTCGTCACCGATGGCGTCGGCGAACTCCCGGATCTTCTCGCGGCCGACCTCGTAGGGCTGGGTGGGCGGGTATACCCGGCCTTCGTAGGACTGATCGAGCGGCATATCGGCACGCTATCTCACCCTGGCGACGACCCGTCCGGGAGACACCGGCGCCCGGGCCACACGCAACTGGCGCCGTCCCCTGCCGGGAGCGGCGCCAGTTCAAGGCGAAGAGCGGGCTAGCGGGTTTCGCGGTGGGCGGTGTGCTTGCCGCAGTTCGGGCAGAACTTCTTCAGATCCAGGCGGTCGGGATCGTTGCGCCGGTTCTTCTTGGTGATGTAGTTGCGGTGCTTGCACTCCTGGCACGCCAAGGTGATCTTCGGTCGGACTTCGGTGGCTGCCACTGTCGTGCCTTTCGGTAGAGGGTCATGCGATCTGTTCGGTAGCGAGGGCCGGACTTGAACCGGCGACACAGCGATTATGAGCCGCTTGCTCTACCAGGCTGAGCTACCCCGCCTTGTTCGGTCTGGTTCGTGCCGCCGCCTCGACACAACCGGGCTCGACACGTGAATATGCCTGCTGGTTGGGCCGGCGACGGCGGCTGGCGTGAACGGCCGGAACATCGCCCAGCACGAGCACCGGTGAACCAGAGCCCCCTTACGGAATCGAACCGTAGACCTTCTCCTTACCATGGAGACGCTCTGCCGACTGAGCTAAGGGGGCCAGACGCTTGCGTCGTCGATCGCCCGGACCCCGCAAAACCGGGCTGCCGCCAACGCCGGATGAACTCTACCCGACCCGCCTGCCGATCTCTAAATTGGGCCAACCGGTCGCGGAGGGCATGGAAAAGCCCTGGTGATCGCACGGGGGAACGACCACCAGGGCACGTCAAGTATGAACCCTGGGTAATCAGTTGGCAACCCCCAGCGACGAAATCTCTAGACAATTCGCGTAACCAGCAGGGCGAAGTGTCCATTTTAGGAGACCCTCGCACCTTTGACCACCCCTCGCACCTTTGGCCGCCTCCGAGGCGCTTCGACCGGAAGGTGTGGCCCGAAGGGCGCTGTCGCTCCGCCCCGAAGGCCGTGCAAAAGAAAGAACCTCCCGGCGTGGAGCCGGAAGGTTCGTTCTGTGGTGGCGGCTGTTGGGTTCGAACCAACGTAGGCTGAGCCGGCAGATTTACAGTCTGCTCCCTTTGGCCACTCGGGCAAACCGCCTTGGATGAGACAACGTATCAAGTTATCGAAGATCGACTACCGGGCCCTGCGGGTGCCCCGTGTTGCTCTGGCTTGCTAGGGCGCAAACGAGCGTACACGAGGGCCCAGCCTGGTTTCAGCCCCTCCCCGCGCCCTCGTGGCAGCCCCTGAGACAGCCCTTGCGGCCGGTCGCCAGGGCTGGCCGCAGGTACCTCCGCTACCGTCGGCGGTAGCCACCACCACGATCTCGTCGTAGTTGAGCCACCCACCTCGCTAGGAGCATCGAACGCCATGGCAGATCCGTCCTTCGACGTCGTCAGCAAGATCGACCGTCAAGAAGCCGACAACGCCCTCAACCAGGCCGCCAAGGAGCTTGCCCAACGCTTCGACTTCCGCGGCACGAACGCCTCGATCCAGTGGTCCGGCGAGCTGGGCATCACCGTCCGGGCCGATACCGAGGACCGGGCCGCGGCGGCGTTGGACGTCTTCAAGGAGAAGCTGGTCAAGCGCTCGATCTCGCTCAAGGCGCTCGACGCCGGCGAGCCCAAGGTCTCCGGCAAGCAGTACGTCATCACCGGCTCGCTGAAGCAGGGCATCGAGACCGAGGTGGCCAAGAAGATCGCCAAGGCGATCCGGGACGAGGGTCCCAAGGGAGTGCAGGCCCAGATCCAGGGCGATCAGCTACGGGTCTCTGGGAAGAAGCGCGATGACCTGCAGGCGGTCATCGCCATGCTCAAGGCCGGCGACTTCGGCGTGCCCCTGCAGTTCGACAACTACCGGTAACTCCGGCCGCATGAAGGGCATCATCCTCGCCGGCGGCGCCGGGACGCGGCTGCATCCGATCACCCGGGCAGTGAGCAAGCAGCTGCTGCCGGTCTACGACAAGCCGATGATCTACTACCCGCTGTCGGTGCTGATGCTGGCGGGCATCACCGAGATCCTGATCATCACGACCCCCCACGACCAGGAGCAGTTCATCCGGCTGCTCGGCGACGGCTCGGACCTGGGCATCGAGCTGAGCTACGCGGTGCAGCCCGAGCCGGGCGGCCTGGCCCAGGCCTTCCTGATCGGCCGGGAGCACGTCGGCTCGGACACCGTGGCGCTGGTGCTCGGGGACAACATCTTCTACGGCCACCTGCTCGGGCAGACCCTGACCGATGCCGCCCAGCTGAAGGTGGGTTGCCGGCTGTTCGGCTACCAGGTCTCCGACCCCGAGCGCTACGGGGTCGCCGAGGCCGACGCGGAGGGCCGGCTGATCTCGATCGAGGAGAAGCCGGCGGTGCCCAAGTCCAACCTGGCCGTGACCGGCCTGTACTTCTACGACAACACCGTCCTGGACGCGGCAGCCCGGCTCCGGCCCTCGGCCCGCGGCGAGCTGGAGATCACCGACCTGAACAACCTGTACGTGGCCCAGGGCACCGCCGAGCTCATCGACCTCGGCCGCGGCACGGCATGGCTGGACACCGGAACCCATGACTCGCTGCTGGAGGCCGGCCAGTTCGTCCAGGTGCTCGAGCACCGCCAGGGCGTCCGGATCGCGTGCCTGGAGGAGATCGCGCTGTCCCGCGGCTTCATCGACGCCCACCAGGCGCTGGCGCTGGGCGAGGCGCTGGCCAAGTCCGGGTACGGCCAGTACGTCATCGAGGTGGCGCAGCGGCACCTGGCCCGGGTCTGAGGCCGATGGCCGGCCGGGCTGGCCGGGTTCAGCCCTCGGGATCCGAGCGCGGCGCCGGCGGCAACAGCGCAGCGGCGGCGCCGGCCTCGTTGCCTGCCGCTCCGACCACCTGCTCGACCCGGCTGGGCCCCGGGACCACCGGCAGCCCGGCCTCCTGCCACGCCCGGATGCCACCGATCAGGTCGGTGGCATCGACGCCGATCGAACGCAGCGAGGCCGCGGCCAGCGAGGACGTGTAACCCTCGGCGCATACCACGATCCAGCGTTGGCCCGGCCGGGCCCAGCTGAGCCGGGCCGGCGATCGCGGGTGCAGCCGCCATTCCAGGTGATTGCGCTCCACCACCAGGGCGCCCTCGATCTCGCCGTCCCGGGCACGTTGCCAGGCCGGCCGGATGTCGACCAGACGGGCGCCGCCGGCCACCGCCAGGGTTGCCTGCGATGCGCTCAACCGCTCCAGCCGGGCTCGGGCGGCGGCCAGCAGGTCCTCGACCCCGTCGAATCCGGCCTCCGGCTCGTTCATGCCGCCGACGGACCGGACCGCTCGGACCGCCACTCCGGCTCGGGGTCCTCGGTCGGCACGGTTGCCAGGGTACGCAGCCCACCGTCCTGGTCGAGGTCGTAGAAGCCCATGCTGGTCAGCGGCGGCGAGTACGCGTGCACGCTGGCCGCCGGCGCTCGGGACAGGTTGCGGACGTCGTGGACGTAGCCCGGGCCGAACCCCACTCCGCTGCCGCTGCCCCGGCGCCGCTCGGTCAGCGCCGGCCGGCCGGGCTCCAGCCGCCGGCCCGCCGACCTGCCCGGCTGGTAGATCGCCTCGGCGAGCTCGCCGCTGAGCACCGCGAACGCGCCGGCCGAGCCGCCGTGGTCATGCAGTTGGGTGCCCTGGCTGGGGAGCCAGCTGATCAGCCACAGGTCCACCCGCCGGTCGCGGTAGAGGCGCTGATGCCACCGCTGGGCAGGGTCGTACTCCACCGGATACCGGCCGGCACGGACCTGGTCGGCGACAAATCTGGCGTAAGCAAGTAATTGGGCAGGGTTCAGAGTGGGTCCGGGCTGGACGAAGGCACGCCGGTGGGCGCTCATGAGAGGTGCTCCGGGGTTAGCAGAGACAGGACGCGACAGCAGGTCCTGGCTAACAGCTCTGGTCGAAGCAGTAGGCGCGCCGGCTGGTCCAGAAGGACACCTGCCAGAACCGGCGCGGCGTCTCCATCGCTCTCGGCCGGCGCGACTGCGTCATGCGACCAGTATGCCGCCGGCGGCGATTATTCTCTAGTTAGCCCATCGGAAAGATGCCATTAGCTGCTCGAACCTCTTCAGCAGCTCGGCGCAGTTGCTGCCCCCGGTGAACTCGGCCAGCAGGGCCAGCTGGCCGCCCGGGGCGGGCACCACGTAGCGCGCCGACCCGCCCGCCACGTCCATATCGATGAGCTCGGCCACCGGGCTGTCGGCGTCGAGCCGGACCGATTCGACCGGTTCGTCCAGGAGGCCGATGCTGAGGACCGCGCTGGCCGGCGCCAGGTTGTCCATATCGATGACAGCCGTGCTGAGCACGGCCACCACAGGGGCGCCGCCGACCTCTTCGGGCACCGATCCGTCGTCAGGCGTGGCTACCAGCCAATCGCGACAGTCCAGTTCGAAGGCTGGCAACTCCAACGCGTGGAGATCGCTGTCCATAACGCCCCCCTTGCTCAACGTGCAATACCGCCGAAGTACCAGCACCGGGTTTCGGTTGCCGCGTTGGTAGTACCCGCGACGCCGAGCTTCTAGACATCTTTTGGGAAAGTGCCAGCTCAATCCGCTTCAATTCGGACACTGTCCTTGCCAGAAAATACCATCCGGACGGTCTTGAAACCAGAAGTTCGTGGAGGGCTTTTCCGGTAAGGGTTTCCGCCTCGCCGGGGGCGCCACCCTGACCCGGTATCAGGGGCCGGGAGGCCCGGGTTATTCGTCCTAAACGCGCTCTACCAGCCCTAATCAGGGGCGGACGGCAGCTGCCTGCGCCAGCTCGTTTTCAAGCCGGCGATATGTACTTAGGCTTACCGCCACCGAGTCTGCCGCCCTGTCCAGAAATGTCTGCAATGTAACGCGCTGTTTGTGCCAGTTGCGTTCGACCCGGCATAAGGCGTCGGCAAGATGGGGCTCATCCATATGACTGATAAAAGACCCGTTTCGCGACAGTTCGTCAAGCCAGCGTCCGAATAGCGGCGACAAGTTGAGCCAGCTCGGCGAAGTCGGCCTCGATCACGGCAGGGGCCGAACCTGCCGCCTCGTCCCGTGCTCGCATACCGGCTCACACTAGACAGACCGTTTAGCGGGGTGCAAGGTTTTCCACAGCCGTGAGCGAGGCCACTGGGATCCACCGTCCTGCACTCTCTACCATGTAGGAGCAGCACCTGACGCGGTGGACCCCTGCCGGTTTCGCTGGCTGCCCTTTTTCAGCGGTATGGGAGGCGGACAGTCGCATGTCCACAGAGGTCCAGCAGCTCGATCGAGTAGTCATCCGGATCGCGGGTGACTCCGGTGACGGCATGCAGCTCACCGGTGACCGCTTCACCCAGGAAACGGCCAATTTCGGCAACGACCTGTCGACGCAGCCCAACTTCCCGGCTGAGATCCGGGCGCCCGCCGGGACGCTGGCCGGGGTCTCCTCATTCCAGCTGCACTTCGCCGACCACGACATCCTGACCCCGGGCGACCGGCCGGACGTGCTGGTGGCGATGAACCCGGCGGCCTTGAAGGCCAACCTCGGCGACCTGCTCAAGGGCGCCACCATCATCGTCGACACCCGGGACTTCACCGAGCGCGCGCTGGCCCGTATCGGCTGGTCGTCGAACCCGCTCACCGACGGCACCCTGGACTCCTTCACGGTGCACGCCCTGGACCTCACCCAGCTGACCCTGGACGCGCTGTCCCACACCAGCCTGTCCCGCAAGGACGCCGGCCGTTCCAAGAACATGTACGCCCTCGGGCTGCTGTCCTGGATGTACTCCCGTCCCACCGAGGGCACCCTGCAGTTCCTGCGCGAGAAGTTCGCCAAGAAGCCCGAGATCGCCGAGGCCAACATCGCGGCGTTCAAGGCCGGCTGGAACTACGGCGAGACCACCGAGGCCTTCGGCGTCTCCTACGAGGTGAAGCCGGCGGCGCTGGCGCCGGGCAACTACCGCAACATCGCCGGCAACCTGGCGCTGGCCTACGGCCTGATCGCGGGCGCCCAGCTGACCAAGCTGCCGCTGTTCCTCGGCGCCTACCCGATCACCCCGGCCTCGGACATCCTGCACGAGCTGTCCAAGCACAAGCGCTTCGGCGTGACCACCTTCCAGGCCGAGGACGAGATCGCCGGCATCGGCGCGGCGCTGGGCGCTGCCTTCGGAGGCGCGCTCGGCGTCACGACGTCCTCGGGCCCCGGCATCGCGCTGAAGGCCGAGACCATCGGCCTGGCGGTCAGCCTGGAGCTCCCGCTGCTGATCGTCGACGTCCAGCGGGGCGGCCCGTCCACCGGCCTGCCGACCAAGACCGAGCAGAGCGACCTGCTGCAGGCCATGTTCGGCCGCAACGGCGAGGCTCCGGTGCCGATCGTGGCCCCGCGCTCGCCGGCGGACTGTTTCGACGCCGCCATCGAGGCGATCCGGATCGCCACCACGTACCGCACCCCGGTGTTCCTGCTCTCCGACGGCTACATCGCCAACGGCTCCGAGCCGTGGCGGCTGCCCGACCTGAGTGACCTGCCCGATCTCACCGTCACGTTCCTCGATCAGCCCAACGGCGAGGACGGGCTGTTCCTGCCCTACCTGCGTGACCCGGAGACCCTCGCCCGGCCGTGGGCGGTTCCCGGCACCGCGGGCCTGGAGCACCGGATCGGCGGTATCGAGAAGGCCGACAAGACCGGCAACATCTCCTACGACCCCGACAACCACGACTTCATGGTCCGCACCCGGCAGGCCAAGGTCGACGGCATCGCCAAGAGCATCCCGCCGCTCCAGGCCGATGACCCGACCGGCGACGCCCGGGTGCTGGTGCTGGGCTGGGGCTCCACCTACGGCCCGATCGGCGCGGCGGTGCGGCGGGTCCGGCGGGCGGGCTACCGGATCGCCCAGGCCCACCTGCGCCACCTCAACCCGTTCCCGGCGAACCTGGGCGAGGTGCTGGCCCGCTACGACAAGGTCGTCATCCCCGAAATGAACCTCGGCCAGCTGGCGTTGTTGGTCAGGGGCCGCTACCTCACGGACGTCATCTCGGTCACCCAGGTGCGCGGGATGCCCTTCAGGGCGGCCGAGCTCGCCGACATGCTGCAGGGAGTCGTGACCAGCAATGACTGAGCTCC
The DNA here is from genome assembly GCF_036388195.1 of Jatrophihabitans sp. Classification (GTDB taxonomy): domain Bacteria; phylum Actinomycetota; class Actinomycetes; order Mycobacteriales; family Jatrophihabitantaceae; genus Jatrophihabitans_A. The sequence continues at coordinate 12,397 of NZ_DASVSG010000047.1, read as the reverse complement.
GCGCGGTTCGCCACGCAACGGTGTCGCCGGAAGGAATGTTGAGCAATGTCTGATCTCGGGCTCAAGGCCAAGGACTTCAAGACCGACCAGGAAGTTCGCTGGTGCCCCGGCTGCGGTGACTACGCGGTGCTGGCCGCCGTGCAGGGCTTCATGCCGGAGCTGAACATCCCCCGCGAGAACATCGTGTTCATCTCCGGCATCGGGTGCTCCTCGCGCTTCCCGTATTACATGAACACCTACGGGATGCACTCGATCCACGGGCGGGCCCCGGCTATCGCCACCGGCCTGTCCACCAGCCGTCCCGACCTGAAGGTCTTCGTGGTGACCGGGGACGGCGACGCCCTGTCGATCGGCGGCAACCACCTGATCCACGCGCTGCGGCGCAACGTCAACCTGACCATCCTGCTGTTCAACAACCGGATCTACGGCCTGACCAAGGGCCAGTACTCCCCCACCAGCGAGCGCGGCAAGATCACCAAGTCCACCCCCATGGGCTCGTTGGACAACCCGTTCAACCCGGTGTCGCTGGCGCTGGGCGCCGACGCCACCTTCGTCGGCCGGACGCTGGACTCCGACCGCAAGCACCTCACCTCGGTGCTGCGGGCGGCGACCGAGCACCCAGGGACCTCGCTGGTCGAGATCTACCAGAACTGCAACATCTTCAACGACGGCGCCTTCGACCTGCTGAAGGACCCCGAGACCAAGGGCGAGTGGATCATCGGGCTGGAGCACGGCAAGGAGATCCGGTTCGGCTCACCCGACGCGCCGGACTCCAAGGCGGTCGTCCGCAATCCCCTCACCGGCGCGCTGAGCGTCGAGGACGACGTCGCGCCAGGTGACCCGCGGGTGGTCGTGCACGACGCGCATGCCGAGGACCCGTCCTACGCGTTCGCGCTGTCGCGGCTGTCGCAGGCCGACTCCCGGTACTCCCCGATGGGCGTCTTCCGCGATGTCACGCGTCCCAGCTACGACCAGCTGCTCAACGACCAGCTCGCAGTGTCCAAGGCCCAGGCTCCCGGTGACGCCGACGCGTTGACCAGCCTGCTGCGCGGCAGCGATACCTGGACTATCGGCTGACCGATTGGTGACCGGGAACCGCAAGGGCCTCGGCTACGGCGTAAGCGCGTACCTGCTCTGGGGTCTCTTCCCGCTGTACTGGCCGTTGCTGAAACCGGCTGGCGCCCTGGAGATCCTGGCTCAGCGGATGGTGTGGTCGCTGATCCTGCTCGGCGCGGTGCTCGCGGTGACCCGTGGCTTCGGCGCCGTGCGCCGGCTGATGGCCGATCGATCCAGGATGGCGCTGCTCACGCTGGCGGCGGTCCTGGTCTCGATCAACTGGGGCGTCTACATCTGGAGCGTGAACAGCGGCCACGTGGTCGAGAGCAGCCTCGGGTACTTCATCAACCCGCTGTTCACCATCATGCTCGGCGTCCTGGTGCTCAAGGAGCGGCTCAGCCGGGCGCAGTGGATCGCCGTGGGGATCGCGACGGCGGCCATCGTGGTGCTCAGCGTGGACTACGGCCGGCTGCCGTGGATCGCGCTCACCCTGGCGGTGACCTTCGGCGGGTACGGATTCCTCAAGAAGCAGGTCAGCGCCGGAGCCGTCGAATCGCTGACCGTCGAGACGGCGGTGATGGCCGGCCCCGCCCTGGTGACGCTTTTGGTGCTGGCCGAGCAGTCCAGGCTGGTCTTCGGCCATGCCGGCTCCGCCAACGCGCTGCTGCTGGCCGCCACCGGGGTCGTCACCGCGCTGCCGTTGCTGCTGTTCGGAGCAGCCGCCCGGCGGCTGCCGCTGACCTCGATCGGCCTGCTGCAGTACCTGGCGCCGGTGCTGCAGTTCGGGGTGGGAGTGGGCATCCGGCACGAGCCGATGCCGCCGGCCCGGCTGCTGGGCTTCGCCCTGGTATGGATCGCCCTCGTGGTTTTGACCGCCGATGCCCTCACCAGGCGGCACCGCAATGTCGGCCTGGCCCGGGCGGCCGAAGCGGTCGCAGCCTGATCCAAGGCTGGTGTCAGGTATTCACCCGGCCGCTTAGCTTCGCGACTTGTCCGGGGCCTTCTCGGTCAGGGAGGTCGGCCGGCGGGTGCCGACGATGACCAGCCCCGCGGCGATGAGAGCCACCACGATGAGCAGCACCAGCGGCACCATCCCGACAGACAGCTCGGCCTGGAAGATCCGCTTCGGAATGGCGAGCACCGCTTCCTGCGGCTTGCCGGCGATGGGCCGGCTCTGCTTGGGCGGACTTTGCTTGGGAGGTGCCGGGCTCGAGCTCGGCGCACGGGTGGCTGACCGCGCCGGCGGAGTAGCGGTGGGTCCGGCTGCCTGAGAGGGGCCACCCTGGCCGCCGGCAGCCTGAGAGGAGCCACCCTGGCCGCCGCTGACCGGGGGCTGGGCAGGCTGAGGCTGGGCAGGTTGGGGTTGAGCCGGCTGGGCCGGCGTCACGGGAGTCGGCAGGACCGGCGTCACGGGAGTCGGCAGGGCCGGCACCACGGGAGTCGGCAGGGCCGGCACCACGGGTGTGGGCAGGGCTGGACTGGGCTTCGGGCCCGTGCTGGGAGCTGGTTTCCCGCTCGGCAGCAGGCCCTGAACTGCCTTTCTGGCGGCCTCTGCCGCGGCCTCTGCCTCTGCCGCGGCCTTCTCGGCCTCCTCCTGAAGCCGGGCAGCAGCCTCAGCGGCTGTCATCCGTCCGACCAGGTCGCTGGGGGACGGCAGCGGAAGGCTGCCCTGCCTCGGCCAGCGCAGGCCGGCGAATCCCGCCGCGCCCGCAAGGCCGCGCTGGAACGCCGACCGACCGGACTCGATGGCTCGCCGCGCAGGCCCCTGGCTCACCGGGAGCCGGCCCGTGCTGGCGCCGCCGGGGGCGAGCTGGCCTTCTGTAGCTTTCTTTGCGGCCTTCGCCTTCGCGGCCGCCTTGGCGGCTTCGGCCGCCCTCGCCTGGGCCGCTGCCTTCGCCCGGGCCTTCGCTGCTGCGGCCGCCTTCGCCTTCGCCGCTGTCGCGTTGGCCTTCGCTGCGGCGGCGGCCTTTGCAGCCTTCGCCTTCGCTGCGCCGGCGGCCTTGGCCTTCGCTGCCTTCGCCAGCGCAGCCTGCCGTACCGAGGCGCCGTGCTGAGCACGAATCAAGGCGGCCTTGCGCGCTGCTGCCCGGCTTGTGGCCTGCCGCTGTGCGGCTGCGTGTGCGGACTTCTTCGTCCGAGCCACCCGCTCCTTCGCCCTGGCAGCCCGGTCCTTGGCAGCGCGCGCCTTGGCGGCACGTTCCTTGGCAGCACGCTCCTTGATGACACGGGCCTTGGCAGGGCGCGCCTTGGCGGCACGTTCCTTGGCAGCCGTCGCGTTCGACCTGCTGGTCCCGACGGTCTTCGCTGTGGCGTGTACGGCGGCGGCCGGTTTGGCGGAGAGGCCCGAGCTGCCCGTCAAGGCGGAGTGACGCGGCCCAGCAGCGTCAGCGGGCGAGGGCATCAGCAACGAGCACGCCAGCATCAGGACACCCAGCAGGACCGCGGCAAGCCGGCCGCGGCTGCTGACAGTGTTCCTGACGAGGAGAGTCACGAAGTTGCCTGTTGACCTTTCAGAGAACCTATACGCCCACTATGCCCAAAGTATAGCTCATGTTTACAGAGAGTAAACTCTCTGTAGGTAATAGAACCACACATCGATGAAACTTGGGTAGTCAGAAGTTGGGCAATGTTCCGAAGGACAGGCGTATGTGCCAAATAGGGCGACGGCCGGGAGTGACTACAGTGAGTAACTGTCTTGGTTGCTCAGCGCATGCGACGAGTACCTCAGGCGATGCGAGCAGCAGCCTTCGCCCGGGCGCGTTCGCGTTGCTCGACGAAGCGGGTCGCCTGCTCGTCGAGCCGGCTGACGAACTCCGCCAGCTCGGTCCGGGCCTGCTCCCCGACGGGGCCCAGGTCGTCCCGGTCGAAGACGTTCCAGAATTTCAGCACCGGGGTGATCACCGCGTCGTGATGCAGTCGCAGGTCATAGATCCCGGCCTTGGCGATGACCACCGAGTTGCGCAGGAAGTCGGGCATGGTGGCGCCGGGCATCTGGAAGCCGATCACCTCGTCCCGGACCGCGGCCATGGTCTCGTCGGGGGCGATCTCGAAGGCAGCGGCGATCAGGTTGCGGTAGAACACCATGTGCAGGTTCTCGTCCAGCGCGATGCGGGTCAGCAGTTGCTCGGCCAGCGGGCAGCCGGTGGCCTTGCCCGTGTTGCGGTGCGAGACCCGGGTCGCCAGCTCCTGGAAGGAGACGTAGGCCACCGCCTGCAGGGCCGTCTTGTCGCCCGAGTCGTACCCGGCGACCATGTGCTCCATCCGCAGGCTCTCCAGCTTGACCGGATCGACCCCCCGGGTGACCACCAGGTAGTCGCGCAACGCGATGCCGTGGCGGCCCTCCTCGGCCGTCCACTGGCCGACCCACTGCCCCCAGGCGCCGTCCCGGCCGAACTGGGTGGCGATCTCCCGGTGGTAGGAGGGCAGGTTGTCCTCGGTCAGCAGGTTCACGATCATCGCCGTCCGGGCGACCGGATCCAGGGGCGAGTCCTCGGGCTTCCAGTCCTCCCCGCCCAGGAAGGCGAAGTCCCGGCCCCGGCTCCACGGCACGTAGTCATGGGGAAGCCAGGGCCGCGCGACGGACAGATGGCGTTCGAGGTTGGCTTCGACGACCGGTTCCAGCTCATGCAGCAATCGAGCCTGGAAGCCGTCGGCGCCCGACGGGATCTTGGTCGCTAGGAACGTCATGTGGGCTCTCCGGAGTGCTGACGGCGTCGTACCTACGCTTACGTAGGTTACGCCATTTCCAGCGCTGCTCCGGACACCAGAGTTCAGCCGCTGCGCACCCCGACCAGGTCTGCCAGCGCTTGCAGGGCGGCTTTGGCCGGCGCCTCCGGCAGCCCCGCGATGGTCGCCCGAGCGGATTCGGCGTACTCGAGCATGGTGCGCCTGGCCTGCTGGATCGCTTCGGAGGACCGCAGCAGCGCCAGCGCCTCGGCATGCTCGGCGTCGTCCTCCAGCGGCTTGCTGACGAGCTCGCGCAGCCGGCTGCCGGCCGGATCGGTGCTTTGCAGGGCATAGAGCACCGGCAGGGTCTGGATGCCCTCCCGCAGGTCGGTGCCCGGCGTCTTGCCCGATTGCGCGGGCTCCGAGGCGATGTCGAGGATGTCGTCGGAGATCTGGAAGGCCATCCCGAACTGCTCGCCGAAGTCGCGCAGGCAGTCCACGGTCTGCTCGTCCACGCCGGCGAAGCGGGCCCCGAATTCGGCCGAGGTGGCGATCAGCGACCCGGTCTTGTCCGCCAGCACCGACAGGTAGTGGTCCACCGGGTCCACTCCCGGCTTCGGGCCGACCGTCTCGCGGATCTGGCCGGTCACCAGCCGCTCGAAGCAGCGGGCCTGGATCCGGACCGCCTCCGGGCCGAGATCGGCGAGGATGTGGGAGGCCCGGGCGAAGAGGAAGTCCCCGGTCAGGATGGCGATCGTGTTGGTCCACCGGGTGTTGGCCGCGGTGGCGCCCCGCCGGACGGTGGCCTCGTCCATCACATCGTCGTGGTACAGGGTGGCCAGGTGGGTCAGCTCGCAGACCACCGCCGACATCACCACCCCGTCGGTGTCGGAAGCGGGGTCGCCGAACTGAGCTGCAAGCAGCGCCAGCAACGGCCGGAACCGCTTGCCGCCGGCATTGACCAGGTACTTGGCGACGTCGGCGATGAACTCGTCCTCGGAGCGCACCGCCGCCTTCAGCGCTGACTCGATGACCTGCAAGCCGTCCCGAACCGTTGCCTCCAGCGCCGGATCGTCGAACTCGATCCCGACCGCCAGGAGGGAGGACTGATAGCTCACCCGCGTAACTTAGCTGCCTTGTCGGCGAGGTCGAGCAGGGGCTGCGGGAAGACACCCAGCACCAGGGTGGCGGCGGTGCCCACGGTGATCGCGATGGTGGACAGGGCCGACGGGATGGCGATCGTGGGCCCGTCCTCGGCCGGCTCGGCGAAGAACATCATCACCACGATCCGCAGGTAGAAGAACGCCGCGATCGCCGAGGCGATCAGCGCCATCACCACCAGCGGCCCGGCGATGTGGTACGCGGCCCGGAACACCACGAACTTTCCGGTGAAGCCGCTGGTCAGCGGGATGCCGGCCAGCGCCAGCAGCAGGAAGGTGAAGGTGGCGGCGAACAGCGGCGACCTGCGGGCCAGTCCCGACCACTGGGACAGGTGGTTGGCCTCCCCGTTGCCGTCCCGGACCAGGGTGAGCAGGCCGAACGCGGCGATCGTGGTGAAGCCGTAGGCGGCCAGGTAGAAGAGCACGCTGGACAGCCCGGCCGCGTCCAGGGAGACCAGGCCCACCAGGATGAAGCCGGCGTGCGCGATGGAGGAGTAGGCCAGGATCCGCTTGAGGTCGGTCTGGGTGAGGCCGACGATGGCGCCCACTCCCATCGAGGCGATGGCCACCGCCCAGACGATCGGCCGCCAGTTCCACGCGCTGACCGAGAAGCCGACGTAGAGCACCCGGATGATGGCGCCGAACGCCGCGATCTTGGTGCAGGAGGCCATGAAGGCGGTGACCGCGGTGGGCGAGCCCTGGTAGACGTCCGGGGTCCAGGAGTGGAACGGCGCGATCCCGGCCTTGAACAGCAGGCCCACCACGAGCAGCCCGAAGCCCAGGTACAGCAGGATGTCGGACTGGGTGGAGCTGTTCTGCGCCTGCAGGATGTCGAACAGGTCGACCGACCCGGCGTAGCCGTACAGCAGGGCGACGCCGTAGAGGAAGAACGCCGAGGCGAACGCGCCCAGCAGGAAGTACTTGATGGCCGCTTCCTGGCTCAGCAGCCGGCGCCGGCGGGACAGCCCCGCGATCAGGTACAGCGGCAGCGACAGCACCTCGAGCGCGACGAACATCAGCAGCAGGTTGTTGGCCGCCGGGAAGATGAGCATGCCGCCGATGGCGAACAGGGTCAGCGGGAAGATCTCGGTCTGGGTCCGCTCGGTGCCGGCCAGCCGGCGGTCGGCCGGTGAGCCGACCACCACGGCCGCCGAGGCCACGATGGCGCCGCCGGGTTCGACGGCGCGCTCGGCCATCATCAGCACCGACAACGCGCCGAGCACCAGGATGGCGCCCTGCAGGAACAGCGTGACGCCGTCGATGGACAGCGCGTTGGCTGCGGTCAGGGTGGAGCGGCCGCGCAGCAGGATGACGTCGATCAGCGCCGCCAGCAGCGCCAGCAGCGTCAGGCCGAGCTGGATCTGGAACCGGCGCTGCCGGGGCGCCGCAGCCTCCACCAGGACGCCCAGGCACGCCGCGCCGAGCACGATCAGGATCGGGCCCAACGCCGAGTAGCTGATCGACGGGGCCTCGATCCGGCTGGTGTCGGCCGCCAGCACGACGTTCAGCGGGCTCACTTGTGTCCCCCATCGCTGTTCGGTTGGGCCGCCTGCTGAGGCTGCGGATCGGTCTGGCCGACGTCCTGCAGGGTGGACTTCACGGCCGGGTTGATGATGTCGATGACCGGCTTGGGGTAGATGCCGAGGGCGAAGATCAGCACGATCAGCGGGGCGACCGCGAAGAGCTCGCGGGCGTTGAGGTCACGGAAGCCGCTGACCTTCTCGCTCAGCTTGCCCTGCATGGTGCGTTGGTAGAGCAGCAGCACGTAGATCGCGGCCAGGATGATGCCGGTGGTGGCGATGATCGCCAGCGCCTTGTGCCGGGTGAAGGCGCCCAGCAGGGTCAGGAACTCGCTGATGAAGGTGTTCATGCCCGGCAGCGCCAGGGTGGCCAGGCCCGCGATGAGGAACACCCCGCCCATCCGCGGAGCCACCTTGGCGGTGCCGCTGAAGTCGGCGATCTGCCGGCTCTTGCCCCGGGCGACCAGGAAGCCCACCACGATGAACAGCAGCCCGGTGGCGATGCCGTGGTTGACCATGTACAGCACGGCGCCGGTGCCGCCCTGGGTGGTGAAGGCGAAGATGCCCAGGCCGATGAAGCCGAAGTGCGCCACCGAGGTGTAGGCGACCAGCCGCTTCATGTCGCGCTGGCCCATCGCCAGGAAGGCCGCGTACAGCACCCCGATCACCGACAGGATCAGGATCGGCATGGCGAAATCGCGCGACGCCTCCGGGAACAGCGGCAGGCAGTAGCGCAGGAAGCCGAAGGTGCCGACCTTGTCCAGGACGCCCACCAGCAGCGCCGCGCCACCGGCCGGAGCCTCCGCCCCGGCGTCGGGCAGCCAGGTGTGGAACGGGAACAGCGGGGCCTTGATCGCGAAGGCGATGAAGAAGCCGAGGAACAGCCACTTCTGGGTCGCCCCGGTGGGCACGTGGCCGACCAGGTCGGCGAAGGCGAAGCTGGACGTGCCGGAGCTGACGTAGACACCGATCACCGAGGCCAGCATCAGCAGCCCGCCGACCAGGGAGTACAGGAAGAACTTCATCGCCGCGTACTGCCGGCGGGGACCGCCGAAGCTGCCGATGATGAAGTACATCGGCACCAGCATGGCCTCGAAGAACACGTAGAACAGGAACACGTCGGTCGCCGCGAACACGCCGATCATGAAGACCTCGAGCAGCAGCACCAGTCCGAAGAAGGCCTTCGGCGACCGGGTCGGCGCCCGCAGCTCCTCGGCGCCGTCGATGCTGTCGAACGTGCGCCAGGACGACAGCACCACGCAGGGCACCAGCCGGGTGGCCATCATGATCAGCACTATGGCGATGCCGTCCACCCCGAAGGCGAAGTGCACCCCCAGGTTCTTGATCCACACCCAGGAGCCGGCGAACTGGAACCGGTCAGCGCCCTCGGTGGTCTTGAAGGCCACGCCCAGCACGACGGCGTAGACGAAGGTGAGCACCGAGATCAGCAGGGCGATCTGCTTGGCCAGCAGGTCACGGCCGGCCGGGAGGGCGAAGATCGCCAGGCTGCCCAGCAGCGGCACGGCGAGGAGCCCGAGCAGGCTGAGGTTGTGCATCAGGAGAACCTCACAGCGAGCAGCACCGCGAGAACCGCCGCGGCGCCGGCCAGCATGGACAGGGCGTAGGACCGGACGAAGCCGGTCTGCAGCCTACGGAGCCGGCCGGAGCCGCCACCCAGGCCGGCGGCCAGGGTGTTCACCGCGCCATCGACGCCACGGTTGTCGAAGAACACCAGGCCGCGGACCAGCCACTGGCCCGGGCGCATCAGCACCGTCTCGTTGAAGGCGTCGGCGTAGAGGTTGCGCCGGGCCGCGACCGTGATCGGCGAGCCGGCCGGCTGCAGGACCGGCACCGGCCGGACCCCGAACGCCACGATGCCGCCGGCCACGCCGAAGGCCACCACCAGCAACGTGATCAGGGTGAGCACGGTCGGTGAGATGGTGTGCACCCCCACCTCCACCGACTCCCCGACCGACGGCTCCAGCCAGTGCTGCAGGGCGCCGCCGAACACCAGCGCGCCACCGCCGACCAGCGACAGCAGCCCGAGGATCACCAGCGGGATCTTCATCACCAGCGGCGCCTCGTGCGGGTGCACGTCGTCCTCCCACCGGCGCCTGCCATGGAAGGTCATCACCAGCGCCCTGGTCATGTAGAAGGCGGTCAGCCCGGCGCCGAGCAGCGCCACCCCGCCGAGCACCCAGCCGCTGACGCCGCCCTTGTTGAAGGCGGCCTCGATGATCTTGTCCTTGGTGAAGAACCCGGTCGCGAACGGGAAGCCGATGATCGCCAGGTAGCCGCAGACGAACACCCCGTAGGTGACCGGCATGACCCGGGCCAGGCCACCGAAGCGGCGCATGTCGATCCGGTCGTTCATCGCGTGCATCACGGACCCGGCCGACAGGAACAGCGCGGCCTTGAAGAAGCCGTGCCCGAGCAGGTGCAGGATGCCGATCGCGTACACGCCCTTGCCGAGCCCGACGGCGACGAACATGTAGCCGATCTGGCTGACCGTGGAGTAGGCCAGCACCCGTTTCAGGTCGTCCTGGCCGAAGGCGCAGATGCAACCGTAGAGCAGGGTGATCGCCCCGACGATGGTGACCACCGTCCGGCCGGTCTGGGTCAGGTCGAAGATCGCCGCCGAGCGCGCGATCAGGTAGACCCCCGCGGTGACCATGGTCGCCGCGTGGATCAGGGCCGAGACCGGGGTGGGGCCCTCCATGGCGTCGGGCAGCCAGGTCTGCAGGGGGAACTGCCCGGACTTGCCGCAGGCGCCCAGCAGCAGCATCAGCGCGATGGCGGTGATCACGCCGCTGGACAGCTGGGCGAGGCCGTTGCCGTGCAGCACGGTCTCGAAGTCGGTGGCGCCGAGGTAGGCGAACATCAGCATGATCGCGATCGAGAGCCCGACGTCGCCGACCCGGTTGGCGATGAAGGCCTTCTTGGCGGCGGTGCCGGCCGAGTCGCGGGTGTAGTAGTAGCCGATCAGCAGGTAGGAGGCCAGCCCCACGCCTTCCCAGCCGACGTAGAGCACCAGGTAGCTGTCGGCCAGCACGAGCAGCAACATCGCCGCCACGAACAGGTGGAAGTAGCCGAAGAACCGCCGCCGGCCCGGGTCGTGCTGCATGTAGCCGACCGCGTAGATGTGGATCAGCGAGCCGACCCCGGTGATCAGCAGGACGAAGGCCAGCGACAGCGGGTCCAGCAGCAGCCCGACGTCGACGTTGAAGCCGCCCACCGGCACCCAGCTGAACAGGTGCAGGTTGCGCTCGCGTCCCTCACCCGTCTCGCTCTTGATCGAGAAGAACAGCAGCACGCCGTAGACGAAGAGCACCACCGGGACGAGCGCGCCGAGCAGCTGGCCCCACCGGTCGGCACGCTTGCCGAGCAGCAGCAGGACGGCGGCCGACAGCGCCGGCAGCGCCACCAGCAGCCAGGCGTAGGACTGGATTCCGTGAGCGGCGTTCACTGTTCGAAGCTCCCCTCAGTACTTCAGGAGGTTCGCGTCGTCGACCGAGGCCGACCGTCGCGTCCGGAAGATGGACATGATGATGGCGAGGCCCACCACGACTTCGGCCGCGGCGACCACCATGACGAAGAAGGCCATGATCTGGCCGTCCAGGGTGCCGTTGATGCGGGAGAAGGTCACCAGGCTCAGGTTCACCGCGTTGAGCATCAGCTCGACACACATGAAGACCACGATGGCGTTGCGCCGGACCAGCACCCCGACCGCGCCGATCGAGAACAGCGCCGCGGAGAGCACCAGATAGTAGGTAGGGGTCATGAGGCGAGCACGTCTTTCGAAAGTTCCCGGGAGCACAGGCGTCCGGTCATGACACTTCGCCCTCGCGCTGGGGCAGCGCGTGCGGCGCGCCGACGCTGACCTCGGCGCCGCTGCCCAGCAGCGACTCGCTGGCGATCGACCCGTCCGGCAGCAGCGCCGGGGTGCCGACGGCGTTGCCCGAGGACAGCACGCCGGGGCCGGGCAGCGGCTGCGGCCGGCCGGAGCGGATCCGTTCCCGGGCCAGCGCCTTCTGGCTGGGCCGCGGCCCTTCCCGCTCGACGTGGGCCAGCACCATCGCTCCGACGGCGGCCACGATCAGCAGCGCCGAGGTCAGCTCGAAGGCGAACAGGTACTTGGTGAACAGGACGCGTGCGATGCCATTGACGTTGGTGCCGTACTGGGCGTTGACCGCCTCCAGGTTCTTCACGGTCTGACCGGTGAACGCGCGCCCGATGGCCAGCGCCAGCAGCAGGGCGAAGGCGACCCCGGCGAGCAGGGCCGCCACCCGCTGCCCGCGCAGCGTCTCCACCAGCGAGTCCGACGAGTCCCGCCCGACCAGCATCAGCACGAACAGGAACAGGATCATGATCGCGCCGGTGTAGACGATGATCTGCACCAGGCCCAGGAACGGCCCTTGCTGGATCAGGTAGAACAGCCCCAGGCACATCATCGTCGCCACCAGCGACAGCGCCGAGTGCACCGCGTTGCGCAGCATCACCATGCCGATCGCGCCGAGCAGGGCTACCGGGCCCAGGATCCAGAACGCCACCGCCTCACCGGTGCTCACCTGGGCGGGGCCCGCTGCCAGCACTGCCTGGACCGCGCTCATGCGTGGTGCCCGCCGACCTCGATGGCCGGGCTGGTGATCGGGCGCCCGGCGACGTTGGCAGCGCTCTGCGGCGCGCCCTCGTCCTTGCGCGGCGTGTAGTACGCCTTCTCGTTGTCGCCGAGCCGCATCGGATGCGGCGGCGCCTCCATGCCGGGCAGCAGTGGGGCCATCAACTGCTCCTTGGTGTAGATCAGGTCCTGCCGGTTGTCCAGGGCCAGCTCGTACTCGTTGCTCATGGTCAGCGACCGGGTCGGGCAGGCCTCGATGCACAGGCCGCAGAAGATGCAGCGCAGGTAATTGATCTGATAGACCTTGCCGTACCGCTCACCGGGTGAGTACCGGGCGTCCTCGGTGTTGTCGCCGCCCTCGACATAGATCGCATCCG
>NZ_DASVSG010000046.1:0-21064 GCF_036388195.1 Jatrophihabitans sp. | reverse complement strand
TGGAGAACACCCTGCGCCGGTTGCCGGGCGCGGTGTTCGCGATCGAGAACACCGCCACCCAGGGCAGCACCGCGGTCACCGAGATCATCGCCGCGCTGCGCAGGCTGGACGCCCGCCCCGACGTGGACCTGATCGTGATCGCCCGCGGCGGTGGCAGCGTCGAGGACCTGCTGCCGTTCTCCAACGAGGGCTTGCTGCGCGCGGTGTCGCAGCTGCGCACCCCGGTGGTGAGCGCCATCGGCCATGAGACCGACCAGCCGCTGCTGGACCTGGTCGCCGACCTGGCGGTGTCCACCCCGACGGATGCGGCGAAGCGGATCGTCCCCGACCTGCAGGCCGAGCTGAGCCAGCTCGCCGACGCGCGGGCCCGGCTGCGCGCCAGCGTGCACCGCCGGCTGGACACCGAGGACCAGCTGATGGCGGGCCTTCCGCAACGGCTGCGGCAGGGGGTCGGCAGGCTGATCTCGGCCGGCGAGCAGGAGTGCGAGCGGGCGGTGCACCGTAACCGCAGCACGCTGGCCGGCCTGCTGCAGCTTGCCGAGGCCGACATCGGCCAGCTGCTGGCCAGGGTGATCAGCCTGTCGCCGCAGGCGGTGCTCAACCGCGGGTACGCCGTGGTCTGGAACTCCGAGGGTGAGCTGGTGCGAGCCGTCAGCCAGACCTCGCCGGAGGAGCTGCTGCAGGTTCGGGTGGCCGACGGTGAGTTCTCGGTCAACGTCGCCGGCGGCGGCTAACCTTGCCTGCGATGAGCGAGAACCCCGAACCCGAGATCAGCTATGAGGCGGCTCGCGCGGAGTTGCGCGACATCGTGCAGGCGCTGGAGAGCGGCGGGCAGCCGTTGGAGGAGTCCCTGTCGCTGTGGCAGCGCGGCGAGGAGCTCGCCGGCATCTGCCAGCGCTGGCTGGACGGCGCCCGGACCCGCCTCGATGCCGCCATCGCGGCTACCGACGAGGCAGGCTGACGTCTCGCCACCGCCCGAGCTCGGCTGACCACCGCACGAGGCCGACGCCGAGAAAGGCCGGCGGGTGAGGGTCAGCCGACCGGCCGCGCGGCCTCCAGCTGGTCCGAGCGCTCGATGCGGCCCATGTACTGCAAGGACACCTCATGGCTGTCGATATGGGCCTCCAGCCCCAGCCACCACGACAGCTCGAACATGGTCGGAGCCGGCGCCGGCAGCTCGACCGGGGGCTCGGCGCGCAGCGCCGTCACCAGCGCCGGGACGTCGAGGTCGAACGGCTCGCTCCTGCGGTGGACCAGAACCCCGTCCTCCTCTGCGATGTCGCCGGGATCGACGTGGGAGGCGATCAGGGGCAGCGTCATCATGTCGAACCGGAACACCTCGTCCAGGAGCGACAGGTGCTCCGGCTGGATCAGCGGGCGGATCTGCTCGACCCACCACTGCGACAGCAGCCCGCGAACCTGGGGGTCCAGCAGCAGCGCGCGGACGGCCGCGTTCACCGTGGCCGGCTCGAGAATGGTGGTCGGCGACTTCAGCGCGCGTGCCGCCGGGTCGCCACAGGCGTCGAACCAGCGGGCCAGGCTGGTCAGCACCTGGGACTGGGTGAGCCCGGCGTAGGCGCGCAGCGGACGCCAGATATAGCGGAAGAACGAGTTCTCCGCGCAGGCCCGGGCCCACAGCAGGAAGCCCTGCATGGCGAGGTTCTCCTCGAAGGTCATCGTGTTCGAGGCGAGCACGTATTCGAAGTCGTCGGACTGTCCCCTGGTCGTGACCAGCCCGAACTCCTGCCGCTTGTCCGAGTACTCGGTGTTGGGCAGCAGCATCAGCGGATAGGCCGCGATCCGCGGCACGTGCAGCGACAGCTCGTCATAGCCGTGCAGGAAGGACTCCGCGGTCTCCCCCGGCGCGCCCCAGAGGATCTCGGCATAGGTGTCCAGCCCCTCCGCTGCCAGCCAGCGCGCCAGGGTCTGCCAGTCGTTCAACTTCATGTTGCGGCGGTTCATCCCCCGCAGCGCAGCGTCGTCCAACGTCTGCAATGCGATCGTGAACGAGGTGTGCAGCCCGGCCGCCTTCATCTGCTGCACGATGCGGTAGAACGTGGCGGACTTGTTCTTCGTCCAGGACGTCTCGATCGACCGTGGATACCCGGTCCGCTCACGCAGCTTGATGACGTCTTCGAGAAATTGCTCGTCCGCGGCCTGCATGCCGAAATTCGAATCGCAGAGAATGATGCTGTGCACCTTGTAGTGAGCGAATATCTCCAATTCAGCCATGAGCCGCTCACGCGGAAAGTTACGGAATTTCTGGCCGATCGCGCCGCCCCAATAACAAAAGGCGCAGTGATAGGGACAGCCGCGATTGGTCTCCATGATTGCCACGTCATAGCGGAACTTGCCGGCCTCGTCCGTCATGGGAATCGCGCCGGTCAGGAAAGGCGAGACGATCGTCGACAGGTCTAGGACGCCGGGGCGGGTTTTTGTAGTCACCATGGCGCCATCGGATTGCCGGAAGGAGATCCCGGCGATCGCGTGGCCGCCGGGCTCCGGGAACTCACCGGCCAGCCAGGCGCGCAGCACCTCGGGCAAGGTCAGCTCGCCCTCGCCGTTGACGACGACATCGACCTCCGGGCAGAGCCGGAAGACCCGTTCGCCCTGATTCGCGACGTGAGTTCCGCCGAGCACCACCAGCCCCGCAGGGTTGAGCTGCTTGAACGTCTCAGACAGCACCATGGCCTCGCGGAAGTTCCAGCCGAATACCGAGATGGCCAGAACATCGGGGACGGCGGTGGCGAACACGGCGGCAATGGCGCTGCCTACCGAAGTCGCTCCCCGAAAATTGACAATGATCGTCTCGCACTCGTCTTTCAATATCTCATCAGCATCGATGGCAGCCTTCAGGTAGCCGATGGCCAGTGGCATCGATTCCAGGGGCATTGCCCATACGCCTTGTTGTATGAGGGCTATACGCTTACGGCGCACGGATTGGCTCCTGCTTCTACCCGGGGTCGAGGGCATGCGAGCTAAGGTGATTGCGGTCACAGCGGGGGCTGTTGATCCACCCTACCTGCTGTTCTTCCGGCTCGGAATGGCTGCTCACACAACGACTGGCCTAACGGCCGGGCGCTCTGCGCAGTCATGCCGCAACCCCGTCCGCGCTGGGCCCGTAGCCGCTGAGAGCCCACGGTGACCGCACCGTTGAAGTCGTCCGCCAACACGGTGACCGCACCGGAGGAGTAGGCCTGCGGCCGGAGACACCGGGTGGAAATACCGTGCAGCGTGGCCCTGAGCAACTCCGACTCTTGCGGTCAGCCCACCGAGCCGGCCAGCTCCTCCAGCTCGGGCTGGGACGCGCTGCCGGTGACGATCACGGTCACCTTGCCGAAGGTGTGCCGCAGCAACCGCCGTCCGGATGTGGTGTCGTACTGCTGCCAGCTGGCGCCACCGATCGATGCTGCGCCCTCGGCCACCAGCGGGCCGTAGCGGGCGGCCACCGCGTCCGGCGCGTCAGCGCTCTGGAGCAGCTCGGCATACTTGCCGGCCGGGCTGACATATCCGATCCGGAAGCTCGCGGGCGCGGACGGGCCGGCCGGAACCAGCTCCGTCGACGTGGGCCGCCAGCCATCGCCCAGCCCGCTCGGCGTCAGCACTGCGAACCCGGCCTGCCGCTGGGCCGCCGCGATCGCCGGGGCTGGGTCGATGACGTGCACCCCCTCCGAAGCGCGGTCGCTCGGCCGGTTCAGCAGGACCACCACTCCGACGACCGCCAGCAGCGGCAGCAACGCCCGCCACAGGTTCGCGGGGGTGCGCAGCCGTTGCCGATCGGCCGGGTTCAGCGGGCGGGTCACCCCTCCATGGTCACCGGTAGCCGCCGGGCGCCGCCAACCAGGGGTCCGAGCCACTGCCCTGACCGGCCCGGCCGGTCAGCTAGGCGGCCGGTCAGCGCCGAGGCTAAGGTCTTGCCCACGAGCCCACACCGGAAGATGACGTCGAGAAAGGCCAGCCGCATGACTGACCCCGCACCGTCCGAGCACCGGGTCGACTCGACGGGCCTGGTCCCCCCGGAGCTGGCTGTCAGCCGCCAGGCGCCGGACCGCAACCTGGCGCTGGAGCTGGTCCGGGTGACCGAGGCGGCCGCGATGGCCGCCGCTCGGTGGGTAGGCCGGGGCGACAAGAACGGTGGCGACGGCGCGGCGGTCGACGCGATGCGCACCCTGATCGGCACAGTCTCGATGGACGGCGTGGTCGTCATCGGCGAGGGCGAGAAGGACCATGCCCCGATGCTCTACAACGGCGTGCGGGTGGGCGACGGCACCGGCCCGGTGTGTGACGTCGCGGTGGACCCGATCGACGGAACGACCCTGATGGCCAAGGGGATGCCGAACGCGATCGCGGTGATCGCGGTGGCCGAGCGCGGCTCGATGTTCGACCCGTCCGCGGTGTTCTACATGGAGAAGATCGTCACCGGCCCGGAGGCCGCCGACGTCATCGACATCACCGCGCCGGTGAAGGAGAACATCGCCCAGGTCGCCAAGGCCAAGGGCGGCAAGCCCGAGGACGTCACGGTGGTGATCCTGGACCGGCCCCGGCACGCCGACCTGGTGGCAGCCGTCCGCGCGGCCGGCGCCCGGATCAAGTTCATCTCCGACGGCGACGTGGCCGGCGCCATCATGGCGGCCCGGGCCGGCACCGGCGTGGACCTGCTGCTGGGCATCGGCGGCACCCCGGAGGGCATCATCGCCGCGGCGGCGCTGAAGTGCATGGGCGGCACGATCCAGGGCCGGCTGTGGCCGCAGAGCCCGGAGGAGCGCGAGAAGGCCCAGGACGCCGGACACGACCTCTCCCGGGTGCTCACCACCACGGATCTGGTGGCGGGCGAGGACGTCTTCTTCTGCGCGACCGGCATCACCGACGGCGAGCTGCTCCCGGGCGTGCGCTACCACCGTGGCTCGGTGGCCACCTCGTCCATCGTGATGCGCTCGAAGTCCGGCACGATCCGGGTGGTCGAGTCCCAGCACCAACTGTCCAAGCTCCGCGCGTACGCCTCGGTCGACTTCGACCGCAATTAGGCGGCAGCTGTCCATCGCGTCTTCGTCGGCATCGGCCCACCTCAGGAGAAGCCATCATGCTCTGCGTCACCATGAACGACATTCCGGGCTGGGAGATCCAGCGTGTCTGCGGCGAGGTCTTCGGGGTGACCGTGCGCTCGCGCAACGCCTTCTCCCAGATGGGAGCCGGCTTCAAGTCACTGGTCGGCGGCGAGCTGCAGGGCATGACCCGCAACGTCCTGCAGAGCCGCAACGAGGCGATGACCCGGCTCTTCGCCGAGGCCCAGGCCCGCGGCGGCAACGCCCTGGTCGCCATGCGCTTCGACACCACCGAGCTCGGCAACAACTGGAGTGAGATCTGCGCCTATGCCACCGCCGTGGTGGCCGTCCCGGTGACCGAGGCCGCCAAGCAGACGGCCCTGCAGCTCGGCTATGGCCAACCGGCCGGTTCCGCAGGACCGGGCCAACCGGGCCAGGGCCAACCGGGCCAGGGCCAACCGGGCCAGGGTCAACCGGGCCAGGGTCAACCGAGCCAGGGCATGCCGGGCCAGGGCATGCCGGGCCAGGGTCAACCGAGCCAGGGCCAACCGGGCCAAGGAGTGCCCGGTCAGGGGCAACCCGGCCTGGGGGCACCCGGTCAAGGCATGCCGCCCCAGCCGGCCGGCGGCCACCCGCAGGCTCAGCAGGGTTGGGAACAGCCCGGGCAGGGCGGGGGGCAGGCCAGCGGCCCGGGCTGGCGCCAGCCACCCAGCGAGCAGTAACCGCCGACGAGGACGTTGGCCCGGCCACAGCGTTAGCCCGGCCACAGCAGCCACCCTGCGGCCGGCCTCGCTGGCTAGGCTCTGCGCAAGAGTTGCTGTCACGGCAGCGACGCCGACACGCAGGGGAGCATCGGCCGATGTCTGAGCAGTCCATCCCGTCCTCGAGCCCGCAGCCCGCAGCCGCCGGCCATGCCGCGAGCGAGCAGGGCGCGGACGGTTCCTACCGGATCGAGAAGGATTCGATGGGCGAGGTCCGGGTCCCGGCCCAGGCCAGATGGCGGGCGCAGACCCAGCGCGCGGTGGAGAACTTCCCGATCTCGGGACAGCCGATCGAGCGGGAGCTGATTGCGGGGCTGGCCCTGATCAAGGGCGCCGGCGCACGGATCCGGGCCAAGCGGGGCCTGCTCGACCCAGCCAAGGCCGAGGCCATCGCCGCGGCCGCGGCCGAGGTCGCCCGGGGCGAATGGGACGACCAGTTCCCGATCGATGTCTTCCAGACCGGCTCCGGCACCTCCTCCAACATGAACGCCAACGAGGTGCTGGCCTCGCTGGCCTCTGAGAAGTTGAGCGCGGCCGGCCCGGTTCCGGTGCATCCCAATGACGACGTCAACGATCCGCTGTCGTCCAACGACCAGTTCCCGTCGGCGATCCACGTCGCCGCCACCAAGGCGGTGGTCTCTGACCTGATCCCGGCGCTGGAGCAGCTGGCGACGGCGCTGGAAGCCAAGGCCGCCGAGTTCGCCACCGTGGTGAAGTCCGGCCGCACCCACCTGATGGACGCCACCCCGGTCACCCTCGGCCAGGAGTTCGCCGGCTACGCCGCCCAGGTCCGCTACGGCATCGAACGGGCGCAGGACTGCCTGCCCCGGGTGGCCGAGTTGCCGCTCGGCGGCACCGCGGTGGGCACCGGCATCAACGCCCCCGCCGGGTTCGCCGCCGAGGTGATCGCCCTGATCGCAGCCGAGACCGGGCTGCCGCTGACCGAGGCCCGCAACCACTTCGAGGCCCAGGGCGCCCGGGACAGCCTGGTGGAGCTGTCCGGTGTGCTGCGCACCGTCGCGGTCGGCCTGAACAAGGTGAGCAACGACATCCGGTGGATGGGTTCCGGTCCGCGTACCGGGCTCACCGAGCTGTTCCTGCCCGACCTGCAGCCGGGCTCGTCGATCATGCCCGGCAAGGTCAACCCGGTCGTCCCTGAGGCGGTGCTCATGGTGTGCGCGCGGGTGATCGGCAACGACGCCACGGTCGCCTGGGCGGGCGCCTCCGGCAACTTCGAGCTGAACGTGATGCTGCCGGTGATGGCGCGCAACGTCCTCGAGTCGATCAGGCTGATCGCCAATGTGAGCAGGGTCTTCGCGGACCGGTGCGTGGCCGGCATCGAGGCCAATGTCGAGCGCTGCCGCGAGTACGCCGAGTCCTCCCCCTCGATCGTCACGCCGCTGAACCACTACGTCGGCTACGACGAGGCGGCCAAGATCGCCAAGCAGTCCCTGGCCGAGCGCAAGACCATCCGCGAGGTCGTGATCGAGCGCGGGCATGTCGAGTCCGGGGCGATCACCGAGGACAAGCTCGACGAGGTGCTCGACGTGCTGTCGATGACCCGCCCCGCCGGCCAGTAGGACTGAACCGCAACCGCTCTGCCAGGAGGCCGGGATGCATGTCTACGACGGCATCGACAGCACGCTGGCGGCCTGGCTGACCCGCCAGCCGGTCTTCTTCGTGGGCACCGCGCCGCTCAGTGGCGACGGTCATGTCAACGTCTCGCCCAAGGGCATGGCCGGCACCTTCGTGGTCTTCGATCCGCTCCGGGTCGGCTACCTCGACTACTACGGCTCCGGCTCGGAGACCATCGCTCACCTGCGGGAGAACGGCCGGATCACCTTGATGTTCGCCGCCTTCGAGGGCCGTCCCACCATCGTCCGGCTCTACGGCACGGGGCGGGTGGTGCTTTCCCAGGACGCGGAGTTCGCCTCGCTGCGAGCGGCCTTTCCCAAGCAGCGGGTCACCGCCCAGCGCGCCATCGTGATGGTGGACCTGGACCGGGTGAGTGACTCCTGCGGCTACGCGGTGCCGCTGATGGACTTCGTCGCCGACCGGACGGTGCTGGACCTGCGGCAGGAGAAGAAGGGCGCGGCGGCCTACCGTGCCTATCCCGAGACCACGAACGCGCAGTCGATCGACGGCCTGCCCGCGCTCGGCGACATCGCCGACCGGGCCCGCGAGCCGCTCGGCTGATTCCGGAGCGCTACAGGCTGACGTCCTCGAGCAGCTCGGTGACCAGGGCGGCGATCGGTGACCGCTCGGACCGGGTGAGCGTGACGTGGGCGAACAGCGGGTGCCCGCGCAGCGCCTCGATCACCGCCGCCACCCCGTCGTGCCGGCCGACCCGCAGGTTGTCGCGCTGGGCGACGTCGTGGGTGAGCACCACCCGCGAGCCCGAGCCGATCCGGGACAGCACCGTCAGCAGCACGTTGCGCTCCAGGGACTGCGCCTCGTCGACGATCACGAAGGAGTCGTGCAGGGACCGGCCGCGGATGTGGGTCAGCGGCAGCACCTCGACCATGCCCCGGTCCATCACCTCCTCCATCACGTCCTTGCTGACCAGCGCGCCCAAGGTGTCGAACACCGCCTGCGCCCACGGGGCCATCTTCTCGTTCTCGCTGCCGGGCAGGTAGCCCAGATCCTGGCCGCCGACGGCATACAGCGGCCGGAACACCACCACCTTCTTGTGCGCCCGTCGCTCCATCACCGCGTCGAGGCCGGCGCACAGCGCCAGCGCCGACTTGCCGGTGCCGGCCCGTCCGCCGAGCGAGACGATGCCCACCTCGGGGTCCAGCAGCAGGTCCAGCGCGATCCGCTGCTCGGCCGAGCGGCCCCGCAGCCCGAAGGCCTCGCGGTCACCGCGTACCAGCTTCACCTGCTTGTCGGGCATCAGCCGGGCCAGCGCCGAGCCACGGGCCGAGTGCAGCACCAGACCGGTGTGGCACGGCAACTCGGCCACCTTCAGCAGCTCTTCGGTCTCGGCGGCCTCTACCCGGTCGGCGTGGTACAGCGAGTCGATGACGGCGGTGGACACCTCGATCTCGGTCATCCCGGTCCAGCCCGAATCGATGCCCGGATGCACCCGGAACTCGTCGGAGCGCAAACCCACGGCGGCCGCCTTGACCCGCAGCGGCATGTCCTTGGACACCAGCACCACATCGCGGCCCTCGTTGGCGAGGTTCAGCGCCACCGCCAGGATCCGGGAGTCGTTGCTCTCCACCCGGAACCCGGCCGGCAACAGGGCAAGGTCGGAGTGGTTCAGCTCGACATGCAGGGTGCCGCCGTCCTCACCGACCGGCACCGGCGCATCGAGGCGGCCGTGCTTGATCCGCAGGTCATCCAGCGCGCGCAGGGTCTCCCGGGCGAACCAGCCCAGCTCGGGATGGTGGCGCTTGCCCTCCAGCTCGCCGATCACCACCAACGGCAGGACGACCTCGTGCTCACCGAAGCGGGCCAGCGCCCCTGGATCCGACAGCAGCACCGAGGTGTCCAGGACGAAGGTCTTCACGGCCGGTTCGGCAGCTTCTGTGGAGGTGACGCGAGTGGAGGTGGCGCGAGGGTGGGTCACATGGGGCTCCTGGGCGCTGCGGCATCGTCACGTGACCGACACCGTGGGCAGGCGTGGCACCAGCGCCTGCCGCTGTCGAGGGTTCCGGTCATCCCCCATGGTACGGGGGCGATGCCGTCCCCCACTGGCATTTCGCCACTGTCAAGGGACCTCCCGAGCGACCGGCCTGGTAGGTCGAGCCGCCTGTCACGGACGCTACGGCGGCCGGAGCGCGCCGACCCAGCGCCACGCCGTAGCCGGCGACTATCCCGGCCAGGCAGGTCAGCTGCCGAAGCGGCGCTGCCGTTCGGAGAAGTCCCGCAGCGCGCGCAGGAAGTCGGTCTTGCGGAAATCCGGCCAGAGCGCGTCGCAGAAGTAGAACTCCGAATGCGCCGACTGCCACAGCAGAAAGCCCGACAGCCGCTGCTCCCCCGAGGTTCTGATCACCAGATCGGGGTCGGGCTGGCCCTTGGTGTAGAGGTGCTCGGCGATGTGCTCGACGTCGATGATCTCTGCCAGCTCCTCGATGGAGGTGCCGGCCTGGGCCTGGGACTGCAGCAGCGAGCGCACCGCGTCGGCGATCTCGCGCCGGCCGCCGTAGCCGACCGCCAGGTTGACCGTCATGCCGGTCTTGCCGGTCGACCGTTCGGCGGCGGTCTTCAGCGCCTCGGCGGTGCCGGCGGGCAGGGTGTCCAGGGCGCCCACGACGTTGAGCTGCCAGGGCTGGTCGGCCGCCGACAGCTCCTCGGCGACGTTGGCGATGATGCGCAGCAGCGGTCCGACCTCGGCGGGATCGCGGTGCAGGTTGTCGGTCGACAGCAGCCAGAGGGTGACGTGCTGGACGCCGGCCTCGGCGCACCAGGCGAGCAGGTGGTCGATGTGGCTGGCGCCCGCCAGGTGGCCGTCGTTGATGTCGTCCAGCCCGGCGGCTCGGGCCCACCGCCGGTTGCCGTCGAGCATCACCGCTACGTGCCGGGGAACGGGGCGTCCGGCCAGCGATCTGAGCAGCCGGCGCTCGTAGAGCGAATAGAGGCCACTACGGACATTCACAAATTGCCACCTTAGACCCGCAGGCCGCACGAGTCAGGTATCTCGAGGCAGCCACGCGGTGGCGGCAGGCGGTGGGGGCGGGCATGCCTTGCTGGTGGGCATGCCCTTCGCCGTCCTGGTGGCTCCCGGGCATCTACCTTCCCGGCTTCCGGTGCCAGACGGGATGCCCCCACCCGGGCCACGGAACTGTGCGCCATTACTGAGACGGCCCTGTGACGGTGCTATTGCCACGCTCTGTAATTGAGTAGTGACTTAATTGCATCTTGTGTGGTCTAGGTTAGTTACTCATACTAGTTGCACGGGGAAATGAGCGGTACTTGGGGGGAACGCAAGCACCGCGGGGATGCAGTACCAGCTAGGGGAAAGCAGCACCAACGGGGACGCAGTACCAGCAAGAAGAGCAGTGCCAGCAAGGGGGACGCAGTACCAGCAAGGAAGGGCAGTACCGCAAGGGGAAAGCGGTACCGCAACGGGGAAGAAGTACCAGCGCGGGGGAATGCAGTAAAGCGCGAGGCAGGGATGCTCCGCAGGTACCGGTACGGGACTGCCGGTACCTGCGGAGCATCTTTTGTCGCCAGACAATTGTCCGGTTTTCAGACCCTGTCCGATTTCCAGAACTGTCCGATTCAGATCCTGCCGGTTTCAAAGATCCTGTCCGTTTTCAAGATCCGAATTGTCATGACATTGCCAGCGAGGTGATCCGTCCCAGCCGCGCATTCTTTAGGCCGTGCGGCCTGCCGGCTGGGGACATCGTTGGCTCGTAGCGGCGGTTATCCGCCGTCCCGGCGATGATCGGGCCCGGATTCCTCGACGGGACCCAGCCCACCGGCCATGTCGTCACCGGGCAAGGAGCCGCCATCAGACCCGTCGCCGGCGGGATCCTCAGCACCCGGCTCGCGGTCGAAGATGAGCCAGTAGCAGGCCGTCACCAGGCAGAGCCCGCCGAGCAGCAGATCAGCCCGGTCGCCGGTTGAGCGGTAGTGCGCTCCGAACGCCACCGCTGCGACCAGCGCGAAGCCGCCGACCAGCCAGCGGAAGCCGGGTGGCTGCGTCCTCATCATGGGTTCAGGCTAGGCGTTGGGTTGGTTCCCCCGGTCGAGTGCCGCCAGCAACTCGGCCACCGTGCCGGCCGGACGCTCGCAGACGAAGCCCCGGCAGACGTAGGCGGCGGGCTCCCCCGCCACCAGCGGGCGGTTGGCGAGCAGCGGCAGGCCCGGCGCGTCGGGCTGGCCGAACGCCAGCACCAGCCCCGGTGAGGTGCTGTTGCGGGCCGCCGTCAGCAAGCCGTGGGCCGCCGGGCCCGATCCCACGATCGCCACCTGCAAGGGCCCGGCCCAGGCTGCCTCGGCGACCGCCAGGGTCCAGCCGGCGAACCGGGGCTCCCGCACGGCGAGCTCGCCAGCCGCAGCCAGCGCCGCATCGGCAGCCTCCCGATGCCGGGTCGAGCCGGTCAGCGCCGCATAGCTGAGCAGGGCGCCGGCCAACGCCGACTGGCCGGACGGCGAGGCGTTGTCCGAGGCGTCGCGCGGCCGGCTGAACAGGGTCTCGGCGTCATCAGCGGTGTCGAAGAAGCCGCCCGCGTCGTCGGCGAATCGGGTCAACGCCACCTCCAGCAGGCGCCCGGCCGCCTCCAGCCAGCGCGGTTGCGCGGTGGCCTGGTGCAGCGCCAGCAACCCCTCGGCGAGGTCGCCGTAGTCCTCGGCCACCCCCATCGCGTCGCTGACCGACCCCGCCAGCGACGAGCGGCGCAACCGGCCGTCGACCAGATGCCGGTCGAGCAGGAAATCGGCGCAGCGCTGGGCAGCGGCAAGGTAGTCCGGCTGCTCCAGCAGCACGCCGGCCTCGGCGAGCGCCGCGATCGCGAGGCCGTTCCAGGCGGTGATCGCCTTGTCGTCGCGAGCCGGTTGCGGACGGTCGTTGCGGGCGGCGAGCAGCCTGTCCCGGACTCCGGCCCACCATCTGCGGTCGCGGGGGTCCGAACGCAGCTGCAGCGTCGAGCTGCCCAGCTCGAAGGTGCCCTGTGCGGTGACGCCGAGCAGTCCGGCCGCCGCGGCGCCATCGGCCTCGCCGAGCACCTCGGTCAGCTGCTGCGGCGTCCACGCGTAGGTCAGGCCCTCGACGCCTTCGGTGTCGGCGTCCAGCGCGGAGGCGAACACGCCCTCCTCGGTGCCCAGATCGCGCAGCAGGAACCGCGCGGTCTCGTGCGCGACCCGTTCAGCCAGCGGTGACCGGGTGGCCCGCCACAGGTGCAGATAGACCCGCAGCAGCTGTGCGTTGTCGTAGAGCATCTTCTCAAAGTGCGGCACGACCCATTCGGCGTCGACGGAGTAGCGGGCGAAGCCGCCGGCCAGCTGGTCGTAGATGCCGCCCCGGGCCATCGCCTCGCACGTCCCCCGGACCTGCTCCAGCGCCTCCGGAGCGCCGGTGCGGGCGTGGTGGCGCAGCAGGAACTCCAGCACCATGGACGGCGGGAACTTCGGCGCGGACCCGTACCCTCCGTGGACCCGGTCGTAGTGCTGTCCCAGCCGGGCGGCGGCCTCCTGCAGGTCGGCCGGGGCCAGGCCGCGCGGCTCACCGGAGGCCAGCGCCGTCTGCAGCGCCTGCACGATCCGACCGCTGGTGGCCAGCACCTCGTCCTGCCGGTCCGTCCAGGCCTGGGTGACCGCGTCCAGCAGCCGCAGGAAGCCCTCCCTGGGGAAGTAGGTTCCGCAGAAGAACGGCTCACCGGACGGGGTCAGCAGGCAGGTCATCGGCCAGCCGCCGTGCCCGGTCATCGCGGCGGTGGCGGCCATGTAGATGGCGTCGATGTCCGGCCGCTCCTCGCGGTCGACCTTGATCGACACGAACCGGTCGTTGAGCGCCGCCGCCACCTCCTTGTCCTCGAAGGACTCGTGCGCCATCACATGGCACCAGTGGCAGGCGGAGTAGCCGACACTCAGCAGCACCGGGACGTTGCGGCGGCGCGCTTCGGCGAAGGCCTCCTCGCACCAGGGCCACCAGTCCACCGGGTTGTCGGCATGCTGGGCCAGGTAGGGGCTAGTCGCGCTAGCCAGCCGGTTCGTCATGTCAGACCTCCTTCACGCCGCGTGAGCGGCGGCAGGTGCTCCACGCTATGCCAGCATGCGGCCGGGCCCAACTACCAGGATTGCGGGCAGTGACTGCACCTCGACGCAGCGTGGGCGGGCGGGAATTCCTGAGTCGGCTGGGGCTGTCTCGGGCTTCCTCGGCCGAGCTGCGGGCTTCTCAGCCGAGCTGCGGGCGGACACCCCAGCTGGCAGACCACGGCGCTCCCGGCTCCAGCATGATCAGGTCGGCGCCGGAGTTGAACGCATCCGGCGCACACGTCATCGCCTCGACCGCGAGGCTGCGCCGGAAGCGCTCGGAATCGGGCTCGAAGTAGTCGGAGGTGTAGACCTGCCACCAGGTGAAGTCCGGCTCTGCCCAGATGGCCACGGCGGACCCGCGGCTGGACAGCACCGCCTCGCTGATCCCCGCGAAGTCCGGGGTGACCGCTGTGAAGGCGGTGTCCAACCGGAGCCCACCCAGCGCCCGGGGCCTGGTGAAGTCCAGCTCCGAGCCAGCGGTCGGGCGCAGCGCCACCGGCAGCAGGCTCGAGTCGGTCTCCAGCCACTGGCCGGCCGGCAACAGCAGCTCGATGTCGTCCACCCGGGCATCCGGCAGCCTGAAGAACGGATGGGTCGCCACCCCGAACGGGGCCGGCTCGCTGCCGGTGTTCAGCGCGCCGAGCTGGCACCGGAGACCGTCGGCCGACAGCGACCAGGTCACCGTGACCCGCAGCTGGAAGGGGTAACCGGCGCTGGGCCCGATCGGCACGCCCAGCGTGACCGCGTCCGCGCTGACGGCGTCGAGCTGCCACAGCACGTCGCTGACCAGGCCGTGCAGCGCCGCGCCGGTGCCCGGTTCGGTGACCGGCAGCTGATGCTGCCGCCCGTTCCGGCTCCACCGGCCGTCGCGGATCCGGTTGGGCCACGGGGCCAGCACGGCGCCGTTGAAGGCCGGGGGCCGCTCGTCGTCTGCGAACCCGTCGACGATGTCCACGCCGTCCACCGAGTAGCTCTGCAGCGCGCCACCCCGCTGGACCACCGAGGCCCGCTGGGTGCGGTGTTCCAGATCCCATCGCTGGCCGTTGATCGTCATGACGCGGCTGCCCTTCCGGCGGTTCGACCTCTTCTCAGGATCCAACCTACTGGCGTTCTCGGGCGCGGGCGGCGACCGGGCGGCGGCCCGCTTTGACAGGATGGGCAGGTGCCACACCAGCCCGACACCACCGACGGGCTGCTGGCCGAGCTGCGCCGGCGAGGCCTGGCCCGGGGCGGCTTTCTCGCGCTGGCCCTGGCGCCCGGGCGCGGTCTGGGCATCGCCGAGCCGGCCGGCGGCCGGTGGGGGCTGGCAACCGGCGAGCCTGCCGCCACGGTTGCCCGGCTCGAGGAGGAGTTTCGTCCCCGCTGGGTGTGGTGGTCCCAGCAGACGCCGATCGAGCTCACCCGGGCCGGCGTGCGGGTGGCGACCTGCTGGGATCTGGTCGCCGTGCACCGGCTGATCTTCGGCGGCTGGCACAGCGAGCCGGCGCTGATCTGGGCTGCCCTGCACGATCTGGACCCGGCCTCGACCCCGGGCACCGGGCAGCTCGACCTGTTCGGCGATGCCGGGGACGAGGGCACCGACCCGGAGGAGCCGGTGCGGCCCGATCAGCACTTGCGTCCGGAATGGGCCAGCGGCGGCTGGGCGCGCGACCCGGCGCGGCTGGCCCGGTGGGCACAGACCGCGCTGCGGGCCAGCGAGCTGCAACGCCAGCGGCTGGACGCGGCACCTGCCGCCGGGAACGTGCTCGCCACCGCGCGCTCGGAGTCGGCCGCCGAGCTGCTGTGCGCCGAGCTGGCGGTGGACGGCCTGCCGCTCGACCTGGACCGCGCTGAGGAGATCATCGCCTCGTTCGCCGGTCCGCGGCCCCGCGATGCCGTGGACGCTGCCCTGGTGCGCGAACGCCGCGACAGCGCGGTGCTGCGGCTGCTGCCCGATCCGGACGGGATCGACCTGCGCAACCCGGCCCAGGTCCGCGCCATGCTGGCCAGGGTAGGCATCGACGTGCCGGACACCCGGTCCTGGCGGCTGGAACGGTTCCTCGGGGCGCACCCGGTGGTGGAGGCGCTGCTGGCCTGGCGCAAGGCCGAACGGATCGCGACCACCTACGGCTACGACTGGCTGGCCCGCAACGTCGGCCCGGACGCCCGGTTGCGTGGCGCCTGGAGCGGTTCGGACGGCGCCGCCGGGCGGATGACCGCCCAGGCCGGCCTGCACAACCTGCCCGCGGACCTGCGGCCCGCGGTGGCGGCGGCGGCCGGCCACGTGTTCGTCCGGGCCGATCTCGGCCAGATCGAGCCGCGGGTGCTCGCCGCGGTCTCCGGGGACCGGTCGCTGGCCAAGGCCACCCAGGACGATGACCTCTACGCCCCGGTGGCCAGCCAGCTCGGCGTCGAGCGCCCGACCGCCAAGGTCGCGATGCTGGCGGCGATGTACGGCCAGACCTCCGGCACGGCCGGCCAGGCGCTGCAAGGCATGGAGTCGGCCTACCCGGTGGCCATGCGCTACCTGCGGGATGCCCATGACGCCGGGCGCGCGGGCCGGTCGGTGCGCACCTACGGCGGCCGGTTGGTGCGGATGTGGCCCATCCCGCCCGGCCTGGACGCCGAGCAGGAACGCTCCGCCATCGCAAGCCGCGGCCGGTACGCGCGCAACGCCGTGGTGCAGGGCGCCGCGGCCGAGCTGTTCAAGGCATGGGCGGTGACCGTGCGGGCCCGCGGACTGCCATGGCAGGCACGGGTGGTGCTCTGCCTGCACGACGAGTTGCTGGTGCACGCGCCGGCCGAGCACGGGCCCGCGGTGCGGCAGTTGGTGACCGACTGCCTGCAGGAGGCCGCGGCCGGGTGGGCGCCGGACGGATCGGTGCGCTTCGTCGCCGACGTCAGCGTGATCGCGCGCTGGTCGGAGGCCAAGGGCTGATGTGGGTCTGCGGCTGATCGGGGTGCCAGCTGGCTGATCGGGTGCCAGCTGGCTGATCGGGGTGTCAGCTGGCTGATCGGGGTGTCAGCTGGCGGCGATGAAGTCCGACAGCACCTGCACGAACCGGTGTGCCGAGTGATGATGCGGTTGGTGGGTGGAGCCGGGAAAGATCTCCAGCGTGCTGTTGCGCAGGTGGGCGTGGGTCTCATGCGCGTGCGTCACCGGCACCACCGGGTCACGCTCGGACCAGATGATCAGGGTGGGCAGGTCGAGCTGGACATGGTCCAGCTCCAGCAGCGAACCGCGTTGCCCGAACGGGTCGATCGCCATCTTCAAGGTCTGGAAGAACGCCGTCCGGGCCGGTGGCGAGGCGAGTCCCCGGCCGACCCGGCCGAGGTTGGCGACCACGTCCGGGCTGAGCCGCAGCGAGCGGTGCAGCCGTGGCCGGCGGTAGAGGGCCGCGGTGCGGTGATTGACCACGAACCGCACCAGGCTGTGCGCGCCGGGCAGCGTGGCCGCCCGCAGCAGCGGATGCACCCGGCGTCCCAGGCCGCCTGCTGAGACCAGCACCAGCCTTCGCACCAGCTCCGGATGGTCAAAGGCCAGCTGCATCGCCACCGCGCCGCCGAAGGAGTGCCCCACCACGGTCGCCTGCCGCGCGCCGAGTTCGGTCAGCAACGCCGCCAGGCTGTCGGCGAAGTCGGGGAGCTCATAGCCGTCCGCGGGCTTGTCGGAGTCACCATGCCCCAGCAGGTCCGGCGCCAGCACCCGGTGGCCGAGGTCGGCGAGCTGCGCGGCAGCGCGGTTCCAGGTGGTGCTGTCGGAGACCATGCCATGGATCAGCAGCACCACCGGCGCGTCGACGGGACCGAAATCCTGATAGGACAGCAGCCTGCCCTGGTGCCTGATCACGCCACGCTGGGCCACCGCCTCATGATGCCCCATGCCCGCCCTACGCTGGGCGCATGCCCATCCGAGGAACTCCAGTCACGCCTACCGCACCAGGCCGGGCCGGGTCCGCCTTGACGATCCAGGCGTTCCGGGCGGTGGCGATTGCCGAGGCGACGTCCTGGCTGCTGCTGATCGTCGCGACGATCGTGAAGCACACCGCGGACGCCCCGATCGGCGTGCACGTGCTGGGCCCGATCCACGGAGCGCTGTTCGTGGCCTACGTGCTGCTGGCACTGGTGGTGACCTACCAGCTGCGTTGGAGCGCCCGGACGCTGCTGGTGGTGCTGGCCGAGTCGGTGCTGCCGGGCGGTGGCTTCCTGGCGGCCCGACGGTCGGAGCTGAATCGGTCACCGGCTCGCTGACCCGGCAGCCGGGCTTTCGGCAGCCGGGCTCAGGGGAAAATGGCGATCCGGACCGAGAGGAACTGTTCCGGGGTCGCCTGCAGGACCTTCAGCCGCGGGTCGGGCACGGTCAGGAACGGCGGGGTGCGCAACGGCAGCAGCGGCGCCAGCCGGGGCTCGGACAGCGCGGCCTCGACCGCGGCCTTGTCGCCGCCGCAGATCAGCGCGGCAAGCCGGCCGGCCTCCGGCAGCAGGATCCGGACGGCCACCTCGGCCGCTTCGGCGAAAGCGTGGCGTGCCTGGTTCGCCCGGCGCCGGGCGAAGCGCTGCTGTGACCAGCCACCGGCCTTGGTAGTGCCCTGGACGTAACCCGAACCGACCTTGGACGACACCAGCTCGGCGCCGTCGAACACCCCGGCCGCGTACCCGCCCCGGCGCACCAGCAGCACGCCGATCCGGCGCGGCTGGCTCAGATGCAGCTGCAGGGAGGTCAGCGGACGGGACACGGTCGGCTGCCAGGGCCGGAACGGCACCTCGAGCCATACCCTTGATCCGTCGGCGGCGCTGATCACCACCTGCTCGGGAGAGCTCTCGTCCGGCAGCAGCCGGGTCTGCAGGCTGCCGTGCCGGTCGGCGAAGCCGTCGAGCCATTTCGGCAGCCGGGCCGCCGGCACGGTCAGCCGGCGGGCCTGCTGAGGGATCGCGAACTCAGGCGGCTCAGGCGGCTCAGGCGGCTCGGGCAGCTCGGGCAGCTCAGGCGGCTCAAGCGGCTGGGGTGGCTCAGGCGCTGACACGCTCGATCACCAGCGGCTCCGCGGCGAAGCCGGAGCCGGCGCCGATGTCGAAGCCGCCGTCCAGGGCCTGCAGCGCACGCTCGAACCGGGCCGGGTCATCGGCGTGCAGCTCCAGCAGCGGCTGCCCGGCCCGGACCTGGTCGCCGGGCTTGGCCCGCAGCACCACGCCGGCCCCGGCCGACACCGGATCCTCCTTGCGCGCCCGGCCGGCGCCGAGCCGCCACGCCGCGACCCCGACCGCGTAGGCATCCAGCCGGGTCAGCACTCCGGAGGCGGGGGCGCTCAGCACGTGTTTCTCGGCGGCCCCGGGCAGATCGGCATCCGGATCTCCGCCCTGTGCGGCGATCATCGCCCGCCAGACGTCCATGGCACGACCGTCGGCAAGGGCCTCGCCCGGATCGACCCCGGTGATGCCCGCGCCGGCCAGCATCTCCACGGCCAGCGCGACCGTCAACTCCACCACGTCGGGCGGCCCGCCGCCGGCCAGCACCTCCACCGCCTCCCGCACCTCCAGGGCGTTGCCGGCGGTGAGCCCGAGCGGCGTGTTCATGTCGGTGAGCAGGGCCACGGTATGGGTGCCGGCCGCGGTGCCCAGCGCCACCATCGTCTCGGCGAGGGCCCGGGCGTCCTGCCGGTTCTTCATGAACGCTCCGGTGCCGACCTTGACATCGAGCACCAGCGCTGCGGACCCCTCGGCGATCTTCTTGCTCATGATGGAGCTCGCGATCAGGGGGATCGCCTCGACGGTGCCGGTGACGTCGCGCAGCGCGTAGAGCTTGCGGTCCGCCGGCGCGAGCTCATCCCCCGCTGCGCAGACCACCGCGCCGACCGAGTCCAGCTGCGCGAGGAACTCCGCGTTGGACAGGTTCGCCCGCCAGCCAGGAATGGACTCCAGCTTGTCCAGGGTGCCGCCGGTGTGCCCCAGCCCGCGTCCGGACAGCTGGGGCACCGCGGCGCCCAGCGCCGCCACCAGCGGCGCCAGCGGCAGGGTGATCTTGTCGCCGACCCCGCCGGTGGAGTGCTTGTCGGTGGTCGGCCGGCGTACCGCCGACAGGTCCAGCCGCTCGCCCGAGGCGATCATGGCCTGGGTCCAGCGGGCCAGCTCGTCGGGCTCCATGCCGTTGAGCAGGATCGCCATGGCCAGCGCCGCCATCTGCTCGTCGGCCACCACACCGCGGGTGTAGGCGTCGATCACCCAGTCGATCTCGGCGTCCGGAATCCGCCGGCGGTCGCGTTTGGCGCAGATCACGCTGACGGCATCGAAGGGTTCGGCAGGGCTGGCTGGCATGGACAGAAGCCTCTCACGCAAGCAGGCTGCGGGTGGTGAGGGCCGGGAACCGGCTGAAGTCGCGGTCCATCGTCAGCAGCGCGCGCACCCCGTGGTCCAAGCAGATCGCGGCGATCTCGGCGTCATGCACCGCGGCCCCGATCAACCCCGCCGGACTGAGCAGCCGGCTGAGCGTGTGCAGATGCAGCGGCGACTCGGCGAGCAACCGCACCGTAGGCGACTCGGTCCACGCGGCGATCTGGTCGAGCGCGATGGCCGGCGGGGTGGGGGTGGGATAGATCCGGGGATGCGTCACCACACCGTAGAACTCCTGCAGGCACGGCCACGGCAAGGCCCAGGTCGTGCTTCCCTCGGCAAGGGCGCGGACAGCCGCGGCGGCCTGAGAATGGAAGGGGCTGTCCGGACGGTGGGCATACACCAAGATGTTGGTGTCGACGGCGATCATCGGAGTTGGGAGCGGAACGGTTCCGGCACCGGATAGATCTCGTCTCGGATCCGTTCCCAGCCGGCATGTGCGAACTCCGCCGTAATGCCGCCGGTCCCATAGCTGACATCGCGCAGGGTGAAGCTCGTCGTCGCCTCAGCCTGGGCCTCGGCCAGCAGCTTGACCAGTGCCTGCTCGACCAGGCTCTTCGTAGTGGTGCCGCGCTGCTTGGCCAGCTGCTTGACCTCACGCAGCAGTGGCTCGGAGATGTCGAAGCTGGTCTTCATACCGCTCACGGTACCACCGAATACCGCTAGCGGTATTCAGTATTGTGGAGAACCCGTCAGGCGAGCAGCACCGGCAGCGACGAGACGCCCCGGATCACGAACTCCCGCCGGCGCAGCCCCCGCAGGTCCTCGGTCGCGGGCCGCAGCCCCGGAAAGCGGCGCAGCAACGTACGCAACGAGGTCTGCAGCTCCACCCGGGCCAGCGGCGCGCCGACGCAGAAGTGGATGCCGGCGCCGAAGCCCAGGTGGGGGTTGTCCGGCCGCCCGACGTCCAGGCGGTCGGGGTCCTCGAACACCGCCGGATCCCGGTTGGCCGACCCCAGCAGGGCCGCGATCTTCTCCCCCGCCCGGACGGTGACCTCCCCGATCCGGGTGTCGGTGATCGCGGTGCGCTCGAACAGCTGCAGCGGCGAGTCGAAGCGCATCAGCTCCTCGACCGCCGTCGGCAGCAGGCCGGGGTCCTCGCGCAGCCGCCGCAGCTGGTCGGGGTGCTCGAGCAGCGCCAGCAGGCCGTTGCCGCTGACGTTGACCGTCGCCTCGTGCCCGGCGTCGAGC
>NZ_DASVSG010000045.1:0-26168 GCF_036388195.1 Jatrophihabitans sp. | reverse complement strand
TGCCGAACGGCTCGTACCAGGGCACCGCCAGCAGCAGGTCGCAGGAGCGCATCAGCTCGGGCAGCTCGGTATGGGGCTGACGGCCCAGCAGCCGGACCCGGTGAGCCACTCCGTGGGCCGCCGCCAGCGCCAGCAGCCGCCGGGCCTCGGGGTCGGTGGCCAGCCGGTCCGGAGCCGGGCCGCCCACCACCAGCAGCTGCGCATCCGGCACCTGGGCCAGCGCCGCGATCGCGTCCGCGACGCCCTTGCGTGGCACCAGCCGGCCCAGGATCAGCAACCGGGGCGGCCGGCTTCTGCCTCCTGTCGAACTGCCAGCCGAGCTGTCTGCCGGCGCGAGGGGCACGTCGCGCGGCGGGCTGAACAGCTCCAGATCCACCCCGCAGGGCACGATCTCGATCCGGTCCGCGGGCGCTCCCATCGACCGCAGCTCGCGCACCTCGTCGGTGCAGGTGGCGATCACCAGCGCCGCGGTGCGCGCGATCAACCGCTCGGCGCCGATCCGTTCCGGCGGGCTGGTATCCGAGTTTCCCTGCCAGCGCCGTTTCACCTTGCCCAGCGCATGGAACGTCTGCACCACCGGCAGCCGGAGCGAGCCGGCGGCCTGCAGCGACGCCAGCCCGCTCATCCAGAAGTGCGCGTGGACGACATCGGGCCGCTGCCGCTGCAGGCATCGGGCCAGCTGGGCGCCGAAGCCGTCCATGAAGGGCAGCAGGTCGTCCTTGCCGATCGGCCTGGCCGGGCCGGCGTCCAGGTGCTCGACCTGGACCCCCGGCAGCGACCGCACCCTGCTCGGCAGGCCCGGGTCATCCCGCCGGGTGTAGACCACCACCTGGTGCCCACGCCGGGCGAGCGCCGCCGACAGCGCCGCCACGTGCACGTTCTGGCCACCGGCGTCCACCCCGCCGAGGCAGGCCAGCGGGCTCGCATGTTCGGAGACCATCGCGATCTTCATCTGCGCACTCCTCTCATCGAATGAGCCCGTTCATCGCCGAAAGCCCGTCCAGCAGCGCGTCCCAATCAGCCAGGAATCTCTTGAGCCCGTAGCGTTCGAGCGCGGCGGCCCGCGCCGCCAGGCCGCAGGCGCGGGCCAGCTCCGGCTCTGCGATCAGGGTGCGCAGCCGGTGTGCCAGCCGGCGCACGTCGGTGCTGATCTCACCGGCCTCGGGCGGGACGGCCGCCACCGCCTCGGTGCTGGCCAGCGCGAGCACCGGCATCGCCAGCTGCATCGCCTCGATCAGGGTCAGGCCCAGCGACGTCCACCGGGTGAGGTGCAGGTAGGCCCGGCGACGGGCCAGTTCGGTGTGCATCCGGTCCTGGGTCGGGACCTCCTGCTCATAGCCGATCAGGCGATCCGCTGCCACGCCTGCCGATTCCCTGCATTCGGCCGCGAACTGCCTTGCCTGCATGCCGAAGACGTCCACCGGCGCCACCGGGAGGAACTCCTCGATCAGATCCGCTCCGACGATCCGGCCACGCCGGCCCGGCTCGTTCACCACCACCGCGGCCCGGCTCAGCTCGCCGGTGTAGCGGATGCCCGGATCGATGATGCCGTGCTCGATGACGGTGGCCGGGGCGCGGCCGTTGTCCCAGTACAGCTTGTTGAAATGGGTGACGTGCACCAGCGGGATATCGGTCCGGTCGGCGAGAAGGTGCCGCTGCGTACAGGGTTTCTCATCCGGGGTGTTGTGCTCGAGATACACCGCGGGCAGCTGCCGGCCGGGGTCGCGACCCAGCCACCGGCGCACCAGCTCCAGCTCCTCCGGCCGCTGCAACAGCACCACGTCGAAGTCC
Source organism: Jatrophihabitans sp. (assembly GCF_036388195.1). Lineage (GTDB taxonomy): Bacteria > Actinomycetota > Actinomycetes > Mycobacteriales > Jatrophihabitantaceae > Jatrophihabitans_A. The sequence goes on along the minus strand of NZ_DASVSG010000045.1, from coordinate 24,377 downwards.
TGCTCGCGCAACGCCGCCGGCGGGAGCTCGATGACCGAGGCCGGCCAGTTCCAGGTGCGAGCCCGGCCCACACCGTCCGGGCCGCGGTCGGGCAGCACCGGAACGACGTAGTCATGGCTGCCCTGGACGAACGCGGTCGTCCAGCTGCCGTGCACGTGCCAGAGCAGGATCCTCATCCGGTCACCGTCAGTGTTGCTGTCTGTTGTCTGACAAGCTGTTCGACGGCACTTGCCACGGCGGCTGGCTCGACGCCGTTCAGGCATGGATGACCCGGCACCGGGCAGACGGTTCGGCGGGTGTCGCGGCAGGCGGCGTCCTGATCTCCCAGCAGCGCCACCGGCACTCCGTACGGAGCCCACCGGGTGGCGGGCACCACGGGCGCGAACAGCGAGACCACCGGGGTGCCGACCGCCGCCGCCAGGTGTGCCGGGCCGGTATTGGCTGCCAGCACCACGCAAGCGCCGGCCAGCAGGTGGGCCAGCTCCGCAAGGTCCAGCGTGCCGGCCAGGTCCAGCAGGGCCGGCCGGTCGCCCTCGGCCGGCAGGCCGGCCCGGGCCGCGGCCACGATGTCCGCGGTGAGCTCGCGCTCGGACGTCGACCCGGTGACCAGCACCGGCCAGCCCGCCTCGCTCAACAACCGGATGGTCTCGGCCCACCGCTCGGCCGGATAGGCCCGAGCCGCCGCCGTGACACCCGGATGCACGACCAGGTAAGGAGAGTGCGGCTGCTCCCGGACGGTCGCCGGTGGCAGCCGGATGGCCAGCTTGCCGTGGTCACCGGGTGGCAGCGCGAAGCCGGCCGCCCGCACGGTCGCCAGCATCCGCTCCGGCTCGGGGCCGTCCCTGGCCACCGGCAGCCGCAGGTCCAGCAGCGAGCCGGGATAGTCCTCGCTGCTGGCCACGATCCGGGGCACTCCGGCCAGCCGCAGCAGCAGCGCCGTCGGCAGCGGCGACTGGTGGAACGAGGTGAGGATCACGGCCTCGTCCAGCCGCAGCCGCGCCAGCCGCTCGACGAGCTCACCGATGTCGGCCGGGAGCGCGGGCGGCGCGGGATTCATGATCCAGGGGCAGGACCACACCAGCACCTCGTCGACGCCCGGCAGCAACCGCCCGGCGCCCTCCCCCAGCGGCCCGGTCAGCAACGTCAGGCGCCCCGCCGCGGCGGCGACCGCCCGGATCGCCGGCCCGGACACCAGCACGTCACCCATGCTGTCCAGGCGCACCACCAGCAGCCGGCGGCTCACCGCAGGCCGGCCAGCACGAGATCGACCGCCTCGGCGAGGTCGGCCGCACGCAGCGGCGCGGCGGCGACCTCCTCGCGCCGGGTCTGCTCGGTCGGAACCAGGATCGAGGCGGCGCCAGCCGCGGCGGCGGAGCGGACGTCGGATCCGATGTCGCCGATCACCACGCAGTCCCCGGCCGGAACCCCCAGCTCGGCGGCCGCCTGCCGGATCAGGCCGGGGGCCGGCTTGCGGCACTCGCAGCCGGCCTCGTCGGTGTGCGGGCAGACGAACCAGCCGTCGAAGGGCCCCAGCAGCGCCTCGATCCGGGCGTTGACCGCTTCGACCTGGGCATCGGTGAGCACGCCACGACCGATGCCGGACTGGTTGGTGATCACCGCCACCGGAATGCCGGCCGCCCGCAACCGGTCCAGAGCGCGGCGAGCGCCGGGCACCGGCAGCACCGCCGCCGGGTCGCCGTTGTAGGGCACGTCGTGCACCAGGGTGCCGTCCCGGTCGACCAGCACCGCGGCGGGCCGGGCTGCCGGTGGCCGGGCTGCCGTGGCGCGTCGATCGGCCAGCGCCCGCAGCCAGTACCAGGTGGCGGCCGGCGGGATCGCGATGCTGGTGGTGATCATCCGCAGCACCTCGGTCCGATCGCGCGGGCCCGGCGCGATCCGGCGCCAGCTGAACTCGGCGGTGTTGCCCGCCCACAGCAATCCGGCCAGCGCCGCTGCCCGTCGCCGGCCGGCGGCCGCCGCGGCCACGGCTGTCAGCCCGGCTGCGGTGCTGAGCAGGTGCTGGGGACGCCGGCCCAGTGGCGCGGCGGCCCGGCGCCGCCAGTCCGGCCCGTGCAACCGACGCATCAGCACGTCGTCGGCGTTGCCGCGCTGCTGCCGGACGCTGGCCCACCAGCCCGCGGGGCGGACCGGGTGCACGGTCTGCCGGCTCCCCCGGCGCAGCTGCCAGCCGCGGTCGAGCATCCGCAGCGCCAGGTCCGAATCCTCCCGGAACGCGCGCGGGAACCGCTCGTCGAAGCCGCCGCACTCGATCAGCGCCGACCGGCGGTAGGCCATGTCCGCGGTGATCCAGGCGGCCGTGGCCAGGCCGGCGGTGCCGCGCTCCCAGTCCCGCGGCCGGCGCTCGGCCGGCAGCGGCACCTCGATCCGGCCCTGGATCCCGCCGGCCGTCGCCGGGGCCGCGGCCAGATCCTCCTCCAGCGTGCCCAACCAGTCCGGGCTGACCAGCACGTCGTCGTCGAGGAAGGCGATCCAGTCGCTGTCGCAGCGTCGCCAGCCGGCGTTGCGGGCGGCAGCAGGGCCGCGGCCGCCGCTGCGCAGCACCGTGAGCGGCCAGCCCTGCGCGCGCTGCTCGGCCAGCTCCAACTCCGCGGCCGGGCCCGGCCGGTCATCCACCAGGCACACCGGGGGCAGCGGCCGGCCGGTGGCGGCCGCGGACTCGGCGAGGCTGCGCAGCAGCGCTGCCAGCGAGGGACGCCCGATGGTCGGGATCACCACTGCGTAACTCGGTCCAGCGCTCACTGCGGTAGTCCCAGGTGCGCTAATCCCAATTGTGGCAATGCGAATTGCTGCGATCCGAGCGCTGCCCTGCGCACCGCGAACGGGCCGATCGCCAACAGGTCGACCGGGGTGGACCCGAAGCACTCCAGCGCGTCCCGAGGTGAGTCCACCATCGGCCGGCCGGCGGTGTTGAGGCTGGTGTTGACCACCACCGGAAGGCCGGTGCGGCGGCAGAACTCCTCCAGCAACCGAGCGACCAGCGGCTCGGTGGCCGGATCGACGGTCTGGATCCGGGCGGTTCCGTCCACGTGCACCACGGCCGGGATCCGCGGCTGCCATTCCTCGGCCACCTGATGGACGAACAGCATGTACGGCGACGGGATCGGACCGCCGCTGAACAGCTCGGCCGCCCGCGAGGCCAGCACCATCGGCGCGACCGGCCGGAACTGCTCGCGGCCCTTGACGTCGTTGAGCCGCTCCAGGTTCGCCGCCCGGCCCGGATGCGCCATCAGCGACCGGTGCCCGAGCGCGCGCGGGCCGTACTCGCTGCGGCCCTGGAACCAGGCCACGATGCCGTCGGCAGCCAGCGTCTCAGCCGCCGCCTCGGCGATGTCGGACGGCCGGTCGTAGGGCAGCTTCGCCGTCTGCAGCATCGCCTCGATCTCGGCGTCGCTCCACTGCCGGCCCAGGTCCGCGCCGAGCATCGCGGCGGCCGGCTCGCCGAGCTGCTGGGCGCCGGCCAGCGCAGATCCCAAAGCGGTCCCGGCGTCGCCGGCGGCCGGTTGCACCCACACCTCGTCGAACCCGCTCTCGCGCCACAGCCGGGTGTTGGCGACGCAGTTCAACGCGACACCGCCGGCCAGCGCGAGCCTGGTGCTGCCGGTCTGCTCGTGCAGCCAGCGGGTGAGCTCCAGCAACACCTCTTCCAGAACTGCCTGCAGGCTGGCCGCCAGGTCGGCGTGTTCGGCCGCCCACGGCTCGTCCGGACGGCGTTTCTTGGCCAGCGAATTCCAGTCCACGCCACTGGTGCGGAACCCGCCGTCGGCACAGGCATGCACCAGCGGACGCAGGTCGTCGCAGAACCGCGGCCTGCCGTAGGAGGCCAGCGCCATCACCTTGAACTCGTCGGAGCTGCGCAGGAAACCCAGATGTTCGGTGGCATCCTCGTAGAGCAGGCCGAGTGAGTGCGGCAGTTGCTGGCTGTGCAGGATCTGCAATTCCCCTTGCGCGTAAAGGCCTGCCAGCGAGCTGTGCCGCTCACCCCGCCCGTCGAGCACCAGCACCGCGCAGTCGCCGTCGAACGGCGCGGCCAGTCCGGCCGATGCCGCGTGCGCGACGTGATGGGCCACGAAGCGAACCTGCGAGGCGTCGAGGCCGGGCAGCGCGCTGGCCAGGAAGTCCGGAGCGGCACGCGCGTAGCGCTGGCGCAGCTCGTCCCAGGGGTCGAACACACCGAGTTGCTCGGGCGGCAGGTGCAGCGCCGGATCGAAGGAGTAGGTCACAGCGTCCAGATCGCCGGGCATGAGGCCGGCCTGCTCCAGGCACCATGCCGCCGAGAGCTCGGGCAATTCCCACGCGGAGAACGGCACCGGGCGCTTGCCGTGCTTGCGCCTGCTGAACCGTTCCTCCTCGGCGGCAGCGACGATCCGGCCGTCCACGATCAGCGCGGCAGCCGGATCGTGGTACAGCGCATTGATGCCAAGGATTCGCATGGCCCCCGCCGTGCTCGACACATCTGCCAATGCGGCCGCACGAGCGATCAGGAAAGTCCACGGGAAAAGAGGGGCGGTGTTGTTCACCGCAGCTCGATGGTCACGTCCAATCGAGGGCGCTGCCGCAGGCTGAATGCTCAGCCAGAAGCGACTCTAAGCCGAGAAGCGCTTCTCGCGCCAGCATTCATCGAAAACCGGTGACAGCGCCCTGGCTGCGGATAGCGGCGATGGTGCGTCGGATGCCCTCGTCCCAGCTGACCTGCGGGCGCCAGCCCAGCTCCCGCTCGATCAGGGTGGTGTCCGGCCGGCGCACCAGCGGGTCATCCACCGGCAGGTCGATGAACCGGATATCGGAGGGTGACCCGGTGGCCGCGATGATCTCCTTGGCGATGCGCAGGATCGGCATCTCATCGGGGCTGCCGACGTTGATCGGTCCCGCCAGGTCGCTGCCGGCCACCGCCAGCACCCCTCGCACCGTGTCGTCGACGTAGCACACCGATCTGGTCTGGCTGCCGTTTCCGGCTACGGTCAGCGGCTCACCGGCCAGCGCCTGCTGGATGAACGTCGGAATCGCGCGGCCGTCGTCGGCGCGCATCCGGGGCCCGTAGGTATTGAAGATCCGGACGATCGCGGTGTCGACGCCATGGGTGGTGCGGTAGGCGACGGTGAGCGCTTCGGCGAACCGCTTCGCCTCGTCGTACACCCCGCGCGGACCGACCGGATTGACATGGCCCCAGTAATCCTCAGGCTGCGGGTGCACCTGCGGGTCGCCGTAGGTCTCCGACGTGGAGGCCAGCACGAACCTGGCGCGCTTGTCCTTGGCCAGGCCCAGGGCATGCAAGGTGCCGACGCTGCCGACCTTCATGGTCTCGATCGGCAACCGCAGGTAATCAGCTGGTGACGCCGGCGAGGCGAAGTGCAACACGAGGTCCACCGGCCCGGGCACGTGCAGGTAGTCGGTGACATCGCACTTGATCAGGCGGAAGCCGTTGGCCGACCGCAGATGGGCCAGATTGTCCGGCACTCCGGTCAGGAAGTTGTCAAGACAGGTGACCTCGGCGCCGGCCGCGAGCAGTTCCTGGCACAGGTGCGAGCCGAGAAAGCCGGCGCCGCCGGTGACCACCGCGTGCTCGAACGTCCTCATCGGTACGCTCCTGGCACCGAAAGCCTTGAGATTGCTGGGAATCGGCATCCGGTCACTGCCCCCTCCTTCAGCACCAGCCAGGCACCGGCCGGGCTGCTTCCGGAGCGGGTGCGCCTGCTGGAGGTTGCCGCGGCAACCTGGCGTCAGCCTAGAGCGCAGTGCTTCCGCAGGACAACATCGCTCTCAGACGGGATCGCTCTCAGACGGGATCGCTCTCAGGCAGGCGCGCGCAGGGCCAGCGCGCCGACCCTGGCGAGGCCCGGCTGGCTGGCTGCGGCACTGGCGAGGTGGAAGGACAGGTCCGCCTCCGGCCGTGCCCTGCTGTAGAGGTAGCCCTGCGCCGTCTGGCAGCCGTACTGCGCCAGCAACCGGGCTTGGGCGGCAGTCTCGACGCCTTCGGCCACCACGGCCAGCCCCAGGGTCTTGCCGATCTCCAGGATCGCGGCCACCACCGCGGTGCAGCCGGAGTCGGTGCCGAGGCCGGCGATGAATCGCAGGTCGATCTTGAGCATGTCCACCGGCAGCTCGGTGATCCGGGTGAGGCTGCTGTAGCCGGTGCCCAGGTCGTCGATGGCGATCCGGATGCCCAGGTCGCGCAGCCGGCTGAGGTCCTTGCGCAGCGAGTCGGCGATCAGCGGCATGTGGGTCTCGGTGAGCTCGAGCACCAGCCGGTCGGCCGGAACGCCGTGCTCGGCGAGGGCGGTGAGCACGTCCTCGGTGAGGCTGCCGGTCTCCAGCTGGCGGCCAGAGATGTTGACATGCACGTCAGGCGCGGCGCCGCCGAGGTGGTCTGCCCAGCTGGCAGCCATCCGACACGACTCCTGCAGCGCCCGCCGGCCGATCGGGATCATCAGCGCGCTGGTCTCGGCCACGTCGAGGAACTCGCCCGGCCCCAGCACGCCGCGACGCGGATGGTTCCAGCGCAGCAGGGTCTCCACCGCCACGACCCGGCCGGTGCCCAGGTCCACCACCGGCTGGCCGTACATCACCAGCTCATCGGCGCTCAGCGCCGTTTCCAATTGCGGACGCAGCCGGTTGCTGCGGTCGGCACGGGCCTGCTGCTGGGGATCGGTGACGGTCACCCGGTCCCGGCCGGCCCGCTTGGCCGTGTACATCGCCGTGTCCGCGGCGGCCAGCAGCTGCTCGCCGGTGGTGCGCTCCTCGGCGATGGCCAGGCCGATGCTGGCGCTGATGGTGAAGGTACCCGAGGGCAGCAGGAACGGTTGCCGCAGCGCCTTCAGCACCCGGTCGGCGACCGCGCTCAGGTCCTTGTTGTCGCCCAGCTCGGTGCAGATGATGGCGAACTCGTCACCGCCGAGCCGGCCGACGGTGTCACCCGGGCGGACCGAGCCGCGCAGCCGGCCGGCGACCAGGACGAGCAATTCATCGCCCGCGGCGTGGCCGGCGCCGTCGTTGACCTGCTTGAAGCCGTCGAGGTCGAGGTAGGCCACCCCTACCCGGCCGCTCGAACGCGCCTGGGACTCCAGCGCATGCTCCAGCCGGTCCAGCAGCAGGCTGCGGTTGGCCAGGCCCGTGAGGCCGTCGTGCAGCGCCTGGTGGGTCAGCGCCGCCTCGGCGCGCTTGCGCGCGGTGATGTCCTCGACCAGGGAGATGGCGTAGGGCGAGCTGCCGTCCGCGGGCGTCACCGTGGAGGAGGAGAGCAGGCCCCACAGGTGGCTGCCGTCGGCGTGCCGGTAGAGCGTCTCCCGGCGGACCTGGGTGATGTCGCCGCGGCACATGGCCGCCAGGGCCGCCCTGGTCGCCTCGCTGTCTTCGGGGATCGACAGGCTCACGACGTCGAGGGTGAGCAGCTCCTGCTCGGTGTAGCCGGTGAAGTTGCACATCGCCTGGTTGGCTCGCATCAGCTTGCCGGTCGATGCCGGATCCAGCGACACCATGCACATCCCCACCGACGCCGCGTCGAAGGCGAGGCGGAAGCGCTGCTCGCTCTCCCGCAGCGCCAGCTCGGCCTGGCGCTGGCTGGTGACATCGCTGGCGACTCCGATGTAACCGCTGTGCGAGCCGTCCGGCGCGGTCATCGCGGTGACGGTCAGCTCCACCTGCAGCCGGCTGCCGGTCTTGGTCAGGTAGGTCCACTGCCGGGTCTCCGGCGCATCGGAGTCAGCGCCCCGGGTGAACAGCCGGAAATCGGCCTCGACGCCCAGTTCGACGGCCCTGAGCTCGATCTCGATCGGGTCGTGCAGCACGATCGGGCTGTTGCCCAGCATCTCCTCCTCGGTGTAGCCGAGCATCTTCTGGGCGCCGGTGTTGAACACCGTGATCTGGCCCAGCGGGTCGGTGCCGATGATCGACATGCCGCTGGCGGCGGCCAGCACCCCTCGGTAGAGATCCCGGGCGGTCGCCAGCTCGCGCGCCGAGCGCCGGGCCTCGGTGACGTCGTGCGCGGTGCCGCTCATCCGGGCCGGGACGCCGTTGTCATCGAGCTGCACCCGGCCCCGGCCGTGCACCACTCGCACCGCCTCTCCAGGCGGGCTGACCGTGAATTCCAGCTCGTACGGCTGGTGCTCGGCCAGCGCGGTATTCACCGCGGCCATCAGCCGGACCCGGTCCGCCGGCTGCACCAGCGACACCCACCCCTGCAGGCTGGGCTGGAAGATGCCTCGGCGTACCCCGAAGATCCGGTACATCTCGGCCGACCAGGTCATCTGCCCGGAGGCCAGATCCCACGTCCAGGAGCCCAGGGTGGCCAGCCGCTGCGCCTCGGCCAGCGCCTCCTCACGCTCGGCCGCGGCCGCCAGCGCGCCGTCGCGGGCCTGCCCGCTCAGCACCAGGATCAGGGTGGCCAGGCAGATCACCGCCAGCAGCGCCTGCAGGATCCATTGCCGGTGCTGCGGGTCGCTGAACGAGCTGAGCGCGCCGTGACCGTCCAGCGTGCCGATGGTGGCCAGCACCGCGGCGACCAGCGCGGACACCATCGCCCGCAACGCGCCCAGCCGGGCCGCGCCCCACAGCAACGGCGGCAGCACCAGGAAGGCCTGCCCGGCGGTGTGCTCGGGAAGGAAGATCCAGCACGCGGCGCCGGTGACCAGGGCCAGCTGCACCATCCATTCGGCATTGCGGCGGCCGTAGCCGAACTCGGCCCACACGGCCGGGCCGGTGGGCACCAGCAGCAACGGGGTCAGCATCACCAGGCCGAGGCCATGGCTCAGGACGTAGCCACAGGTGCCGGCAATCCAGGGGTCGCCGACCACCAGGTAACGCAGCGCTACCACCGATGCCGCGGCGCTGACGCCGAGCACCGCGCCGGTGATCATCCGAATGCCATCGGCGACGTTCGACAGCGGGCGGGACCGGTGCGCCACGCCACCGGCCAGGAACCGGGCGGCGATCACGCATTCGAGCACGCCGGCCACCGCGTAGCAGGCGCTTGCGAAGGGCGAGGCGCCGACCAGCAGCCTGCCGAGCCCACTGCTGAAGGCCGCGCCGGCGAGCAGGTGGGGCCACCAGCGCCGCGGCGAACGCGCCAGCACCGCCAGGGTCAGGCCGGCCGCGGGCCACCAGGCGGCGCTGGCCAGGGCCGGATGGCGCAACAGCCGGGCAGTGAACACGCTCAGCGCCAGGACCGCCAGTGCCATCGCCAACCCGGCCAGCCACGGCATCATCGACGCCTTGCCGGCCGCTCGCCGGGGCGGACCTGATCGCACAGCCATCCCTCTCCTTAGACAACCTCAAGATCACCCATCGACCAAACGTGTAGTCACTTGACAAGTTGATCACTCTGCGTGATCTTGGGGCGGGGCCTCGGGCCGCCCGCGCACACCGACATCCGGGCGCTCGGCGGGCCGCCTGTTGTCCGGCCAGGCGATGCTCTAAGTTGGATTCACGGCTCAAGTACGAGCCGACTCACGCGGCGCAGTGCGGCCTGGTCCCGCTCACCGCTCAGCTGCTGCCGCCAGCTCTCACAGCGCTTCGGCCCCCAGTCAGGAGCCGTCCTTCCCTTCTGAGGGGCTCAGACCATGAAAGGACATCTGTCATGACCGACACGCCGGACGGCCACGCATCCCAGGCAGCTCAGGACGCCGACGCCGTGGACGAGGTGACCCGCAACACCAAGAGCCAGACCACCGCGGCCAGTTACACCACGACCGACCACGACGTGATCCGCGCCTGGGCCGAGGCGCGCGGCGGCCGGCCGGCGACGGTGTCGGGAACCGAGGACTCCGGCCAGGGCGGCGGCGTGCTGCGCATCGAATTCGACGCCTCCGAAGAACGGCTCGACGATGCCGACTGGGACGAGTTCTTCAGGGTCTTCGACGACCGCGGCCTGGCCTTCGTCTACCAGGAGCAGACCTCTGACGGCGAGACGAGCCGGTTCAACAAGCTGATCAGCCGCGATTCCTGATCGCATTCCCCACGTCACGGCCGGAACCAGCAGCGAGATTCGGGAGCACTCCATGACCAACGCCAGCACCATCAAGCACTGGGCCCAGCGCGAGGCTGACACCTACCGCAACGGCAACGACCGGCCCCTGAGCGGCTACCTCGCCGCGATGAGCGTCTACGCCGGGGCGGTGACCGGCGTGACGCTGCTGGCACGCCGCCTGGGCTTCCGCGCGCCCCAGCAGATCACCCCGTGGGACGTCGCGCTGTTCGGCCTCGCCACCCACCGGGTGACCCGCACCATCACCAAGGACGCGGTGGCGAGCCCCATCCGAGCTCCGTTCACCACCTACGGGGGCGTGCAGGGACCCGCCGAGCTGCACGAGGAGGTCCGCACCGACTCGCACCTGCGCCATGCGGTCGGCGAGTTGCTGACCTGCCCGTTCTGCCTGGCCCAGTGGGTCGCCACCGGGTTCACCGCCGGCCTGGTGTTCGCGCCCCGCGCTGCCCGGCTGGTGGCGTCGACGTTCGCCAGTATCGCCGTCGCCGATTTCCTCCAGTTCGGCTACAGCGCCGTGCAGAGCAAGGAGTGAGCGTCTCCGCCCACTCCTTGCCGCCCGGTCACGGCCCCGCTCACCAGCCTCCGCTCAGCCCTGTCGCCAGTCGTCGCTGGTGAGGTGCGAGCCGGCCTGCGGGCCCATCTGCAGCATCCCGCCGTCGACGGCCCAGGACGCCCCGGTCACGTAACCGGCATCGGGCGAGGCCAGGAACGCGATCACCGCGGCGATCTCGCGGGCGTCGCCGGGACGTCCGAGCGGCACCCCGGGACGGTGCACCTCATGCGGGTCCTGGTCCTCCTGGCCGGTCATCGGGGTCGCGATCTCACCGGGAGCGACCGAGTTTGCGGTGATGCCATGGCTGCCGAGCTCGAGCGCGATCGTCTTCATCAGGCCCCCGAGCCCGTGTTTGGCGGCATCGTAGGCGCTGGAGCCGACCCGAGGCTGGTGCTCGTGCACGCTGGTCACCGCGATCAGCCGGCCGCCCTGGCCAGCCTCGACCATCCGCCGGGCCGCGCGCTGCAGGCAGACGAACGCGCCGTCCAGATCGGTCGCCACCGTGTGGCGCCACTGCTCGTAGGTCATCTCCAGCAGCGGGGCGTTGTCACCGGTGCCGGCATTGTTGACGAAGACGTCCAGCCCGCCCAGCTCCTCGGCCAGCCGGTCGATGACATCCCCGCAGCCGGGCAGATCGGTGGTGTCGAGCTGGGCGACGACCGCCCGCCGGCCGTGCGCGCGCACCTCCTCGGCGGTCTGCTCGGCGCCGTCGGAGTCCGAGTGCCAGGTGATGCCGATGTCCATGCCGGCCCGGGCAAGCGCCACCGCGGTCGCCTTGCCGATGCCGGAGTCCGAGGCGGTCACGATTGCCGTCCGCGGGTTGAACGCCATGTCAGTGGTTCCTTCCAGACGGTGGCGAGCCGTTCTCCTCCTCACCGAGCCGGTGGCAGGAGCGCTGCGGATCGGTGATAGGAAGAAGGCCTTGCCACAGGAGCGAGAGAGAGCAGGAGAGACAGATGTCGGAATTTGTGGAGAATGTCAGCGAGGAAGTGCTCGGCCAGGACGGCGAGGCTCCCGATCGCGGCCGTCCCGGCACGAATCCGCCCGAGGAGCCCCAGCCCGGCCTGCACCCCGGAGCCGGCGAGGGCCCGGAGCCGGCCGAGCAGGACGAGCCCCAGCAGGGCCTGGGCGAGCCGGACTCGCACTAGCGGCCCCTGAGAGGACAGACGCTGGCTATTGCCCTATAAGTTACCTCCCGTTAACATTATCCCTGCTTATACCATTTGGGAACCGGGGATTACATTGCGTCTCAGCGCTGGGTTCGCGGCCCTTTGACCCCTACCACTCCTGGAGCGAACACATGCGTCTATCCCGTCGTATGAACAAGTCTGTTGTGGCTGTCGTAGCGTTGACGGCCGGAGTCATGTTGGCCCCTGCTGCGACCACCACGGCCTCGGCGCTGCCGCCATGTTGCGGAGTGGATGTCAAGGTCACTTACTACTCGACCTCAGCCAAGACGTCGATCGTCGGCGTGTGGTACGACGGCGGTGACTGCGACCCCAGCTACCAGTGGGGACAGAAGACCGCCTATTACACGACCCAGAAGATCTACTGCGCGACGGAGTGACGATCTGAGGCACGCCCGCCTGATCGGCGGCAGATCGTGTGGGCAGTCGATGCGCGTCTGGCTGTTCGACTGGATTCGACGCTGGAACAGCCGCACGCCGGCAACTAGCCGGTGCCCCGGTGGGTCACGGCGTCGCGCAGCCGGTCGAACAGGCCGGCGATCGGCCCGACCATCAGGTTCCCGGGTGGCTGGTCCGGCGCGCTGGGATGTGGCCGGGTCGGCGCCAGCTTCTTCACCGCCTCCACCTGCTGGCCGATCTTGACCAGCTCGTCCTGGCTGAAGACCGACCGCAGGTGCGGAAACATCTGGCCCTCCTCCTCGGCCACATGCGCGCGGATCTCGACCATCAGCGTCTGCAGCTCGGCGTCGAAGCCGGGGTCCTCCGGATCGAGCTTCTCCAGCCGCTTCATGGTCGCCTCGGCCTCCGCGTGCTCACGCTTGGCGCGCTCGGCCTCGGCCTCGCTGACCTTGTCCTTCACCTTCGGATAGAGCACCGCCTCCTCGGCGACGGCGTGCCGCACCAGCTCGATGGTGACCTGCTCGGCGACATCCTTGCGCCTGGAACGGGACTGCTCGTCGGTGGCGCCGCGCAGGGCGTCCAACTCGGCGAACATCTGCTCGACCTCTCGATGGTCGTGGGTCAGGACCTCGATCACATCACGTTGCTCGTCCACCTGGACCTCCTTACGTCGACTGTCCCGACAGACGATCGACGGTCTCTACGACTGGGCCGGATGCGGGGGGAGCTCAGCTGTGCAGGTCGGCGGGCCTTGCCTGGTCGCTTCGCTCAGGGCCGCTGGAGTCGCTATCCGGACCGGCTGGGCGTTCAGCCATGTCAAAAAACCTATCACCACGGCCGGCGGGCTGCGGAGATCCAGCAGCGGTCAGCGGGCCAGCTGCCCGACCACCAGCTCGAAGACCTTGGGCGCGGCCGCGGCCGTCCGGACGATGCCACGACGCAGCACCGGCCGGCCGGCTGCCCAGAGCAGGCCGCCGGTGACCATCCGGTAGCGGCGGGAGCTGTCCGACCACAGCCGCTCGTAGTCCTGCGGGCGGTCGGCCACCAGGCAATCGACCAGCAGCCGCGCCGCCGTCAGGCCCACCGTGATGCCCTCGCCGGTCAGCGCATCGACGTAGCCGGCGGCATCGCCGACCAGCAGGACCCTTCCCGCCACCCGCGAACGGGTGCGCTGCCGCAGCGGGCCGGCGCCGAGCACCCGGGAGCCGGTCCGCGTTGACAGCCGTTGCGCCAGCGCGGGAAACCGGGCCAGCTGGTCGTCGAAGGACGCGCGGTTCCGGCTGAGTATCGCGAGCCCGATCTGATCGTGCGCGATCGGAGTGAGATAGGCCTCCGCCGATGGGCACCAGTGCACCTCGACCAGATCCGACCACGGCGCTACCCGGTAGTGGCGGCGCAGCCCCCAGCGAGCTCCCGACCGGCTGGGCAGGCTCAGCCCGGCCAGCCTGCGCACGGTCGAGTGCAGGCCGTCGGCGCCCACCAGATACCGCGCGCTGATCCCGGCTGCCCGCACCCCGACCGCGTCCTGGCGCAACTCGGTCAGCGCCGCCCGGCGCACCGGGATCCCCCGGCTGGCGACCAGCTCGCTGAGGCAGCCCTGCAGGGCGGTCCGGCGAACGCCGCGGCCGGCAGCGCCGGGGAACAGCGCCTGCGCAGAATGCGTCCCGTCGACGTAGCGCACCCCTCGCAAGGGCCGGCCCGGCGGCTCGACCCCCAGCTCGGCGAGCGCCTGCAGCGCCGGGGGCATCAGGCCCTCGCCACAGGCCTTGTCGATCGGCGCCGGCCGCGGCTCCAGGACAGCTACCTCCAACCCGGCCCGCTGGGCATACAGCGCCGTCACCAGGCCCACCGGGCCGCCGCCGGCGACCAGGACGTCGATCACGCCTGGCCGAGCATGGCCAGCGCCCGGGACTCACTGCGGATCCGGACGCTCAGCAGCGCCGCGTTCAGCGCCGAGAAGACCACCGCGGTCAGCCAGGCGGTATGGGTCAGGGGCAGGGCGATCCCTTCGAGCACCACCGCCACGTAGTTCGGGTGCCGCAGGTAGCGGTAGGGACCCGAGCTGACCCGGCCGCCGCCGGGCACCACCACGATGCGGGTGTTCCACTGCGGCCCGAGCGTGCGGATGCACCACCAGCGCAGCGCCTGCGCCGCGAGCACCACGACCAGCATCGGCCAGCCCAGCAGCGGCACGAACGGCCGGTCCAGCAGCCATACCTCGGCCAGGCAGCCCACCAGCAGCGCGCTGTGCAGCGCCACCATCGCCGGGTAGTGGCCGGCGCCGGTCTCCACGCCGCCGCGCTGCCTGCTCCAGCGCAGGTTGCGCTGGGAGACCACCAGCTCGGCCAGCCGTTCCAGGCCCACCAGCAGGATCAGCGCGGTGTACGCGGTGGCAGAGCTCACCATCGCAGCAGCACCAGCTCCGAACAGAAGCCCGGGCCCATCGCCATCAGCACCCCGGGGCTGCCCGGCTCGAAGCTGCGGCCGGCGACGGTGTCGGCCAGCACGTGCAGCACCGAGGACGAGGACAGGTTGCCGATCGCGGACAGCGAGCGCCAGGTCAGCTCCAGCTCGCCCTGCTCCAGGCCCAGGGTGCGCTGGATCGCCTCGATCACCTTGGGGCCACCGGGGTGGCAGACCCAGCCGGCTATCTCGCTGCTGTGCAGCTGGTGGGCATCCAGCAGCAGCGACACGTCCCCGGCGAGGTACTTCTCCACCAGCGTCGGAACCTCGGCGTCCAGCACGATCTTGAGGCCGTCCGCACCGACGTCCCAGCCCATGATCCGCTCGGTGTGCGGGTACAGGTGCGAGCGCGAGTCCAGCACGGTCGGCATCCGCTGGTCGATGCCCAGCTGCTCGGCGCGCCGGGCGCCGACCAGCACCACGGCCGCCGCGCCGTCGCCGAACAGGCCGGTGGCCACCATGTTGGCCGGTGACCGGTCCTGCGGCTGCATGGTCAGCGAGCACAGCTCCACCGAGAGCAGCACGGCTACCTCGTCAGGATGGAATTGCAGGTAGTCATGCACCCGGGCGATGCCGGCGGCGCCGGCCACGCACCCCAGGCCGAACACCGGAAGGCGCTTGACGTCCGGGCGCAGCCCCACCACCGGCGCGATCAGCGCGTCCAGCGACGGGACGACCACCCCGGTCACGGTGGTGAACAGGATCAGGTCGACATCGGCCGCGGCCAGCCCCGCCGCGGCCAGCGCCTCGGTGACCGCGCGCGCCCCGAGCACGGTGCCCTGCTCGATGAAGATGTCGTTGGACAAGCCGAAATCCGCCAGCTCCCGGTAGCGCTCCAGCGGCACCGCGGTGTGCCGGGTCCGGACCTGGGCGTTCTGGTGGAATCGGCGCAGCAGCGCCCGCTCCCGATCGGAGGACAGGCACCAGTCGGCGATCGCGTCGGTGATGTCCTGCTGGTCGTAGCGGTGTTCGGGCAGGACGCCCCGGACGCCGGCGATGGTGGTCATCAACCCAGCTTAGGACGGTCCGGCCGGGTGCCGCCGCCTATGCTCAGCCCGTGCCGGCCCGCCTCTCGGTTCTTATCCGCACCTGCCATCCGATCCCGTGCATGGCGGTCACCGTCCTGTCGACCGCGCTGTTCGCGGTGGCCGGCAAGCCGCTGCCGGTCTGCCTGCTCGGCGCGGCGGCGGTGCTGGCCGGACAGCTGACGATCGGCTGGTCCAACGACCTGATCGATGCCCCGCGCGATCGAGCGGCGGGACGGACCGACAAGCCGCTCGCGGTCGCCCCCGAGCTCGATCGCCAGGTCAGGCTCGCGCTCGGCGTCGCCCTGGTGCTGACGGTGCTGCTGTCCCTGGCGCTGGGCTGGCGGGCGGCCGCCCTGCATGCCGTCACGGTCGCCGGCGGCTGGGCCTACAACCTGGGGCTGAAGGCAACCCCCTGGTCGGCGCTGGCCTACTTCGTCGCCTTCGGGGCGCTGCCGGCGCTGGCGACCTCGGCGATCCCCGGGCCGCAGCTGCCGCCGGCCTGGACGATGCTGGCCGCCGGGCTGGTCGGGGTGGCCGCGCACTTCGGCAACGTGTTGCCGGACCTGCCCGAGGATCTGGCCGCCGGGGTGCTGGGCCTGCCGCAGCGGCTCGGCGCCCGGGGCTCGGTGCTCGCCGCGGTCGCGGCGCTGCTGGCCGCCGCCGGGATCATCGACTCCCAGACCGGCTTCCGAAATCCGGTGCTGACCGCGATCGGGACGGCCGCGGTGCTGGTGCTGGCGCTGGTGGCGGTGCGCTCGGCGACGCGGCGCCCGCGCGGGCGTGGCGCGTTCCTGGCGACCATGGCCGCCGCGGCGGTCGATGTCACGATCCTGGCGGTCAATTCGGGTCTGGGCTAGCCGCCGGTCCCGGCGCTGCGGGCAGGCCGGTGCCGCCGACCAGCGGCGTCACCTCCGAGGCAGCCGGCGCGGCTTCCTCCAGTGGCCCGCAGTGCCGCCAGCGACGGCCTGCGGTGGCGGCGGGCCGGGGCCAGGCCGACCGGTCCTCGGGCAGGTCGAAGCGCTGCACCGTCTGGTACTCGATCGCCGCGGCGGGATCGCTGGACGGGTCCAGCAGCCGGGCCGGGATCCAGGCCGAGGTGTGCAGGTAGCCGTTGACGCCGTCGGGAAAGCTGCCGTAGGTGCGCCAGGACACCAGTCCCCACCAGCTGCCCTCACTGCGTCCCCAGGCATGCAGGTCGGCGAGCTGGCGAACCAGCTGCACGATCACCCGAGGTGGCATCATACAATTATCGAACAATTATTCGAATATGCAATGCAGTCAGCGTGACCAGCAGGCAGTCACCCGAAGATCCCCGTCTACAGGCGCGGCCATGAGGACGGGGCTGGCGGGTACGCGGCTGGCGGGTACGCGCTAGGGGCCGAGATCCCACAGCAGGCGGTAGTACGCCATCCGGACCGGGTCGGCGTCGATGCCGTAGGCAGCCAGCAACCGGTCCGACCAGCCCGGGCCGTAATTCCACTCGGTGCTCCAGGTCGCGACCGCGAGATCGGCCCACCGGTCGCCGACGCCCAGGCTGCCGAGGTCCACATGGCCGGTCCAGCCGCCCTCGGTGTCGAGCAGGGTGTTCGGCGCGCACGAGTCGCCATGGCAGACCACCAGCCGATCCACCGCCGGTGGCCGGTCGAGCGCGGCCAGCGCCTGATCGACGCTCAGCCCTCGATGCGCGGGATGCCAGGATGCCGGGTCCAGCTCCGCGGCCCGGCGCCGGGCGTCGGCGACCCGGTCCTCGGCCGACCAGGAGAACGGGCACCCGGGAACCGGCAGCGCATCGTGCAGCGCCCGCAGCCCGGTCCCGATCGCGATCACGGCAGGTCCCGGATCGGTCAGCCACCGGTCTGCGACGGCGTTCTCGCCAGCCAGCGCGGCGGTGACGATCCACGATCCGGCAGCGTTCGAGCCCTGGGCCAGCACCACGGGCACCGGGGTGAACCGGACCGCCCAGCGCAGCCGCGCCACCTCACGTCCGAGGTCGATGCCGCTGCCTGCCGGGGTCCACTTGAGGAAGTACCGCCCGGCGCCTTCGCCGACCTCGAAGGTGCGCCCGCCGACCTCATTGATCCACACCGGCCGCACCGGCAGGCCCGCCGCCAGGGCCGCCTCGATCGGTGGCACGGCGCGGCGCCACCGCGGGCCGGGCAGCTCGCCACCGCGGCCCGCGATATCGAAAGGACGCCCACCGCTCACCGCCAGAAGTATCACCCGCCCAGCCGAGCCCGCGCAGTCGAGCCCGCGCAGTCGAGCCGGCCCAGCCGAGCCCGCGCAGTCGAGCCCGCCCATCGCAGATCCCCCGGCGCAGCGCATCGCGCCGCTCGCGATTAGGTCGTGTTCGACCTGTCGATGCCGAGTCCGGCCCGAGCGGGATACCTCTGAGGCCGGTCAGGCCAGCCGCAGGACGGGCCGCTCCACCCGCTCGGGACGCAGGACGGGCCGCTCCCGCTCGGGACGCTGCGGGAGCTCGCCGCTGTAGACCGTCTCAGCGGCGATCTCGCGAAGCTTGCGGTGTTCGTGCTGCGAGGTGACCCGCAGCAGGTCGAAGGCAGCCTGATCGGTGAGGCCGTAGCGGACCATCAGGATGCCGACCGCCATGCCGATCTCGCGGTTGCTCTGCAACGCCGTCTCGAGGTTCTCCGCGCGCTCGTGATCGCTCACCCGGGCCAGTGCGATCGCGGCATGGTCGGCATAGACGTCGGCGAAGCGGCAGATGGTGTCGGTGAAGAAAGCCGGCTCGGTGGAGAACAGCAGCAGCGCGCCGAGCACCAGGTTGTCCAGGACCAGGCAGTATCCCAGCGCCGAGCGGATCGGAGTCTCAGCACGCAACCTGGCGGTGTACTGCGGCCACCGGGACTCCGAACCCAGATCGTCCACACGCACCGTCGCGCGCTGGCGAAGCGCTTGCCAGGCGACGCCCTCTCCGGTGCTGGTAGAGATGGCAGCGACCTTGCTCAGCAGCGCGCGGTCGGTGGCATGGTTGTGGATCAGCACGCCTTGCGGCGAGAGGTGGGCGATCGCGGCGAAGGAGCACCCGGTCGCGCCAGTCACAAGTTCAAGCACTCGGGAAGCGGTCGTGCCCCGGTCGGGTTGCTCGGCCAGATCGCGGGCGAGAGCTGCGAACCAGCGGGCGCTGTCCATGTCGGTGAGGTCACTCAAGGCTGTTCACATCATTTCGAACTAACGCGGTGCCAGCCCGTTTCTCGACTGCACGGCTGGCGCCAATGTAATGGACATCGGCACAAGGACCTAGCTGGCTGGCCGCTGCACAAGAATTTGCCGTAGACGCAGGCTTGTGGAGCATTGCTCCCGAGTAATCCGCTTCGTTGTGGTGAGCTATTCGGCCGGCTTAGGCGAAACGTCGTCTACCGTGACGTTGACGGTAACACTCTGTAATCCGATGTTTTCTTTGAGTTCCGCTATCACCCGGCGTTGCACCTCCAGCGCCACCTCATGAACCGGCTGGCCGTAGCTGACTGCCAGAGCCAGGTCGACCACGGCGGTACGTCCGAGCACGCCCACCGCGGCATGCGGGTGCAGGTGGCCGGAGGTGGCCCTGGAGACCAGCCGCGCGATCCGGGATTCGGTGCTGCGCCCCAGCGCCACCCGGACACCGGGCACTTGGCTGGCGGCGTCACGAGCCACCGCTGCCACCACCCGGGCCGCGACCCGGACGGCGCCGATGTCTGTCAGCTGCAGGGTGTACCAGACATCGTGCACCAGCCGGTCAACCTGCTTCAGGACCGAGGCCCGCAGCCGCTGTGGCAGGCGGACCGGCTGCCGGGCGTACTCCTGGACCGGCGCCCACAGCACCCGGAACTCCGCGATCGCCGCCTGACAGTGCGGGCAGGTCCGCTGGTGCTCGCTCAGGCGGTCGGCGTCGCCATCGGCCACCTGCTCAAGCAGTTCATCCACGTCGGCGCCACAGGCCAGATGCTGGCTGGCGGAATCGAGCAGGCGGCGGGCCCGCGACGGTTCGGTCATGCCCGGTTCACCTCCATTCCGCTAGCGCCGACCCGAGCGCGCGCCGCGCCCGGTAGAGCTGGCTTCGCACCGCGGGAACACTCGATGCGGTGATAGTGGCGACGTCTGCGTAGGAAAGACCCTCCAGGTGGTGCAGAACCACAACGACTCGCTGGGCCGGTGGTAACGCCTGGATGGCCGCGGTGACGGCGTCGACGGTTTCGTTGCGTTCGACGGCGACGTCGGCCGGAGCACTGACCTCGGCGCGCTCCGGGAGCACATCGGCCGAGCCTCGCCGGCGGTCCCGGCTGATCCAGTTGAGGGCTCTGCGGGTCACGATCCGGTACAGCCAGGTCGAGAAGCTGGATTCCCCGCGATACTGGGGCAATTGCTGCCAGGCCGTGACCAGGGCGTCTTGGGCGACGTCCTCGGCGTCCTGGTGATGGCCCAGGATCCGCAGCGCCACCCGGTAGGCCAGCAGGCTGTGCCGGTTCACCAGCTCGGCGTAGGCGTCGAGGTAGCCCTCCTGGGCGCGCTGCACGAGATAGCCGTCGTCGAAGCCATCGGCCTCGCCGTCCTGGCTCATCGCGACTCCCACCCGCAGAACTCCAAGTACTCGATCACGTCCTTGACGACCGTAACCGCTCCTGTCGGACATCCGGTCACCCCCCGCGGGCGGTGACCCGGCCGGCCACCCGTCGGCCCGCAGAAAAATTCTTAGAGAAAAAGCGCGATCTTTTCCGCTGATCGGTGTCTTATGGGATGAGGACCCTGCACAGCCCCCTGCACTCCTCGCCCCTGGCCGGGCGGCGCGCGCTCAGCGCCCGGGCCGGGCACCCAGCACGGGAGTTCCTCTGAAGATGACCAAACCCACGAGTACCAGCACGAGCGTCGCTCCTGCCGGCGCCGACCCCGCCGCCAGCCCGACCCCGCTGCACACCGATCAGGGCCGGATCAGCGTGGCCCAGAATGTCGTTCAGAAGATTGCCGGAATGGCCTGCCGGGAGATCAGCGGAGTGCACCGGATGGGCACCAGTTCGGGGCGTGCCTTCGGAGCCCTGCGGGAGCGGATTCCGGGCAGCACCGGCCCGAACGTCGCCCAGGGGGTCGGCGTCGAGGTGGGTGAGACCCAGGCAGCGATCGATCTGGACATCGTCGTCGAATACGGCGTCTCGATCGCCGACCTGGGCAAGAGCATCCAGCGCAATGTCAAGCAGTCGGTGGAGCGGATGACCGGCCTGGAGGTCGTCGAGGTCAACGTCAACATCGATGACGTCTACCTGCCGGCCGATGACCAGCAGCAGGACGCGCCAGCCCGCGTGTCATGACCAGTCCTGCTGAGGCTGCCCTGGTCGACGGGGTCGACGTCGACGCCGTGGCAGCCGCCGTGCGCAGCTGCCCGGCCGTACACGACCTCGATGGCGGGCGGCTCGGTGGCGTCGCGACCTACCTTCCCGGGCGCCGGGTTCCGGGCATCCGGATCGAGGACGACCGGCTCGAGGTGCACGTCCGAGGCGTCTGGGGTCAACCCGTCGGCGAACTTGCCGATCAGATCCGTAGCGTCCTGGCCGCGCTGAGCGGGGGCAGGATCATCGACGTCGTCCTGACTGACGTCGCTGAACCGGGCCAGGCCAGGGCGCAACTTCCCTCATCGGCCGAACCGGCCGCAACCGTGGCCCCGGCGGTGCTCGCGGATGGCACTGTGGAGCAATGGACGACGCCGAACGCACCCGTCGGGCCCAGCGGCGGGAATTCATCCGCAGCAACCATCCCGACCGCGGCGGAGACCCGGCCGACTTCCTAGCCGGCCTGCGCCGCTTCGATCCACCCCCGTCTGAACCGCCAGACGGTTCCGCTCCGATCGTGTTCGTCGTTCACCCACGATGGCCGGTCAGCGCGGTTACCTCGGCGCTGCGCCGCATCCGGCGGCGGCGCCGGCCACGGGTTCGGTAGGCCTTCGGCCGCCGGCGCCCCGGCATGGCAGGAAAGCAGCCTAGAGATTGTGAGTAGACATGACCCGCAGCACGCTCGGCACTCTCGTCGGACTGGCGCTGGGATTCGCCTTGGCCTTCGGCAACTTCGGTCAGATGCTGGTCGTCGCCCTGTTCGCGGCGATCGGGTTCATAGTGGCCAAGATCCTCGATGGGGACCTGGACCTGAGCCAGTACGTCTCGGGCCGGCGCTCCAGCCGATGACCGCGACCGCCGTCGCCGAGGGTCCGGCCGGGTCACCGGTCGGGGCCGGCGGACCAGCCGGCGCCCCGGCCGCTGGTCGCAACGAGCTGGGCACGATCAGCATCAGCGAGTCGGTGGTGGCCAAGCTGGCCGCCCAGGCCGCTGTGGAGATACCCGACGCCGGCGCCGCGGCCCCCCGGCTGCTCGGCCGGTCCCTGTCGGGCGCCGGCGGGCTCGGGGTGCGCGCGACCAGCCTGGCCGGTCTGCCCAAGGCGTCGGCCCATGTCGACGGCTCGATCGCGTTGATCCGGCTGGAGATCAGTGTTCGCTGGCCTGCATCGGTGCCCGCCGTGACGACAGCCGTACGCGATCACGTCCGGACCAAGCTGACGGAGCTGACCGGCCTGCACGTCCCTGAGGTGACCATCGAGGTGACCGATCTGGTGACCACTGCCGACCAGCCCGTCCGCCGGGTGCGGTAACCGGACAGGAGTCTGAACTGATGAGACTTGTCAATCGGCTGTTGGCCGCGCTGCTCAGCCTCGCCCTGATCGTCGCCGGCGTCCTGGTGGTCGTCGAGGTGGTCGCACAGCGGCTGGGACGCGATCCAGTGGCCGTGGACTGGCCCCGCCTCTACGACTGGGGCCAGCGGACCCAGTGGCAGCAGGGCAGCGTCCGGGTTGCCTGCATCCTGCTGGCGCTTGCCGGGTTGCTGCTGCTGGCCGCCGAGCTCAAGCGCAGCAGGCCGAGCCGGCTCGCCGCTCGATCCGACACCACTGACGCGGCCTATACCCGTCGCGGGGTGGCCGGCACGATCCGCTCAGCCGTCAGCGATGTCGACGGCATCAGCTCCGCGACGGTGGCGGTGACCAGGCGCAAGGTGAAGGTGGCCGCCACCACAGCCGGCTTGCAGCCGTTCACCGCCGAGAGCTTGCGCGAACCTGCCACCGCGGCCGCCCAGCAGCGCCTGGACGCCCTCGAACTCCAATCCCCGCCGGCGCTGTCGGTCGAGGTAAGCACGAGGAGCCGCTGATGCATGCCGATCGCACCAACCGGATCATGCTGATCCTGTTCGCGCTGGCGCTCACCGCGGCGGGTGTCGCGGGCGCGCTGGCGGGATTCGACGCCTTCGGCCGGGGCACCAGGCACGAGGTGCTGGTGTCGGACCAGGTGAGCGACTACTTCGGCAGGCATGGTGACTGGCTCTGGCCCCTGATCGCCCTGGTGGCTGCGATCATCGCGCTGCTGGCGCTAAGGTGGTTGCTGGCGCTGCTGTTCTCCACCGACCGCGCGGGTGACCTGCCGCTGGCCGGGGACCGCAGCGCCGGTCGCACCACCCTGTCCGCGTCCGCCTTGACCGACGCGGTCGCCGCTGAGATCAACAGCTATCCCGGCGTTCACTCGGCCCGGACCCGGCTGATCGGGGACCCGTTCGCCCCGACGCTGGTGGTGGCCGCCACCTTGGAGGAGAACTCCGATCTGCCTGCCCTGCGCCGGCGGATCGAGTCCCAGGCCGTCCGACATGCCCGGCAGGCACTGGACAATCCCGAACTGCCGGTCCGGCTGGATCTCACGATCACCAGCCGACAGGCACAGCGGACGGCCTGAACCGGGCCTGAGAAGACCCGGTCGCGAAGAGCTTCGGACCACTGCCTCTACGGCGGTATCCGGTGTCACGGTGAGCCACCACCGAATCCACCCCCACAGCGTTTCACCAGTGGGAGTAAGCCCAATCATCGCGGACGCAGTCAGCGGACGCGCGTTCGGCCCATCCGGGCGAGACCGACGAAGGAGTATTTCGCATGATGGCACCAGAGCAGTTGCAGTCAATGATCGGCAAGAACGCCGTCGACACCAGCGGTGACAAGATCGGCCGGATCGGTCAGATCTACCTCGACGACACCACCGGCGATCCGCAGTGGGTCACCGTCAGCACCGGCCTGTTCGGAACCAAGGAGTCATTCGCGCCGCTGTACGGCTCGAGTAGCGACGGCGACAACCTGGTCCTGGCCGTCTCCAAGGCGATGGTCAAGGACGCGCCGAACGTCGAGAACGACGGTCATCTGGAGGAGTCGGAGGTGCAGGCGCTGTACCAGTACTACAGCGGCTACATGGGCACGACCGGCACCCAGGACTACGTCGACGAGGGCACGACCGGCCGGCAGGACCTGACCGGTGACGCGGGAGTGGTCGGACACGACACCTCCGGCCCGACCACCGACGACGCCATGACCCGTTCCGAGGAGCGGGTGCGGGTCGGCACCCAGAATGTGGAGGCCGGCCGGGCTCGGCTGCGCAAGTACATCGTCACCGAGAACGTCACCCAGACGGTGCCGGTGAGCCACGAGGAGGTGCGTATCGAGCGCGAGCCGATCACCGAGTCGAACGTGGGACAGGCGATGTCCGGTGGTGACCTCACCGAGGAAGAGCACGAGGTGACCCTGCACGCCGAGCGCCCGGTGGTGGAGAAGGAGACCGTTCCGGTGGAGCGGGTCCGGCTCGCCACCGAGACCGTCACCTCGGAGGAGACCGTCTCCGAGCAGGTCCGCAAGGAGCAGATCGAGGAGCCGCAGACCGACATCCGCGGCGACCAGCGCTAGAGCC